>CALVYJ010000131.1 GCA_944372075.1 uncultured Clostridia bacterium | reverse complement strand
TTTGGCAGTACGTATCGGGAGCTGTTTTGTGTCGCAGGCGTTGTCGATCCGCCGTCAAAGATTGACGCGGAGGCAAAAATCGCATACGACGACGTGGTTTTGATCGACGGAACGTACTATATTTATTTAGTGTTATGATACGAGAACGAGGCGAAAGCAAAATTAAATATGACCGCAGAGATGATCATATTCTTTTTTGCGGTTTGCGCATCGTTAATTTTCGTCCGCTTCTATTAGCGGCGTTGAGTTTTGGCGGCGGTATTGCCGCATATTATTTTTTGGGGTTATATTCCTTATTCTTTTTGACGGTTCTGAGCCCGATCGGCTGTATCTGTTTGATTCGGAAAATGAGGAGCAAACATACGGGGAGCGCCTTGCCTGCCGCCGCCGTGTTTTGTTGTTTGTTTCTGATCGGTTCTTTTTCTCTCGGAATGCGAATTGCGCAATTCGACCGTTTGCCGAATCTTGACGGGGTCTGTTACGTTTTAGGGACTGTCGATGAGATCGGCGTTGCAAATGAAACGCAGGTCTATACGATATCGGATCTTACGATAGTTGACAGGGAGTCGGGAGAGATCAATCCGGGCGCTTATAAACTACGAGTTTATGTATACCAAGGGGAAGAGGAATTGGCGTTAGGAGATCGCGTTGCTTTTTCTGCGGAAGTCACAACGATTCAAAGTTGGGAATATGGTAAACTGAATGCCTCTTCGATGCTTGAAAAGATACGATATCGCGCGTTTGCGGAGGAAGACGCTTTTCAAGTAGAGGGGAAGACGGCTGCCAATGTTTTCAATCAAATCGATCTCCATTTGCGCAATACGATTTACGCGAGCATGGAAACAAACAATGCGTCGATCGCCTATGCGATGATTACTGGAAACAGCGGCTTCATGGATGACGAAGTTTTGCAAAATTTTCGATACGGCGGGGTTGCGCATATTTTTGCTGTTTCCGGATTACATATCGGCGTCGTTTACGGTGTATTGACTTTTTTCTTAAAACGGCTGAATATTCATAAGTGGTTGCGCTTTTTTGTCGTATCGATCTTTTTATTTTTATATGTAGGGATATGCGGATTTTCACCGTCGTCCGTGCGGGCGTTTATCATGTGTTTGGTTTTGTTGGCGTCGGATGTAGCCGGGTTCCAGTACGATCGCTTAAATTCCGTTTCGGTGGCTTCGTTTGCCGTGCTTGTCATCAATCCTCTGTATTTATTTTCGGTTGGCTTTCAGCTGTCCGTTGCCGCTGCGGGCGGAATCGTCGTTTTGGGAGGACATTTGTCCCGCAAAATTAGTCGGATACCGCACATCAGACAGTCCGTTGCTACGGCTGTCGGAACCGCGTTGTCTGCACAGATATGCACATTCCCGATCTTGCTGGATTGTTTCGGGTACGTTTCGGCGATCAGCTTTTTCTTGAATTTACTGTTTATACCGCTGATAAGCGCAGTTTATGCCGTATTGTTTGTCTGCTGTATGGCTGCGGCAATCATTCCGATTGCGGGGTCGATCATCCTGTTTATACCGGAATACCTTTTGCAAATCGCCGTCCTTCCGATTATGATGTTGGAGTTTGATACGCTGTTAATTGCGGGTTTTTCATTTGGAGGAGCGGCTGTAATTTGGTACTTGATAATTTGGCTTTTATCGGATAAGATCAATTTTCGCGTATGGGTAAAAGCGGCGGGCGCATTTCTTTTGAGCATATTGATGGTCGCGATGATGTGTACGCAAAATCTGGCCTTCTATGATGCGGGGATCCTTTCATTACACGGGTATTACGGAAGTAATTTTGTCGTTTACAGAGAAAGCGAAAACACGGCGATCATTTCTTATGGGGTGCCTGATGCGGATCATGTTGAGCGCGTTTTGCTGCGTGAGGGGATTCATAAAATCGATGTATTGATTACGATCGGATCGGCCAGAGATGTAAATACGGCAGTACCGGTGTTTTTGGAGTATGCCTCGATTGACGATTTATATATAAGCGCGGACAGCTCGTTTGTCAACTCGTTTCACAGCGTACGCGTAAGGAGACAGGACGGATTTTTTTCGATGGGGAAACAAAATTTTGATTTTGTAAACGAGCGGGTTTTGTACATGAATTTTGACGGGGCGGACATACTTTTTATACGGGACGATGCTCAAAGTGAAAGCGGGTTGCCGCAATGCGACGTGATGATCGCCGAAAAAGAAAGCGATCTTGCGCAAGAATGTATGCCCGCGGAGGAAATTTATTTTGAACGCGCGTTGAATAAATTGTCTATACAAGACAGCGGAGATATAGAATTGAGCGTGCAAGATGAAAAGGTAATCATAAAGGAGGCATGATCGGTGAAATTCGTATTATTTAAGAAAAGTCTGGAAACGGATCCTGCTCCTATTTATTTGTTTGACGGCGAAGAGGAATATTTTAAGGAACGCGGCGAAGAGATGTTAAAGGAAAAATTTTTGCAAGAGCCGTCCTTAAATTTTTCAGTATTTCATGGTGAAACGATGAAGGGAAGTCAATTGACGGCATTGCTTGCGGCCGTACAGAGCATCCCTTTTATGAGTGAGAAGAGAATTGTCAAAGTGACAGATTTTTATCCTACGGAAGCGGATTATGAAAGGTATTTGAAAGAATATTTTGAACATCCGCAACCGGACACGATACTGTTAATAGTCAATTCGACAGCGGCGAAAGGGAAGTCGTTTGATCTGCGCAAAGGTGCAAACGTTACCTGGGTAGATTGTTCAAAGGCGGACGAAGATACGGTTTTGCGATGGATCTATACGCAGTTCAAGCGAGCCGGAATTTCGATCGACACGGACAGTTGCGAAAGGATCATGCGTTATTGTTTATCGGACATGACGCGCATTCGGGGCGAGACAGAAAAACTGATCGCATTTGCTGCGAAAAGCAAGAGAATAGAGCCGTGTGATGTTGATAATGTCGTCTATCGCGATGCAGATTATAAGATTTATGAGATGTCGAACGCATTGGAGCTTCGAAATTTTACTAAATTTCTCACGGTGCAGGCAGAATTATTATCAAAAGGTTTTGATGAAACGGCAATTTTGAATGCATTATGCTCCTATTATCGGGGCATGTATGAAATTCTGGTTTTGCGGAAAAGCGATGTTGAGACGGCG
Organism: uncultured Clostridia bacterium; assembly: GCA_944372075.1. Taxonomy (GTDB): domain Bacteria; phylum Bacillota; class Clostridia; order Christensenellales; family Borkfalkiaceae; genus Borkfalkia. The sequence goes on along the minus strand of CALVYJ010000131.1, from coordinate 60,447 downwards.
AAAGTGTTGGGAATGAAAGAATATGGCGTTAAAGTCAACAGGCGGCAAGCGGAATCGCTGGGAATCAAACGGGTGGAAGAATTGTATTTCCGAATTTTTGAAGCAATGAACCGTATAAAATCCGGGGAGTGGTCGGCGGCAGCGGCGTTGAATGCAGTAAATACGCAATTATTTTTCGGCAGTAGTGCAAATAACGTCGAATCAATGTAAATTTTACTTTATTTTTTTTTGAAATTCGTGTAAAATAAAAAAGTACGAAAGAGAATCGGAGATTTTTATGCAGGAAATAATCGATAACGTTGAAAAAGCATTTGCGAGTTTTCGCACGGTAGATGTTCTGTTGATCATATTGTTTGCTGCGGTGTTTTATTACGTTTTTCGCGTTTTGAAAATGAATAATGTTCGTAGCGTTATTGTCGTATTTGCTTTATTTATTATTGTTACGGGAATTATTTTTGCATCCGACGTGAATTTGAAAGGCGATGTGTTTATGGTGATCCCGTTGGTGCTTGCGGGGTTGATTCTTGTTATTTTTAACGTGGAAGTGAAACGTGATATTTTGAATTTGAACACACTCAACCGATTATCTGAAAAGCGAGAGCATCCTGTTTATGCGACGAAAGACGAGGTGGAGCGATATATTTCTGAAATTATTCGAGCATTGCAGAATTTGTCGAAAGATAATATCGGCGCCTTAATAATTTTATCCAACGATAACATACCGGCTCAAGTATTGGAGAGCGGCGTAATTTTGGATGCAAACATATCTTCGCAATTGATCGAAGGAATCTTTTTTGTTAAAGCGCCATTGCATGACGGCGCGATGATCATAAACAATTACAAAATTCAAGCCGCAGGATGCTTTTTGCCGTTGACGCAAAACGTAAATATACCGAAAGAATTAGGGACGCGGCACCGTGCTGGCATCGGCATCACGGAAACGTCCAACGTGATAGCGTTGATTGTTTCAGAGGAAACAGGTATCATTACCATAGCGCAAAAGGGGAAGATTTCCCGTTATGCGGATTATGATTTGTTAAAAAAGACGCTCACCGAATATTATTGGAAAGATTTATCCGGGGAAGGGAGAAAACACATATGAGAGAAAAGAGCTTTTGGCGAAAAGTTGCCGGAATTTTTATTGATAACGTACCCATTAAATTGTTAGCGATTGCTCTCGCTTTATTTGTGTTTATAGTAATCAATTACGGCGGTTAAAGGAAGGGCAAGGAGATACAAGATGAGCAGTTGCATAGTTGCTCCCGAAATTATTTTACCGGATGTTTCGGTTGACATGTCGGCTTGGGCGGTGATTGCTTGCGATCAGCACACGTCGGACGCGAAGTATTGGGACAAGCTGGAGGGTGTCGTTGGCAATAAGCCTTCGACGCTTCGGCTTACATTGCCGGAAATTTATTTGGATCAACCGGGATGCGAAGATAGGATCAAAAAAATTTCGCAAACCATGCGTGACTATAAACGTGAGGGGATATTTCGAAAATTACCGCGAGGGTTTATATTGGTGGAGCGAAGGACGCCGTATTCTCCTATGCGCAAAGGGCTCGTACTGTCGATTGATCTGGAAGAATATTCGTATGAACAAGGAGCAAGATGCGCGGTTCGAGCGACGGAAGAGACAATTTTGCAGAGGATTCCGCCTCGGCTGAAAATACGCGAGCAGGCAGAAATCGAGTTTCCGCATATAATGTTGTTGTACGATGATCCACAAAATGATGTATTGGGGAAGATTAAGATCGAAGATCTAAACCGGGTATATGATTTTGATTTGAATATGGGGGGCGGGCATGTAACCGGCTATTTTGTTTCCGATTATCGACCGATAATTGAGCGATTCGAGCGCTTAAAAAAGGACGGCGTATTGTTTATGGTCGGGGACGGGAATCATTCATTGGCAACGGCGAAGGCATCGTGGGAGCAGATAAAGAAGACATTGTCAAAGGATGAGCAGGCAACGCATCCTGCGCGATATGCTCTGGTTGAAGCGGTGAATATTTATGATCCGGGGATACGGTTTGAGGGGATTCATCGCATTATAAAAGGAATCGACGGTAAGAATTTTTTGCAAAGATTCTCCAATGACGGCGACGGGATTGGCGCCATATATTATGGGGGCAAAGCAAAACCGATCGCTTTGCCGAAAGATGTGGCGAAAGCGGTTCGGCAAACGGATGAATACATTGCGGAATATCTTGTTGCGTACGGCGGGAGTGTCGATTACATACACGGCGAAGCTGCGTTGCTCGATCTGACGCTTGAAAATGCGGATTATGTCGGAATAGCATTGCCGAAAATGGATAAAGCTCAATTATTTGCACAAGTTTTGAAGTATGGCAGTTTGCCTCGCAAGACTTTTTCGATGGGGGAAAGCGAAGAAAAGAGATATTATATCGAAGGCAAGGAGATTCGATGAAAATGAAACCTGTTGTTTGTAAATTTGGCGGATCGTCATTGGCGGACGGAACCAATATTATGCGGGTTTGCGAAATATTAAATGCAAATCCGGCTCGTAAATATGTAGTAGTATCCGCACCCGGAAAACGATATTCCGGGGATATAAAGGTTACCGACTTGTTGTATGCTTGCTATCGCGAAGCGCAGGAGGGTGGTGATTGTTCGCAGACCTTTGCTAAAATTCGCAAACGGTTTACGTCGATTGTAGAAGAGTTGGGGATGGATTCATTCGACATTAAATCCATTTTAGATGCAACGGAACAAGAAATCGACGAGCGTAAAAGCGCGGATTTTACAGCTTCGCGCGGCGAATATTTGAATGCGCGGATCATTGCGGCAAAGCTGGGGCGCGCGTTTATCGATGCGAAAGATATTATATTTTTTGACGAAAAAGGTGCGTTTGATGAAAAACGCTCGTATGCGGCCATAGAGCAGGCTTTACAAGACAGCGGAGATGCGGTCATTCCCGGTTTTTATGGAACAGACGCACAGGGGAATATTAAAACATTTTCGCGCGGCGGTTCGGATATAAGCGGTTCGATTGTTGCGCGCGCCATGAATGCGGAAGTATATGAGAATTGGACGGACGTCAGCGGATTTCTTGCGTGCGATCCTCGCATCGTGAACAATCCGCAAAAGATCGAAGTGATCTCGTTCAAAGAGCTGCGTGAGCTTTCCTACATGGGAGCCAACGTGCTTCATGCTGATTCTATTTTCCCTGTAAGAAAAGGGGATATTCCGATTAAAATTAAAAATACGTTTCGGCCTATGGATGCTGGAACGCTGATTTTGCCTTCTAAAAAATATGTCGCTCAAGGAAATATCGTAACAGGCATAGCGGGAAAGAAAGATTTTACGGTTATATTTTTGGAAAAATCCATGATGAACGCGGAAATCGGCTTTGCACGAAAAGTATTGAGCGTATTAGAAAATCATCGGATTTGTTTTGAACATATGCCTTCCGGAATTGATACATTGTCATTGGTCATAGAGAGTCGCTATTTGTCTGACGGCGTTTTGGATCAACTATTGGAGGAAATTCGGGCAAGCGTTTCTCCCGACTATATTCGTGTTTTAGAAAATATAGCGCTTGTTGCAACGGTCGGACACGGTATGGCTTCCAGTATCGGTACGTCTGCACGGTTGTTCGGCGCTTTATCGGAAGCCGGTATCAATGTGCGTATGATCGATCAGGGTTCAAGCGAAATGAACATTATTGTCGGCATTGACAATGAAGATTACGAAAAATGTGTGCGCGCAATTTATCATCAATTTTTTGTCAGCGGCGCTGGTCAAAAACAGGAATAACCTATAAATCCATCCGATTGTTGCATATGCAACAGTAAATAATTGTTTTGCATGGTAAAATACAGATGAAAGATGGAAGGGATGCTTCCAAATAAAATATAGAGGTAAAAGTGATGAAAAGATGTGCTATTTGCGGAGAAGTAGTAGAAGATTCTGTTGAGGTTTGTCCGGTATGTAAGGCGACGAAATTTGTTCCGATTGATGATGCCGCAGAAATTAAATTTGCCTGTGTACACGAAGTTGGCGTGGCAAAAGGTTTGGACGAAGAAGTTGTAGCGGGCCTTCGCGCGAATTTTGAAGGGGAATGCACGGAAGTGGGAATGTATTTGGCAATGGCGCGCGTAGCGGAGCGTGAAGGATATCCTGAGGTTGCGGAAGCTTATAAGCGCTATGCTTTTGAAGAGGCCGAACACGCATCGAAATTTGCCGAATTGTTGGGCGAATGCATAACGGATTCAACGAAAAAGAACTTGGAGCTGCGTGTGGCTGCCGAAACGGGCGCGTGTGCCGGTAAGCTGGCAATTGCAAAACGCGCAAAAGAGTTGGGTTATGACGCAATTCATGACACGGTTCATGAAATGGCGAAGGATGAGGCTCGTCACGGCGCCGGATTCAACGGACTTTTGAAGAGATATTTCAATAAATAAAAGTCAATCAATGCTACTAAACGAAAAAAGGACAGGTTTTACGCCTGTCCTTTTTATTGTACAAAAAAAGATCAGCTTATAATGATAGGGTTGTATTGTTTTTAAGATGTTCAGTAAAATAGTTTTACGAAAGATTTGACATTGATGCTAAAATCGTTTATAATAATTGCAACCAATATAGTTGCAATTTATGGAGATGAAATGAAACAAGTTTTCAAAATAACGGGAATGACGTGCGCAGCGTGTTCGGCGGGTATTCAAAAGACGATTTCGCGGATGGACGGAGTTAATAAGGCGGAAGTCAGCTTAATGGGGGAGCGGATGACTGCGGAATACGATGAAGCGAAGATCGGGGCGCAAGAGATCATAGAAATGGTAAAGACTCTCGGCTATGGGGCAACGCTTTGGGAGGATAAGTCGGAAACAAGAGAAGGTGTTGAAGAGAAAAGCGATGCGAGCAAGGCATTGCGCAACCGATTTATAGCATCGATATGTTTTTTGATTCCGTTATTATATTTCACGATGGGGCACATGTTGGGCGCACCTTTGCCGGGCATATTGAAAATAGCATCAAATTTTGCGCTGGTTGAATGTATTTTAACGACGCCTGTTTTATTTATTAACCGGGCATTTTTTATCAGCGGAGTTAAGGCTCTTGTGAAGCGGGTCCCGAATATGGATAGCCTGGTTAGTTTGGGGAGCGCTGTAGCGTATCTATACAGTTTGGTCGTCATGTTTTTATTGCCTACAAAAGATGATGCCATGGCGTTTGCTATGCGCTATTTATTTTTTGAATCGGCGGCTATGGTTTTAACGCTTGTAACGCTGGGAAAGTGGTTGGAATCTCGTTCGAAAAAGAAAACAGGCGAAGAAATAGAAAAATTGTATCGATTATCTCCGGAATCTGTTACCGTTGAGTGCGACGGGGTGCAGACGGTAAAACCGTTGAAAGAATTACAAGTAGGTGAGATCGTCGTGGTGAAGCAGGGAGACAGCATACCTGCAGACGGAAAGATCGTACAGGGGAATTCATTTGTCGATCGTTCGGCAATCAGCGGAGAAAGTTTACCGGTTGAGGTCGGCGTTGGGGATTTTGTTACAAGTGCATCGATCAATAAGGGAAACGTTCTTCGCGTACGTGCGGAGAAAGTGGGAGAAAACACGGTTTTGTCGAAGATAATTCAGCTCGTGCAATCAGCCGGAACGTCCAAGGCGCCGATTGAGCGGACGGTTGATAAGGTTGCCGCGATATTTGTTCCGAGCGTATTGCTTCTTGCCGCAATTGATTTTATTGTTTGGCTGATCATTTGGGCGACAAAAACGGCTGACGTGTATTTCTTTGAAGTGCTCAGTATGGCGATCAGTGTTTTGGTGATTTCGTGTCCGTGTGCTTTAGGGTTGGCTACGCCGGTTGCGGTAATGGCGGCCACCGGCCGAGGCGCATCTTTGGGAATACTCTATAAAGATGCGGAAGCGCTGCAGAAATCAAAAGACATACGCACAGTTCTTCTCGATAAAACGGCGACCATTACGGAAGGAAAACCGCGCGTACAAAAGGTCGCAACATTTTACGGGTATTCTCAAGAACTTGTGATGAGTATCGCTGCGGGTATGGAGATCAACTCGAATCATCCGTTGGCTGAATGTATCGTAGAGCAAGCGAAAGTTGAAGGTGTTTCGGCAATAGTTGTATCAAAATTCCAATATAAGAGCGGCATGGGTGCGGAAGCAGAATGGGATGGCCGTTTGGTTTTAATCGGCAATAAGCGCTTGTTGGAAGCCAACGGAGTATCCGACAAGGTGTGTGAGGGTTTAGATACAGAGTGGGAGAGCGCGGGAAATACTGTTTTATTCGTATGTGTCGAAGATAAATTGATCGGCATGATCGCTGTTGCGGATACATTAAAAGAAGGCAGTAAAGAGGCTGTAGCGGACTTAAAAAGAAAGGGCATAGAGACCATCATGATTACCGGGGACAGTAAGGGCGCTGCGCAAGCTATTGCGAACGAGGTCGGAATTACACAAGTATTTTCGGACGTCATGCCGGAAGATAAGTTGCAGGCTGTTATAGCTTGTAAAAATGACGGTATAACGGCGATGGTGGGGGACGGAATAAACGATTCGCCGGCATTAAAGGAGGCTGATATCGGCGTCGCAATGGGAAACGGTACGGATATTGCGATTGATTCTGCCGATATCGTATTGGTACAAGGCGATTTGCGTGCGTTAAATGATGCGATCGGGTTGAGTGGTGCGACGGTGCGCAATATTCATGAGAATTTATTTTGGGCATTTTTGTACAACGTGCTTTGTATTCCGATTGCTGCCGGGGTTTTGTTTCCGATTGGCGTGGTATTGAACCCGATGTTTGGCGCTGCGGCAATGAGTTTAAGTTCTGTTTTTGTCGTTTCAAATGCTTTGCGTCTGATGCGTTTTCGATCGAAGCGCATGGATAAAAATAAAAAGGAGCAAAAAAATAGTATGGCGAAAAAAATAATGATGATTGAAGGTATGAGCTGCAGTCATTGCAGTGCGCGCGTAGAAAAAGCGCTCAATGCGATTGATGGGGTATCGGCAACGGTAGATTTGAAAAAGAAGTGTGCGACGGTTGAAACGGAAGTCGCGGATGATGTTTTGATTCATGCGGTAGAAGAGGCTGGTTATACCGTAAAAAAAATTAAATGAGTTGTTTTTGTAAGGAATTACAGGCTGAAGTTTATCATAAAAATTTGCGTGGAATCGTAAGATTTGACAGTTTTACAAAATCATACAAAAGGAGTGTTAATTCGACAGAATTGGAAATGTGTGCATATTGACATATTTTATTGTAACCGGTATAATGAAACTATAAAATAGAGAAGGTGAACAATATGGCAACACAGACATTGCTTTTGGATGGGAGAACGCAAACATTGATTGAGGACTATGTACCGGAAGGCGAAATTTTAGACGGTTTAGTGAGTTTTTTTTCGGTGTTTTCAGACTCAACGCGCCTGCGCATATTATCGGCGTTGGCGATCACGGAGCTGTGTGTTACAGATTTGTCGTTCGTTTTGGGCATCAATCAAACGACCGTATCGCACCAGCTTCGTTTTTTGAAAAATTTAGGAATTGTCAGAAGCAATCGTGTCGGGAAAGTTATTTTTTACAGTTTAAGCAATGATACGGTCAACGACGTATTGTTAAAAGGCGTAGAGTTTTTAGGATATTGAGAGACAAAAAGGGCAACAAATAAGTTGCTCTTTTTTATTGCAAATTCTTAAAAGGTATTGTATAATAAAATGAGAGAGCGGTATCGTTATCATGAATGAAGTTATACAAGAAAAGTTAAAATTATTGCCGGATCAACCCGGCGTTTATATCATGCTTGACCGGGATGGTAATGTCATCTATGTCGGAAAGGCGAGAATATTAAAAAACCGTGTTCGGCAATATTTTCATTCAACGTTGAAAACTGAAAAAGTTGCCGCCATGGTGGCCAATATTTCAGATTTTTACTATATTATAACGAAATCTGAAATTGATGCGCTCTCATTGGAAAACAATTTAATTAAGAAGTACAAACCTAAATACAATATACTTCTAAAAGATGATAAAACCTATCCGTATATCAAAGTGAATTTGAATGAAAAGTACCCGACGTTTTCTTTTACTCGAAAGCTGAAAAAGGGCAGTAAATATTTTGGTCCGTTTATGGGAGGGGTACGCGTTAGAGATGTTTTAGAGATTCTAAACACGGCATACGGGGTGCGGATATGTTCTACGACTATAACAGATAAACCGAAAAAACCATGCTTGAATTATCATATTCATCGCTGCATGGCGCCGTGCGCACATTTGATCTCTGAACAGGACTATTCGGAACGAGTTAAAGCCGCAATACGGTTTTTAGAAGGGGATGACCCCGATGTCGAAAAACTGTTGCGAGAGAGGATGAACGCTTTTGCGGAAAAAGAAGAGTTTGAGCTCGCCTTGGATTGTAAAAACAAATTGGAGATGTTGTCAAAAATATCGCTAAAGCGAATTACAGCCTTAAATCGTGATATAAATGCAGACGTATTGGCGTATGTCAGTAATAGTTTGTATGCGGCGATCAATATTTTGATCATACGAAAGGGAATTATGCAAGGGGCCAGCACATTCGCTTTGGATAGTACAACTTCGGACGCGGAAGCCGTTTCTTCGTTTGTTGCACAGTACTATGCCACGCATGAAATACCGGATGAGTTGATTTTGCAAGAGTTCTGTGAGGATGTTCTGCTGGAGAAATTTTTTCAGGAAGCATATGCGAAAAATGTCAGCGTTTTAATTCCGAAGCAAGGGATCCGGAAGCAGTTGTTGGAGATGGCGTATAAAAATGCGACAGAATATCTTGACAAAGCGATTGAAAAGATACGTCATAAAGAAGATATGACGACCAATGCGTGTGCGCGTTTGCAAACGGTTTTGAAACTGACGCGTTATCCGCGTCGTATGGAGTGTTATGACATTTCCAATATCAGCGGAGTCGATAAGGTCGGGTCGATGGTGGTATTTATCGACGGGGAAGCGGATCGTTCGCAATATCGCAGATTTCGCATAAAGACGGTGGAAGGCGCGAATGATTTTGCAAGTTTGCAAGAAGTTTTAACGCGTCGTCTGGCAAAATTGGGAACGGCAGAGGAAATACATTTTTCAAAACCGGATTTGATTATTATTGACGGCGGGAAGGGGCAATTGTCGTCGATACAAGAGATTTTTGAGCGTTCCGATATTCATGATATTGATTTAATATCGTTGGCAAAACGCGAAGAAGAAATTTTTACGTTGACAGAAAAAGACGGGGTGCGGCTGGATCATCGAGATTACTGTTTGCAGATGTTGCAACGTATTCGAGATGAGGCACATCGCTTTGCTATAACGTTTTTCCGCAATATTCACAGTAAACGATCGCTTACCAGCGTTCTTACGGAGATTCCGGGGGTCGGCAAAGTAAAACGCAGGGCCTTGATAGAAAAGTTCGGAACGATTGATCGAATTATGCATGCGGACGTCAAAGAATTGGCAAAGGTTGAAGGGATTGGCGAAGCGTTGGCAAATGTAATTAAGAAGTATTTTGAGGAAGAGCTATAGGGATGGAGCTTGCTTATAAACTAATTGTTTCTGACTTTGACGGGACCTTGCGCCGTACGCAGGGCGGCATTTCAGATGAAAATCTAAATACAATAAAGCGATATGTCGAACGGGGCGGAATATTTGCCTTGTGTACAGGGCGCATGCCGATTTCCATTCTTCCGTACGCTAAAGAATTAGGACTCAAAGGATTGGTCGTTTCGTATCAAGGTGCGAACATACAAGACATTGAAAGCGGTTTATTGGTTCGTGACGAGCGAATCGATTGGAAAGATGCTGCCGGAATTTGTGAATTTATGTATGAACATGATTGGCATATTCATGTTTACGATGCCGATGTTTTGTATGTTAATAAAGACGATCAATATCGAGCTTGGTATGAAAAGGCATGCGATGTTCGGAGTATTTTAACGGAAAAAAATATTAGCAAAGAAGTCGTAGCCAGGCAGATATCGCCGCACAAGATTATTGTGATTTGCAGTGCCGAAGAGCGCGGAGAAATAATTGATTTATTGACAAAAAAATTCGGTAATGAATTCTATGTAACGTCCAGCACGGAAAATCTGATTGAAATTCTCAAGCGGGGTTGTGATAAGGGGAAGGCTTTGGAATATTTAGCGCAATACTATGGAATTCCAAGGGAACAGACGATGGCGATAGGCGATAATTATAACGATGCGCCCATGCTTCGAATTGCGGGTAAGGGTGTAGCGGTAGAAAACGGAGAGTTGGCGTTAAAGCAGATGGCTGATTTTATAACGAAGACGTGTGATGAGGATGGCGTGGCGTATGCCATAAAAAAGTTTGGACTAGGGGAAAACATATGAATGAACAAGAAACGATTTTGCTGGAAAATTTTTGTTCGAGCTTGGATCTGGAAATTGTATTTGCCGGGCGCGGAAGAGTTACGCTTTCTTCGTACAGCGTAACGCGGCCAGGGTTGCAGTTGGGGGGATATTTCAAATATTTTGATTCAACTCGAATTCTCGTGTTTGGAAATGCGGAATATGAGTATTTGCGAGATTTATCACCCGATGTGCGTCGAGATCGTATCAAAACGTTGCTGTCCTACGAAGAGATTCCCTGTCTTATTTTTTCGAGGGATTTGCCGGTGTTGCAGGAAGTTATTGAAGAAGCCAGATTGACGGGTGTTCCGATACTTCGTGCGGATAAAGTTACGACAGCTTTAATGAACGATTTGTTTTTTTATCTCAACAAGAAGCTGGCGCCGTCCATGACGATTCATGGCGTTTTAATGGATGTTTCCGGTGTCGGAATATTGATTACGGGTCATAGCGGCGTAGGAAAAAGCGAGACGGCAATGGAACTGATAAAGCGAGGACATCGACTTGTTGCGGACGACAGCGTAATTGTTAAGAGGGTTGCGGAATCTTTGGTAGGAACTTCACCGGAGATGATTCGTTACTTTATGGAGTTGCGTGGAATTGGCATTATCAATATAAAAAATATGTACGGTTCGGGTTCGATTTTGAACGAAAAAGAAATCGAACTTGTTATGGAACTGGAGAATTGGGTAGAAGGGAAAGAATATGATCGTTTAGGCGAGGGTACGCAATTTGAGACAATTTTAGGGTGTCAGGTTATGAAGCATACGATTCCGGTTAAGCCGGGCAGAAATTTGTCAATAATCATTGAAGTTGCGGCAAGAAATTTCCGGCTGAAAAGTATGGGATATGATGCCGCTCAAGAATTGATAGGTAGAACGATAGGTCGCTGAATTTTTTCGGGGATTTGTTTATAAAAAATGAGGATGGTACGTTATATATATGATAGGTGAAGCTTTGATTGAGCGGTTGTTGGTCTATGCGGTAAAACATTTGCACTTAGATAGCAGAGATGTCGTTTATTTTCGCAATATTTTGCTGGCGGAATTTAAGATATCGGCCCCGGAAGATGTCGCGGTGGATTGTTCGGGAATTCAAGAAATGGATGTCCCGGATCAGTTGAATGCTGAACTTACGGAATTTGCTTTGGACAAGGGGCTCACGGATGAGAATGAGTCGGAACGGTATTGCGCAAAAATATGGGGGATCTTAACGCCGCTGCCCTCAAAAATCAACGAAACTTTTTATGCGTTGAAAAATACGAAGGATTCTGTTGCTGCTTGCGATTATCTTTATGATTTGTCTGTAAAAAACGGGTACATTCAAAAAACGGCCATTTCCAAGAATCTTCGTTGGGACTATGTGGATGGCGAAAATATTTTAGAAATAACGGTAAATCTTTCAAAGCCGGAAAAAAATAATAAGGATATCGCAAAATTATTATCTGCCGCACCCGCTAAAAAATACCCTATGTGTGCGTTGTGTAAGGAGAACGAAGGGTTTGAAGGTGCGGGAAATTATCCTCCTAGGCAAAATATACGCACGGTCAAATTGGGCTTGGGAGGGGAGAACTGGTTTTTACAATATTCGCCATACGCTTATTATGACGAACATTGCATTGCTATTAACGAAGAGCATGTTCCAATGTGTACGAATGAGAATACTGTTGAGAAACTGCTTGACTTTGTCGATCTTTTGCCCAACTATTTTATTGGCAGCAATGCGGCGTTGCCGATAGTCGGGGGATCGATATTGAATCATGAACATTTTCAAGGCGGAAAGCATAGGATGCCCATGCATAGAGCCGGTGTCCGAAGAAGATTTGTTTCAAAAAAGTTCCCCCAACTGGACATTGGGATTTTGGATTGGTATAATAGCGGAATTCGAATTGAGGGTACAGATCGAGCAGCGGTAAAAGAATTTGCTGCGCTGGTAGTTACGGAGTGGAAAAGGTTTTCTTGTCCGGAATGTGAAATTTTAGCTGAGACGGAAGGAGTGCAGCATAACGCAATTTCTCCGATTTGCGAAAAAGATGGGGATCGGTATGTTTTTACGTTGCTATTGAGGAACAATCGAACCAATGAGCAATTTCCGGACGGAATATTCCATGTTCATCCCGAGTATTTGAACATAAAAAGTGAGGGCATTGGCTTGATCGAAGCGATGGGGTTGTTTATTTTACCCGGGCGGTTGAAGAGACAGTTAGATGGTGTGGAACAACTTTTGTGCGGCGAAATTAAATACGATAAAGACTTGCTTTCTGATCCTAAAAATGATTTGTTTGTGCATCGCCATATGATACAGGAATTGATGTCCCAAGGTAAATGTAAAACAAAGACCGAGGCTCGCGAGCGGGTGGAGCAATATGTAGGAGCCGTCTGTGCAAAAATTTTAGACAATACTGCTGTATTTAAGCGAGATCAAACGGGAGAGAATGGGTTTAACAAATTTATTGCGAGATTAAATTTACAAGAGGTATAAATATGAAAACGATTTTGGTAACGGGCGGGGCGGGATATATTGGCAGTCACACATGTATTGAATTGATCAATGCCGGATATGACGTTATTATATTGGATAATCTGATCAATAGTAAAAAGGAAGCGGTGCGCCGTATCGAGGCCATTGTCGGCAGGCCTGTAAAATTTTATAAAGATTCAATTTTAGATTCGGCGGCTTTGGACGTAGTATTTTCGGAAAATTCAATCGATGCGGTCATTAACTTTGCCGGACTAAAAGCGGTTGGGGAGAGTTGTGAAATCCCTTTGGAATATTACCGTAATAATATAACGGGAATGTTGGTGTTGTTGGAAGCAATGCGCAAGCACAACTGCAAAAATCTTGTGTTTTCCTCTTCAGCAACGGTGTATGGTAAACCGGCTTCCGTTCCGATTCGTGAAGATTTTCCGCTTTCGGCGACCAATCCTTATGGAAGAACAAAATTGTTCATCGAAGAAATCTTGCGCGATTTATGTGCTGCGGATTCGTCTTTTAACGTTGCGATTCTGCGGTATTTTAATCCGATCGGTGCGCATGAATCAGGATTGATAGGAGAAGATCCGAATGGTATACCGAACAATTTATGTCCTTATATTACCAAGGTTGCGGTAGGCAAATTAGATAAGGTGCACGTTTTTGGTAACGATTATCCTACGCATGACGGAACAGGCGTCCGGGATTATATTCATGTGGTTGATTTGGCGCAAGGGCATGTATGTGCTCTTAAGAAATTGTTTGAAAACAGCGGTCTCTTTACCGTCAATTTAGGTACTGGGGTCGGTTATAGTGTATTGGATATTATTAAAGCCTTTTCAAAGGCTTTAGGTAAAGATATTCCCTATGAATTTTCGGCTCGTAGGGCAGGGGACATTGCGGAATGTTATGCCGACCCTTCTTTGGCTGAACAACTGATAGGTTTTCGGACGAAAAGAACATTGGATGACATGTGCAGAGATTCATTGAACTTTCAATTAAAAAATCCGGACGGTTATCCCGATTAAATTTTGACGAGTTTAAGCGAGCTTTTGTGTCGGTTGCTTTGTTTAATCTGATGAAACTTGCAGCGTATTTTGCGTGAAATCATTGTTATTTTCAACATGAGAAGTACTATGCGTGGCAGAAGTCTGCTCAAGTTCTTGGTGCAGCTCTGCGACAAGAAATTTTCGAATTTTTGAATGATTTTCTTCCTGATTCAATGTCATTGCCCAAAGAAAAATAGCGCTTAAACAAAACGCAAGTGCGGCAAGAAAAAAGATTTTTCGATACATGCTATAAGTTTCTGCAAAAATACGTGAATTATTCTTATTTTGTTTGGCTTATGTGGGCGATAGACAAGAATTATAATTTTAATTTCGTAAAATTCGCAATGGAATAGTTGCTTTCTTTTTTAAGACTGTGTATAATTATCTAAAATGTTAGCCTGAGTCGAAGGGTTCGTCCCGACGGCAAAGGGAGGTTTATAAAATTCAAAATCGGATTTGATTAACTCCTTTTTGTCACGATAGGTCTGCTCGGGCAAAAGGGAGTTTTTTATGTCTGAAAATCGGTTGGCTGTTTTAAGTATTATAGTTGAAAATACAGAGTGCTCGGATAAATTAAATGCAGTTTTGCATAATTTCAGTGAATATATAGTCGGCAGAATGGGGATTCCTTATAAGACAAAGAAAATTTCGGTTCTATCGGTGGTTGTCGATGCTCCGCAAGAGACGATCAATTCTTTAACGGGAAAGTTGGGGATGATCGACGGGGTGACGGCAAAGACTTTGATTTCAAAGTTTTAATTGGTATATTTTATTTATTCAAAATGCGTTTATCAAATTAGATATTTTTGTTGAACAAGAAAAGGAGAAGGGTTATGAAGAACTTAAAAAGATTTTTATGCGTTGTTTTGGGACTGATGTTGTGTCTTGTTGCGGTGTCGTTTGGGGCGTGCGATAATGAGCCGAAAGCATCGGACGCAGTGGATGCGGATGTTTATGCACCGGATGGCGCGCCGGCGCTTGCTCTTGCGCAGTTGATGAAGGAAGAAATGCAATTTAGCGGAAGCGTCCGGTATCATGTAGTGGCGGCCACAACGATACAAACCTATGTAACCGGTGAAGATCCGCAAGCGGAGCTTTGCGTAATCCCGGTAAATGCGGCTGCTCAATTGTTAGGAAGCGGAGAGAAATATGTGATGCTTGGAACGGTAACGCACGGCAATATTTATATTTTATCCAATACGGAAAAAACGCCTCTTACGGCAGACAATCTAGATACGTTAATCGGGAAAGTAGTCGGAAGCATACAACTGACCAATGTGGTAGGTCTGACGTTGCGCCTTGTTTTGGAACAAAATGATATTGCCTATACGATTATTGAGGATGTATCGCAAAAAAAAGATGACGTTGTGAATATAATCAATATTCCGGATCCGGCAACGATGATTACGGGAACAGCGAATTTTGATTACATGGTCGCTGCGGAACCTGTTGTATCGACAAAGACGGGTGCTATTGCCACGTTGGAAGTAGTTGGGGATTTGCAGGAGTTGTACGGTGAGGGAGGATATCCGCAGGCAGTTTTGGTTGCAAAGGCGGATTTTGCAGAGAAAAACGAACAGTTTATCCAAGACTTCATTCAAGCAGTGGAAGAAAATGCCGCTTGGATTATGGCGGACTCAACGGAGCCGGCAACGATTGTGGATGCGGTGGCTTCTCATTTACCGGAAGGATCGACACCTACGTTCAAAACGGCCAATCTGACCAAAGGAGTAATCGAAAATTGTGCCATTCGCTTTCAAAGTGCAATTGATTCAAAAGAGGAGGTAAAATCCTTTTTATCTAAACTTTCCGGAGTAAGCAATGTACAGTACAATGTAGCCGATTCGTTTTTTTATAGCGCATAATAAAAAAGGGTGTAGACGATGTGTTGAGTGAAAAGAGAATAAACTTTATTTTTTCTATAGTAGCCCTCGTTTTAATGTGGGGCGTGTGGGTGCTTGCGCATATTGCAGTAAAAAACGAGTATATAATTCCGTCGTTTCAAGATGTTGTAATCAATATCGGGGAAAATTTAAGCAGCTTACAATTTTGGAATGCTTTTGCACGGACGCTTGGAAGAACTCTATATGCGTGGGGTGTTGCTTTTTTATGTGCGGTTGGTTTGGTATCTATAGGCATCTTCAGCGCCAAATTCAGACGGCTTTTAGCTCCATTTATCAGTGTATTGCGAACTTTACCTACGATGGCGATAACGTTGATGTTATTGATATGGACGAATCCTCGCATTGCGCCTGTTTACGTTACGTTTCTGATGCTTTTCCCCTTGATGTATTCGCAGCTTTTAACAGCCTATGGTGAAATTGATCCTTCGCTGGTGCAGATGATTACAGTTTATAAAGTTCGCAGGCGTGATCGTTTGCTGAAAGTGTACATTCCGTTGATGATGCCCGCCGTATTATCGCAGATGGGAGCTAATTTGTCTTTGTCGTTAAAAGTCATGATTTCCGCGGAGGTGCTGGCTGGTACATTCAGGTCAATCGGCGGAATGATGTATGATGCGGCAATGTATTCCAGGATGGATCAGATGTTTTCCGTCACAATTATGATGCTCGTTACCGGAGGAGTGCTGGAATATATTTTTGGAAGACTGACATTCTTGACGGCGCGTTGGAGGGGCAAAAACTCGAAGAAGCGGAGGCGAGCAAATGATTGAATTAAGGGATATTTCTAAACGATACGGAGATGTTGTCGTTTACGAACATTTGAATTTAGCGTTTGCCGAAGGAAAAATAACGTGCATATTGGGCGAAAGCGGCAGCGGAAAGACAACCTTGTTGAATATACTGGCGGGTTTGACGGACTATGATGGAGAATTGAGTAAAAAAAGAGAATATGCCTATATTTTTCAACAGCCGCGATTGGTACCCTGTCTTACAGTGCGAGAGAATTTGCGGCTTGTATGTAAAGACGAGCCCAAAATTGCGGAAATTATCAAGGAAGTGGAGTTGGAAGCAAAGGTAAATTCTTATCCGATTGAATTATCGGGCGGACAAGCGCAAAGGGTTTCGATTGCGCGCGCTTTTATATTCCCGAGTGAACTCTTGTTGATGGACGAACCTTTTGCATCTTTAGATACGGCGCTGAAAATTCGGTTGATCGATGTATTTTGCAAACTTTGGAAGAAGGAAAAGAAGACGGTGATCTTTGTTACGCACGACGTGGAAGAGGCATATATGCTGTCGCATAGGTCAATTATTTTGAGAGGCGGGAATATTATTGCCGATTTAGATGCGGAATCGATCGATGTGCCGCGACCCTATGGCGCGGCTTCGAGATATCGCAGTGAAATCGTTGAGGCTATGTTGTCAAAGTAGGAATAATTATTTTTTGACGGTGATACAATAATAATATTTCTGGATTTAAGAAACAGGCTGCAATTATTTCCGTTCTGAAATAATTTATAAAACTGTTGAAAAGTCTTTGATGATATGGTATACTTTCCCTGTTAAATGATAAATAATAGAAAGGACGGCAACTTGAAAACCCTCTTTATTTCTGACCTGGACGGTACTCTTTTAACAGCCAAAGAAACGATTTCTAAATATAGCATAGAAAATCTTAACAAGTTGATTGATGAACGGGCGTTGATGTTCACCTATGCTACGGCGCGCTCATTGAATTCAGCGGCGAAAGCATGTTGGGGATTGCGGCAAAATCTGCCCGTTATTTTATATAACGGGGCGCTGATCATGGAACCTGCGACTCGGAAAGTACTATACAACAATCATTTTAATTCAGGGCAGTTGCAGTATCTGAAAGAATTGTTTTTTTTCTATGACGTTTGGCCGTTGGCATATTCGTTTAACGATTACGTTGAAAAAGTATCGTGGGTAGTCGGAAAAGAATCGGAAGGCGTGAAGCGATATTTGGATCGAAGAAGAGGAGACGCGCGTTTACATCCGATTACGACCAGAGAGGCGTTGGCGGGAGACGATATTTTTTATTTTACATGTATCGGAGCGAAAAAAGATCTGGATGGATTGTATGCGTCCGTTTCGAAAAGCCTGGATATAAAATGCATTTATGAACAGGAAACGTATCAAACGGATTACTGGTGCGAGATCATGCCTGTAAGCACCTCTAAAGGTGCTGCGGCAATCGAGTTGAAGACAATATTAGACGCTAATACCATGGTATGTTTTGGTGATTCATGGAACGATTTACCGATGTTTTCGGTGGCAGACGAAAGTTATGCGGTGAAGAATGCCGTTGAAGAGCTTAAAAAGGTTGCGACGGGTATTATCGGATATTCGGAAGAGGATGCTGTGTGCAAATTTTTAATGCAGCGGATGGGAATGTAAAATTAGTTGGAGCTTGAATACAAATGGGTAAACGAAAGGAAAAGAAGAAAAGTACTTTTTGGAAAGACTTTAAGGCGTTTATTTCGCGCGGCAATATTGTTGATTTAGCGGTAGCCGTAGTTGTCGGTGCTGCTTTTACGGCAATTGTCAATAGTTTGGTAAATGATATAATTAAACCGTTGATAGCTTTACTGGTGGACGGGGATTTTGGCGAGTTGGTCTTTGTTCTTCGCGAAGAAACGGCCGATGCGCAGGCGATTACGTTAAATTACGGTAATTTTATCATGGCGATTTTGACTTTTTTGATTGATGCATTGGTTATTTTTACCGTGTTGCGCGTTGTACGAAAGGCAAAGAAGCGCGTCGAAGAAGGCGCGGAAGCCATTAAAGAGAAATTGTTGAAGAAGGAGGAAAAGGAGTCGAACGATAATCCCGCACAAGAAACGATTGCGGAATCAGTGCCGCCGCAGGTATCGTCTACGGATAAACTATTGGAAGAGATCCGCGATTTATTAAAAGAGCAAACAGCGAAAAAGGCGGATGAAAATCAAGATAATTGATAAGAGAGCGGACATTCTTTGTAAAAAAATAAGAATCCGGTTTTGAAAATGGATGGAAGAGGATGTGGAGGTAATTTTCGTGCAGTTTCGCGCGTTTGTTAATTGACAAGGGCAGCGGCGGAAAAAGCGAATCGATTGGTTTTATGCCGATTTGTTCTTATCGGTTAAAAATTTTTTGAAAAAATGCTTTCAAACAGTTTTGTAAAAATTGTGTTTATGGTATACTATATATAGATGCGCAGTGATTTATAAGCGCAGAATGTTATACATATTCGAGGAATGCGAAATGTTGATGAATCCGCGAAGCCGGGTATACGACGGCGAAATGCAGAAGCAAGTTGCATGCAATGACTTTGATAATGATTTGTATGAGGATGCATTGTACCCGTATACTCTTCAGGATGATCAATCATGATTAAATTACCGTAAGACAGGATCGCACGGTGCGTTTTAGCACACCCTGCGCCTGTCTTTTTTGCTTATCAAAGCGAAATGAAAAAGCTGTTTCGAAAAAGTATGATGATCAAATAGATATTGAGTACGGCAAGGATGGGGAGAATAATCATTAAGAGCAAATTATCTGTCTTAAATTTAAGCAGGAAAAGAGCCGCATATGCGGCGATAGCTCCGCCTAAAAATCCGGAAATCAACAATTTTCCGTTGAGGTTTTTAGGAGTATGATCTCGGTCATGGGAAGCTTGTTTTTGTGAACGCACCAGCATAAAAGAATAGATATTTACGGCAATAAGATAAACGCCGAATAAGATATAGAGCAAAAGCATACCAACTCCTCACGGAGAGTATGTGCAAAACGCAAAATTTTACGCAGAAAAAATCACGGTTTAGCCGTGCGGAGGTATTGAATGGCAAAAATAGCAATTTTGATGGGTAGCAAGTCGGATTTTTCGGTGGTAAAACCGGCAGTAGATGTAATAAAGAAAATGGGAGAAGACGTGGAAGTTCGAGTAATTTCTGCGCACAGAACACCGATTGAAGCACATGACTTTGCGGTTTCAGCGGTGAGCCGTGGGATCGAGGTCATAATTTGTGCGGCAGGGAAAGCAGCGCATTTAGGCGGAGTAATTGCGGCTTATACGACGCTTCCGGTGATCGGGTTGCCGGTAAAAACGGATATGATGGGCGGACTGGATAGTTTATTGTCGATTGTACAGATGCCGACGGGTATTCCGGTTGCGACGGTAGGAGTCAATGGCGGTGAAAACGCAGGTTTGCTGGCGTTGCAGATTTTAGGTATAAAATATCCTGCTATAGCGGAAAAGTTGGGACAATATAAGAAATCGATGGCGGAAAAGATCAACAGTGACGATGCGGCGTTGCAGCAAGAGTTACAATTTTAATGAAATTTATTCGGTAAAAAATTTTGGAGGATATATTATGAAAAAACTTGGTCAATTGTATGAAGGAAAGGCTAAAAAGGTTTTCGCGACGGACGATCCGGACATTGTAATCGTTGATTATAAAGACGATGCCACGGCTTTTAACGGCTTAAAAAAGGGTACGATTGCAGGGAAGGGCGTTATCAATAACAAGATGAGCAATATGATGTTTCGGATCATGGAACAGCATGGGATTCCTACGCACTATGTGGAAGAGCTTTCGGATCGTGAAACGGCGGTCAAAAAGGTCAAGATTGTTCCTCTTGAGGTAATTATTCGGAATACGGCGGCCGGAAGTTTTTCAAAGCGGTATGGCGTTCCGGAAGGGAAAAAATTGCCGGTTACCGTTTTGGAATTCAGCTATAAAAACGATGATTTAGGCGATCCTCTCATCAACGATTCGCACGCTTTGGCGATGGAGTTGGCTACGCCGGAAGAGATTGAAACCATTAAAAATATGGCATACAAAGTCAACGATATTATGAAAGAATTTTTCAAGACGTTGAACATTGATTTGATCGACTTCAAATTAGAGTTTGGGCGTTATAAGGGTCAGATTTTATTGGCGGATGAAATTTCCCCCGATACATGTCGGTTCTGGGATATGACGACGGGAGAAAAATTGGACAAAGATCGTTTTCGTAGAGATATGGGCGGTGTTGAGGATGCCTATAAAGAAGTATTTGCACGTTTGACGGGCAAGTAATCGGAGGCTGTTCGATGTATTTGCGAGACGGCAAAGCTCCGTTCGATGGTATGCATGAAGAGTGCGGGGTGTTTGGTGTATACAGCACCGAAACGCGCGACGTAGCGCATACCGCTTATTATGGATTGTATGCGCTGCAGCACCGAGGGCAAGAGTCATGCGGCATAGCGGTGGCGTATGCAAACAAGATCAGCTATTATAAAGGAATGGGACTGGTTCCGGAAGTTTTTGCCAACGGCAATTTAGAAACGTTGTCGGAAGGCGATATTGCGATCGGACATGTGCGGTATTCTACAACGGGAGCGAGTTCTCTGTTGAATGCGCAGCCCATCGTGTTTACGGGCAAATGCGGCAAGATGGCGTTGGCGCATAACGGGAATTTGACGAATACCAAGCAATTGCGAGAAGAGCTGATTCGCGGAGACGCGGTGTTTCAAACCAGTATCGATTCGGAAGTAATGGCGTTGCTTATCAACAAGTATAGCGACGGCGATATCGTGAAGGGCGTCATTGAGGCATGCCGTCGATTTAAGGGATCGTTTTCGCTCGTTGTGATGACGTCGGATAAATTGATCGCTGTGCGAGATCCGTACGGGATTCGACCGCTTGTGTTGGGAAAATGTTTGGACGACGTTTTCATTGCGAGCGAAACATGCGCGATTGATGCCGTTGGCGGGAATGTGGTACGTGATGTGCAGCCGAGCGAAGTACTGGTAATCGATTCGGAAGGGATACATTCCCATTTTTTAGAGAAGGCTGAAAAAACAGCAAGCTGTATCTTTGAATATGTATATTTTGCTCGGCCGGACAGCGTCATTGACGGGTGCAGCGTTTACACGGCGCGGAAAGAAGCCGGAAGAATTTTAGCGAAGCATTATCCGATCGATGCGGATATTGTGAGCGGAGTACCCGATTCTGCGGTCGTGGCGGCGCGCGGTTATTCTGAAATTTCTGGCATACCGTATGTGGAGGCGCTGGCAAAAAATCGATATGTCGGCAGAACGTTTATACAACCGGATCAGCACATGCGAGAGGATTCGGTCAGCGTAAAGATGAATGCCTTGCGCGCCAATATTCGAGGCAAACGTCTAATAATTATTGACGACTCGATCGTACGCGGGACGACCAGTCGCAAGATCGTAAAGATGCTTCGGGATGCGGGTGCAAAAGAAGTGCATATGATGATCTGTTCACCGATTGTGAGGCATCCGTGTCATTTAGGTATTGATATGCAATCCTATTCGCAGCTGATCGGCGCAAATCGTTCGGTTGAAGAAATCTGCGCCTATATCGGTGCCGATTCGCTTACCTATATGACGGTTGAACAATTAAAAGAAACCTGCCGCGCGGCAAAACTTCAGTTTTGTACGGGCTGTTTTGACGCAGGGTATCCGTATCCGATGGACGACTATGAGACGGATAAGCATAAATTTGAGTGATTGTGAGGAGAAAAAGAATGGTGATTTCCTATAAAGACAGCGGCGTAGACGTTGAGCGCGGCTATAAAGCGGTTGAGTTGATGAAAAAACACGTGGCGACGACGTTTAATGAAAATGTTCTCGGCGATTTGGGTTCATTTGGCGGGTTTTATTCTATTGCGGGTGAGAAAATGGGCGAACCGGTGCTGGTGGCGGGAACTGACGGGGTCGGCACGAAATTGAAATATGCTTTTTTGGCAAATAAGCATGATACGATCGGCATCGATGCCGTTGCAATGTGCGTCAATGACATTGTTTGTCAAGGCGCAAAGCCTTTATTTTTTCTGGATTATTTTGCGACCGGGAAGCTTTCTCCGGAAACTGTGGCGACTGTGGTATCGGGAGTCGCGGAAGGATGCCGCCAATCCGGGTGCGCATTGATCGGCGGCGAAACGGCTGAAATGCCCGGTTTTTATCCGGATGGCGAATACGATATTGCCGGGTTTGCTGTCGGAATTGTCGATAAAAAGGATATCATCAACGGGAAACAAATCCGAGAGGGGGATGCTTTGATCGGCCTAGCATCCAGCGGGATACATTCTAACGGTTACTCGCTTGTTCGCAAATTATTTGGCGATAATCTCAATTCGCATGATTTGGATCGATACGACGATCGCTTGAAAGATAAAGTATTAAACGTTCTTCTGACGCCTACGAAAATATATGTAAAGAGCATTTTGAACTTAATATCCAAGGTGCATGTCAAGGGTATCGCGCATATTACGGGCGGCGGTTTTATTGAAAATATTCCCCGCATCTTCCCGGAAGGGATCGGTTGCAGAATTCAAAAAGATTCCTATCCGTTGCCGGAAATTTTTAAGATCATGCAAGAAAAATCCGGAACGGCAGATCGTCAGATTTACAATACGTTCAACATGGGTATCGGTATGGTGGTCTGTGTTGAAAAGGAAGACGTGCAGACTGCGATTAAGATATTAGAGTTGACGGGAGAAAAGGCTTATTTGATCGGCGAAACAATTCAAGGCAAAGGGGTAGAACTTCAGTGAAACGGATTGCGGTGTTTGCAAGCGGGTCGGGCAGTGATTTTCAATCGATCATCGATGCAAACGACAGGGATAAATTTTGTGAAATCGCTTTACTGGTCGCTTCCAAGCCGGATATTTTCGCGATTGAACGGGCGAAAAAATATGGAATCGCAAGCATAATCTGCTCTAAGAACAAATATGCTTCCGCGGAAGAAATGGGAAGCGCGTTGATTGAGGCATGTCGCGAAAAGCAAATCGATTATATCGTGTTGGCAGGTTATTTGTCGATGGTGCCTTCGAATTTTATCCGCGCTTATCCCGATCGTATCATCAATATTCACCCTTCCTTGATTCCGTCCTTTTGCGGAAAGGGGTTTTATGGGATCAACGTGCATCGCGCGGCGATTGAATACGGGGTGAAACTGTCCGGGTTGACAATTCATTTTGTCGACGAGCAATACGATAGCGGTGCGATAGTCTTGCAACGAGCTGTACCGGTCATGGAGGAGGATACGCCTGAATCACTGCAAGCTCGTATTTTGGAGGAGGAACATCGCGCTTTGCCGTACGCAGTCCGCTTGCTTACGACGGGCAAAATTGTAAAGAACGGCCGCAGTGTCAAAATTTTGGAATGAGGGTGTTTGCCTGTTTACATAAAAATTGTAAGTCCATTTTTGTAAAGTAAAATCGATGTCTTGTTGATGTCGAATACGATAAAAAAATTAAAAAACGGAGTATGTATGAATATTTATTCGGTATCGGATATTGATGCGCTGGTGAAAGGGAACAGTTATGTCGGTCGCGGGATCGTGATCGGGAAAAGTGAAGACGGGAAAAAGGCGGCGTTTGCGTATTTCATTATGGGAAGAAGTGAAAACAGCCGCAACCGCGTTTTTCGGGAAGAGGGCGATGCGGTTACGATCTATCCGTATGATGAAAGTAAGGTAAAAGATCCTTCTTTGATTATTTATTCTCCCGTGCGCAAACATCACAACAGCGTGATCGTGACGAACGGAGATCAAACGGATACGATTTATAATTATTTGCAGGAAGGAAAAACGTTTGAACAGGCATTAGAGACGCGTTGTTTTGAACCGGATGCCCCGAATTTTACGCCCAGAATCAGCGGAATATTATATTTTGCAGAGTATGATTTCACGTATAAACTGAGTATATTGAAAAGTGCCGATGAATGCGGCAGTGCATGCAATCGCTATACTTTTTCATATACAGCGTTAAATGGTTTGGGTCATTTTATTCATACGTATAATTGCGACGGAAATCCGATCCCCACTTTTACAGGAGAACCGGAACGTGTAAAGATACCGAACGATATACATGCGTTTGCGCAGAAACTTTGGGGAAATTTGGACGAAAACAATAAAATTTCGCTATATGTTCGCTATACGGATCTTTCTAGCGGCGAATACGAAAAGGTATTGATCAATAAAAACGAAGGAGGAAAGAATCGATGAAAGAATTTCAATTAAAGTATGGCTGCAATCCGAATCAAAAGCCGTCTCGTATTTTTATGGAGAACGGAAAAGAACTTCCGATCGAAATATTGAACGGTAAACCCGGATACATCAATTTTTTAGATGCTTTTAACAGTTGGCAGCTTGTCAAAGAAATTCGCAAAAGTACCGGTCAGGTAGCGGCGACATCTTTCAAGCATGTAAGTCCGACGAGTGCGGCTATAGGGAAAAAGTTATCGGATCGTTTGAAGAAATCCTGCTTCGTCGATGATATTGAAGGGTTAGACGATTCAGCGTTGGCATGCGCATATGCCCGTGCGCGCGGAACGGACAGAATGTCCTCGTTCGGAGATTGGATTGCTCTTTCGGACGAATGCGACGAGGTAACGGCAAAAATCATAGCGCGCGAAGTATCCGACGGGATTATTGCTCCGGGTTATACGCCGAAGGCGCTGGAAATATTAAAAGCGAAGAGAAAGGGTGCTTATAATATTGTCAAAATCGATAAAGATTATATGCCGGATCCGGTTGAGCGCAAGCAGGTATACGGCGTGACGTTTGAACAGGGCAGGAATGAATTTAAGATCGATGCGGATTTGCTGAAAAACCTGGTAACGAAAAACAAAAATTTGCCGGATGATGCGAAGATTGATTTGATCATTTCGCTCATTACGCTCAAGTATACGCAGTCGAATTCCGTGTGTTTTGCCGTAGACGGACAGGCTATCGGTGTCGGTGCGGGGCAGCAATCGCGCATTCATTGTACGAGGCTTGCGGGGACGAAAGCGGATTTATGGCATTTGCGTCAAAGCGATAAAGTGCTCGGCTTAAAATTTGCCGACGGAGTCGGCAGACCGGATAAAAATAATATTATTGATATTTATTTGTCGGATGAATGCGAGGATGTACTCGGGGATGACGTTTGGAAAAAATTCTTTGCCGTAAGGCCTGAACCGTTTACAAAATCCGAGCAGAAGGAATATTTATCGCATATCAGCGGAGTGTCGCTCGGCAGCGATGCGTTTTTCCCGTTCTCCGACAATATTGAACGGGCGAAAAAGAGCGGCGTTTCGTATGTCGCGCAACCGGGCGGATCCGTACGGGATGATTTGGTGATTGAAGCGTGCGATAAATATAACATGGTAATGGCGTTTACGGGAATGCGGCTGTTCCATCATTGAGGAGTATTCGGGAGTTCAAATATGAATGTTTTGGTGATCGGCAACGGTGGCAGAGAGCATGCAATCATAGCGGCGTTGGCAAAAAGTCCGTCGGTAGATAAAATTTATTGCATGAAAGGGAATGCGGGCATTGCTCAACTTGCCGAATGCGTAGATGTGGATTATTGTAATTTAGAGGCGGTCGGCGATTGGGTCGATGCGCATACCGACGTTGAATATACGGTGATTGCGCCGGATGACCCTTTGGCATTGGGGCTTGCGGATGAACTGGAGAAGCGCGGGCATCGGGTGTTCGGGCCGAATAAGCGCGCGGCAGAAATCGAGTCGAGCAAGGCATTTGCGAAGATGCTGATGAAAAAATACGGTATACCTACGGCGGCGTATGAAATTTTCGACGACTATGAGCAGGCGCTTCGGTATATAGAGAAATCAAAATTCCCTCTCGTTTTGAAAGCGGACGGTCTTGCATTGGGCAAAGGCGTGTTGATCTGTGAGAATCTTCAACAGGCAACCGACGGATTGCAACAAATCATGTGTGATAAGGCTTTTGGGGCGGCAGGCAATAAAATCGTGATCGAAGAGTACCTTACGGGAAAAGAATTTACGCCCGGAGAAGAGGTTTCCGTCTTGACGTTTACCGACGGAAAAACGATTGTTCCGATGATTCCCAGTTGCGATCATAAGCGTGCAATGGACGGGGATCGCGGCTTGAACACGGGCGGAATGGGAACATTTACGCCCTGCCCGTTTTATACGGAAGAAATTGCGCAGGAAGTAAAGGATAAAATTTTACTGCCTACCGTGCGTGCAATGAATGCGGAAGGCAGGCCGTTTAAGGGCGTATTGTATTTCGGGTTGATGCGTACGCCGGACGGTATGAAAGTCGTGGAATACAATGCGCGATTCGGAGATCCGGAAACGCAAGTCGTATTGCCCATGTTAAAGACGGATTTGATGGAAATTTTCCAAGCGATAACAGACGAGAGATTGGCGGATATAAAAATCGAATGGGAGGAGGGCGCTTGTGTATGCGTAATTCTTGCCAGCGGCGGTTATCCGCAGAAGTATGCAAAGGGAAAATCAATCACGATCGGTGAATTGGATCAAGACATTCTGCTTTATCATGCGGGGACAACGAATGAAAACGGAATTCTCAAGACGAGCGGCGGACGAGTTTTAGGCGTATGCGCGAAAGGAAAAACGGTCAAAGAAGCGCGCGAAAAAGCATATCGGAATGCAGAAAAGATATCGTTTGAAGGGATGCAATATCGCAAAGATATCGGAATTAAATACAACGCAGAGGAATAAAAATCGCGATGATATATAGGATTTTTGTTGAAAAGAAGGAAAATTTGCAGGCAAAAAAGATACGAGACGATATCGAGACTCAATTAGGGATCGGCGTTGCAGATGTTCGGGAGATATTGCGCTACGACGTTGAAGGACTCAACCCGGAGGAATTGGAGGGTGCAATCACGAATGTCTTTTCGGAGCCTCCTGTGGATAACGTGTACCGCGAGTCGATCGACCTTGGGGAAGAATATAAGGTCTTTGCGATAGCTTTTTTAGACGGGCAGTACGATCAGCGGGCAGACAGTGCCGCGCAGTGCGTACAGTTATTGACGCAAAAGAATCGCCCGCTGATCAAATGTGCGCGAATCATTGCCGTGAAGGGCGTGACGGACAGGGAGTTGGAGCGCATTAAACATCATTTGATCAATCCGGTCGAATGTTCGGAAGTTTCGTTGGAAAAGCCCAAGACGTTGGTTCGTGCAAAAATGCAGACGCACGACGTGGCGGAAGTAGCTGGTTTCATAGATATGAGCGTCAATCAAATTGCTCAATATCATAAGCATAACGGCTTTGCAATGAGCGTGGAAGATTTGATTTTTGTACGCGATTATTTCAAACAAGAGGGCAGAAATCCGACGGAAACGGAAGTCAAAGTGATCGATACGTATTGGTCGGATCATTGTCGGCATACTACATTTTCCACGGAAATAAAGGATGTAACGATTCATTCGGACAACGTTCACATTCAAAAAGCGTATAATTTATACCAAGATCTGTATAAGGAATTTAATTCCTCGAGGGCGGACAAGTATCCTTGTTTGATGGATATTGCCACAATTGCGGTGAAGAAACTGAAGAAGGAAGGCCGTCTGGACAACTTGGACATATCGGACGAGATCAATGCCTGCTCCATTTGCATCGATGCTGAAATTGACGGAAAGATCGAAAAATATCTTGTCATGTTTAAGAACGAGACGCATAACCATCCGACGGAAATAGAGCCGTTTGGCGGTGCTGCGACTTGTTTGGGCGGTGCGATACGAGATCCTTTATCCGGCAGAACGTATGTATATCAGGCGATGCGCATTACGGGCAGTGCCGATCCTCGGGAAAAAATCGAAGACACGTTGCCGGGAAAACTTCCGCAGCGAGTCATAACCAAGACGGCTGCGGCAGGTTTTTCCTCATACGGAAACCAAATCGGACTGGCTACGGGCATTGTCGACGAAGTATATCATCCCGGTTACAAGGCGAAGCGTTTGGAAACGGGATTTGTCGTTGGCGGCGCGCGCAGAGATATGGTCTATCGTGAGAAACCGAAAAAGGGAGACGTTATTCTCCTATTGGGCGGAGAAACGGGGCGCGATGGCTGCGGTGGCGCTACGGGATCTTCCAAGGCGCACGATTCGCATTCGGTGGAAACGTGCGGAGCAGAGGTGCAGAAAGGAAATCCCTTGACCGAGCGCAAGTTGCAGAGATTGTTTTTGAATCGTGATGTCACGAGAAAGATCAAAAAATGCAACGACTTCGGAGCCGGCGGCGTGTCCGTTGCGATCGGTGAGCTGGCAGACGGGTTGGTGATCGATCTGGACAAAGTGCCTCTTAAATACGAAGGACTTTCCGGAACGGAATTGGCTATCTCGGAGTCGCAGGAGCGCATGGCGGTTGTCATCGATGCGAAGGATGAAGCAGAGTTCATCCGGCTGGCTGCGCAGGAAAATCTTTCGGCAACGCCGGTTGCTGTGGTGACCGATGATCGGCGAATGAAAATGGTATTCAAAGGCAGAGCGATTGTAGATATTTCGCGTGACTTTCTGGATACCAACGGCGTGAAGCAAATAATCTCTGCGAATATTGAAGATAACATTACTCCGTATTTTTCGCTCAAACATAAACAGTTCCGTGAAGGACTTTTATCCAATTTAAGCGCATTGAACGTCTGCTCAAAGAAAGGTCTTTCGGAGATGTTCGACTCAACCATTGGAGCGCGCAGCGTGTATATGCCGTTCGGAGGAAAAAAACAGCTAACCCCGGCGATCGCAATGGCTGCGAAAATATGCGGCGGAGAGACGGATGTCGCTACGGTTTCGGCATATGGGTATTGTGCTGATTTAATGAGCAGCAGTCCTTTTACCGGCGCAATTTACAGCATCGTAACGTCGATTGCAAAGTTGATTGCGAGCGGTTGCGATTACGATGAAATCCGCCTTACGTTCCAAGAGTTTTTCATGCGGCTGGGAAAAGACCCGAAACGCTGGGGAGTACCTTTGTCTGCGTTGTTGGGTGCATTGTATGCGCAAATTTCGCTGGGGTTGGGTGCGATCGGCGGGAAAGACAGTATGAGCGGTACGTTTGAAACGATCGATGTTCCGCCTACATTGATTTCTTTTGCCTTGGCGCCCGCGAAAGCGAGTGAATTGATTACGAATGTTTTGACGAGCACCGGTGAAAAATTATATTGGATCCCCATGCATAAAGACAGTTGTCAAATTCCGAATTTCAAGGAACTGTCGGATATGTATCGTGAAATACATCGCAACATTCTTTCCGGAAATATAACGTTTGCGACGGTCGTTGAGAACGGAGGCATCGCCTCGGCGGTAGTGAAGTCTTGTTTAGGCAACGGATTGGGCTTTAAGTTCAATGGCGACGGGGATTGCTTGTTATCGGAACATTATGGTGAAATTTTAGTATCGTTGCGAGATCCGGAGGCGTTGCGTTGTACAAAAATCTGTATTGGTGAAACGACGGCCGATGCTTTTGTTTATGATACGGAATCAATTTCTGTCGCGGAGGCGGAAGCGGCATTTACCGGGACATTGAACGGCGTTTTTGCAAATCAAGCGACTGCAATAGGCAATGCTCATGATGTGGATTATTGCGAAAAGTCACACTATTCCAACATTGCGACAAAAGTGGCGAAACCTCGCGTATTTATACCTGTATTTCCCGGCACCAACTGCGAATTGGATACGGCTCGCAAATTCCGTCTTGCAGGGGCGGAAAGCGAAGTTGTGGTCGTCAAGAACCGAAGTGCTGCGGATATTGAGGAGAGCGTGAAAGCCATTTCTGCCGCAATAGCTCATGCGAATATCGTCGCGTTTCCGGGAGGATTTTCGGGCGGCGATGAACCGGATGGCAGCGGTAAGTTTATTGCAACAACCTTCCGCAATCCTAGAATCGCCGAACAGTTAATGAAGTTATTGAATGAACGCGACGGTCTGATCCTGGGAATTTGCAACGGATTTCAGGCGTTAATAAAATTGGGATTGGTACCGTATGGAACGATCGTTCCGCTGACGGCACAAAGTCCGACGCTTACGTACAATACGATCGCCAGACACGTTTCGACGCTGGTAGACATTCGCGTCGCTTCGAACAAATCGCCGTGGCTGTCTGCTTGCAACGTAGGCGACGTCTTTACGGTTCCCGTTTCACATGGAGAGGGCAGAATCGTTGCGCCGATCGCAGAGCTTGAAAAATTAGCGAGTGCGGGGCAGATAGCGACCCAGTATTGTGATGCGTCCGGCAAACCGACTATGGCGTATCCATACAATCCGAACGGCTCAGCGTGGGCGGTTGAGGGGATTACTTCGCCGGATGGAAGAGTGTTCGGTAAAATGGGGCATACGGAACGTGTCGGTGAGAATTTGTACAAAAACTGCACCGGGAATTTCGATATGAAACTGTTTGAAAGCGGAGTCCGGTATTTCAAGTAATAAAACAGTATAGTAAATTTGGAAATTAAAGAAGGCGGCTTTTCGCAAGATAATTGCGAAAAGCCGCCTTCTAGTATATGTTACCGATGTAGATGCCGTCAGGAAAACGGGATCGCTTTGCGTTTTGCGTTGAAATCGTTAAAGGCGTCGAAAGAGGTCAAACCCGCAGTATTTTAACGACGGGTTTTGCGGCGGAAGTCGCCTGAACGATGCCGCCGTAAGATACTAACGCAATCCGGGGTTTTTTTCCGGCATAAATTTCCAATACCGAACCGGCATATAGCCTTTCATTTGTTTTTCGTGCGGTCTTTGCGCAATATTTACCGCGCAATAATATTCTTGCCAAAGATGTTGAAAGTTTTCTTCATCCGGAGAAAATCGAACGCTGATTCGATCATCCGTTTGGGCAATGGCGCACTCTTTTCCGTTCCAAAGCGCCGCTTTATGGCGCAGAGTGTCGTGAATAATAAAAGGCTGCGTGGTCAGTCTGCGTAAGAAGTGGGGGAGAATCAATTCCAAAATATCGTTGTCGGGTGAAAACGGCGCGTACATAATTCCGTGATCACCTTCCATAAACCGCAAAAAGCCCTTAAACCGGTGCGCTTCCAACGTAACCTTGTCACGTTCGTCCATTGCCTCGATTACCATAGGATGGGAGAGCTGATCGCGGACAGGCGCTCGGTTTTTTAAGATTAAACGAATATATTGCAATGCTGTCATTTCTTTGGTGTCACAGCCTCTTTTCAAGATCAATGCAATATCGGAAAGGGCCTTCGGGTCATATTGTGCAATCTTCTTTTTGACGCGTTCGCATTTGTCTTCCTCGTATTCGACCGTTATAATCCGTGCGTCTAATGTGAGCTGAATATTTTTTGCGGAAGACAGGATGCAGTCCGCATCCGAGTAAGCAAAAAATACGGCAGAATAAAACATGTTTTCTGTGCCGTCGAGGATATAAACATTCATAATTGTCCTGTTAAGGCGCTGACGGAAGTTTCCGGGGTGGAGAACATCGAAAGCTGTTCATATTTTTCTTCGTGCGCTTCCAGCGCCAACATTGTTTTTACGGTTGATATATTTTCACTTCCGAAAAATTTTCCGTTGCAGGTTATAAAATGTTTTGCTCGTTTCAAAACGATGCGCATTTTGGTTAAATCTTCGAATCCCAGGCTGGAGAATTTTCTGGCTTTCAATATTTTATAGGCGCCTAAATTTCCGATTCCGGGTACTCGTAAGAGCATCTCTAACGGAGCGGAATTGATCTCCACGGGGAACAAATGCATATTTTTAAGCGCCCAAGCGCATTTCGGATCATATTCTTCGGGCAAATTTTCTGAAGTGCCTGCAATTTCGTCGGCTGTAAATCCGTAAAAGCGCATAAGCCAATCGGCTTGATACAAGCGATGCTCCCGAAGCAATCCAGTACATTTTTTCGGCAACAGAGCATGATGCACAACGGGCACATACGAAGAATAATAAACGCGTTTCATTGAAAATTTACGATAAAATGCTTCGCTTAATCGCAATATTTGACCGTCCGATTCCGGCGATGCGCCTACGATCATTTGCGTGGTTTGACCGGCGGGGAGAAAACGTGTCGAATGTTTGCCTTTTTTTTCTTGATCAAAGACAAATTTTTCCGTTGCCAGTTGGCGTATCGGCATGAGTAAACTTTCTTTGCTTTTCTGCGGTGCAAGCAATTTCAAACTGTGCTCCGACGGCAATTCGATATTATAGCTCATTCGATCGACGTACCTTGCCGCCCGCGATATAAGAGCTTTATCCGCATACGGAATGCCTTTCAGGTGAATATATCCGTTAAAGCGATATACTTTGCGCAATCGTATTACGGTATCGATCAGCAATTCCATCGTATGATCGGGGGAACGATCCACGGCGGAAGAAAGAAATAAACCCTCAATATAATTTCGCTTATAGAAAGAAAGTACCAGTTCGCATATTTCTTCCGGAGTTGCGCTCGCCCGAGGGACGTCCGCCTCCGCTCGATTGGGGCAATACAGGCAATTGTAAATGCAACGATTGCTGAGCAGCAGTTTCAAAAGAGAAATACACCGCCCGTCCGGGGTAAAGGAATGACAGATTCCTCCGATGCTCGCATTTCCGATGCCTCCCTTTCGATTTGCTCGTGTTGAGCCGGAGGAGGAGCAGGATACGTCATATTTTGCGCTTTCCGTCAAAATTTTCAGTCGGTTCGCATCGATCACAATGAATTCCCTCCATCCGTTTTTTATAGTATAATGCTCTGGCGGAAAAAAGTCAAACATTTGTTTGTATTTTTATCGACTAAAAATATAAATTTCACTTGTTTTTCATTTATTGATAGTGTTATAATAATAATAGTGAAGTAAAATAATGAAAAGTGTAGGATACTGGGAGGGAAGTTATGCGTGTATTGATTGTAGACGATGAAGAGATGATTCGAAATGTCTTAAAAGAATATATTGAGTTTGAAGGGAATCAGGCATTTGAAGCGCCGGACGGGATTCAAGCGGTGAAAATGTGTCGCGAAAATGATTATGACATTATTTTGATGGATGTCATGATGCCGTCGCTGGATGGGTTTTCTGCGGTAAAAGAGATACGGAAGTTCAAAGATATTCCGGTCATAATGTTGTCTGCTCGAGGAGAGGAATATGACAAATTATTCGGCTTTGAAGTCGGGGCGGATGATTATGTAACAAAACCTTTTTCACCGAAGGAGGTCATGGCCAGAATCGCGGCAGTCACCAAGCGTCATAAGTCGGGAGGCATGGATTTACGGGAAGTTATGAAGTTTGAGGGGCTGGAAATTGATATGAAAGGTCGAAACGTTTATGTAGACGGAGCGAAACTGGAGCTTACGCCGAAGGAATATGAGCTGTTGTTTTATCTGGTCAAAAACAACGGAATCGCGTTATCGAGAGAGAAGTTGCTTTCCGATGTTTGGGGGTTTGATTTTTACGGCGATGATCGCACGGTTGACACGCATATCAAGATGTTGAGAAGCAGTTTGAAAGAGTATCGTAAATTTATAATTACGCTCAGGGGGTTGGGATATAAATTTGAAGCATGAGAAAGGTTAAGCATTTTCATAGCATAAATTTTATATTGTGGTTGACTTTTCTTGTTTTTGCGGCGTTTATCATTTTGTTTACCTGGATTTTTCAAACTACATTATTGCGCGTATTTTTAGGGGTGCAAACGGAGGACGATTTAGATACGATAGGAAAACTTGCGCTGGATAAGTTGCATACAGAATTGCCCGTCCAAGAGAATATAGGAGACATCGAGCGGTGTGTGGAGATGTTGGAGCTGGATGATCGGTTTGCGACCATATACTTGTATGCTGCCGACGGGAATGTCATATATCCGATTTCGAATGATGTAGATGTATATGCCTATTTAATTAGCGATAGCGGGTTAACGGAATATTCGGAAACTTCAAACAATTTCAAAAAGGCGCAGGAAAAATTTTATGCAGCGATTGAAAGCGGAGTAAATACGAGCAGAGGAATGTGTTTGAAAAATGATTCCGAAGCGATGGCGTATATTGCTTATATGGGGAACCCTCAATTGATGGCGGAGGCGGACGGAACGGACGGTGTATTTCTGTATATTGAATATTCGACAACGTTGACGCAGACGGTCATGGGAACGATGCGAATACAGTTGATCCTTATTTCCGTGATCGTAATTTTTTTGGCATTGATTATATCGGTATTATTGTCGATGAAATTGACAAAACCGATTACGCGCATATCGCGTGCGGCGCAGAGGATGGCGGCAGGGGATTTTTCGGTGAATTTCAAAGGAGAATATTCTTATGCGGAAATGGATGCGCTGGCGGAAACATTGGACTACGCAAAAGAAGAGATCGGAAAGTCGGATCAGTTGCAGAAAGAGGTATTGGCAAACGTAACCCATGATCTTAAGACGCCCTTGACGATGATTAAAGCATATGCTTCTATGATTCAAGAAATTTCCGGAGATGATCCTGAAAAACGGACAAAGCATACGCAAGTTATTATAGACGAATCCGATCGGTTAACTTCGCTTGTAAACGATATTTTGAATTTATCCAAAATACGTTCCGGGATGGACACGTTGAAATTGACGACGTTTAATTTGTCGGAGTTTGTGCATACGGTCTTGGAAAGATTCGATTATCTGACGGAAACGCAAGGGTTTACGATTGTTCGCGAGATTGAAGATGATCTGTATACGGAAGCGGATTGTGAAAAAATCGAGCAAGTGATCTATAATTTGGTCGGAAATGCAGTGAATTATACAGGGGAAGATAAACATATTACAGTCGGACTTAAGCGCGAGGGAAATCAGCTGTATTTTCGAGTTGCGGATACCGGCAAAGGGATTGCACAGGAAGAAATCAACACGATCTGGGATCGATACTATCGTTCCGCAGAAACGCATAAAAGGCCGATCAAAGGAACAGGCTTGGGACTATCCATTGTCAAAACTATTTTACTTAAGCACAATTTTGCGTTTGGGGTGGAAAGCGAAGTCGGCAAGGGCAGTACGTTTTATGTTGTTTTCCCGGAGAAATAAAATCCAAGCAGCGGGAGTGCGCGGGTTTTGAGTCAAGGTGTTTCGTAAAGCTATAAATTGCCGCCAAAAAAAATTGTTCAGAGCATTTTTTTGGCGGCAATTTGTTTGA
Source organism: uncultured Clostridia bacterium (assembly GCA_944372075.1). Taxonomy (GTDB): domain Bacteria; phylum Bacillota; class Clostridia; order Christensenellales; family Borkfalkiaceae; genus Borkfalkia. Next base: position 24,750 of record CALVYJ010000131.1, on the reverse strand, counting down.
AAACGAAGCAATTTAGTGTATAATAAAAGAAAAACGAAAGGGGAGTGCGAATGACAGAAGCAATCGACCAACAGCGTATAGACCGTGAGTATTTACGTCTGTTATCAGAAAAGTATCCGACGGTGCAGGCAGCGGCAACAGAGATGATCAATTTAGAAGCCATATTGCGTCTTCCGAAAGGGACGGAGCACTTTTTGAGCGATTTGCATGGGGAGTATGAAGCATTTTGTCATATTATGAATAATTGTTCGGGCGTCATACGCGAAAAGGTAGAACGTCTGTTTGGACAATCTATGACAAAACGGGAAAGAGACGAATTTTCAACATTTATTTATTATCCTGCGGAGATAATAGCGGAAAAAAAGGCGCAAGGGAGCGACGACAAAGATTGGTATTTGGTACAATTGCATAGATTGGTTGAAGTGTGTCGATCGGTTGCATCAAAATATACGCGAAGCAAAGTTCGTAAGGCTTTGCCAAAATATTTTGATTACATAATTGACGAACTGATCAATATGGATCGAGACGATTTTGACAAAGAAGCTTACTACGGCGAAATTTTCAAATCGATCATCGAATTAAATCGTGCCGAGGCTTTTGTTATTGCAATGACGGAATTGATAAAGCGGTTAGCCGTTGATTCTTTACATATTGTCGGAGATGTATTTGATCGGGGAGAGAATCCGGATAAAATATTAGATTTACTGATACATCATCACAATGCCGATATCCAATGGGGAAATCACGATATCCAATGGATGGGCGCGCATATGGGAAATTTGGCGTGCATTTTCAGCGTTATAGATATTTCCTTAAAATACAACAATGCCGATTTGTTGGAAGAAGGTTATGGAATATCTTTACGACGTCTTTCCACATATGCGTCTGAAGAGATGGATGATGACTCTCGTTTTTATCCGGTGGGCGTGGATCCGAAAACAGCCGGCGAAGAAGAACGATTGACGGCAAAAATGCGAAAAGCGGCTTTTTTAATGCAATTAAAGGCGGAGGGAGAGATTATTGATCGGCATCCGGAATATGGTTTGGATGAGCGCAATATTCTCAAAAGAATTGATTTTACAAAGGGCGAACTGGAAGGAATACGGTTGAATAGCTTATCTTTCCCAAATGTCGATCGAAAAAATCCGCTGCGTTTTACGGCAGCGGAAAGAGATATCGTCAATGCGTTGCGGCGTTCGTTTCAAACAAGTGAAAAGTTGTCCCGTCATATAGCCTTTTTAGTGCGTCGCGGATCTGCCTATAAGATCTGCAATAACAATTTAATCTTTCATGGATGCGTATCTCTTGAGCCGGACGGAAGCTATATGAATTTCTGCGGCTATGAGGGCAGAGGTCTGTTGGATTACTGCGATAAAATGGTTCGCCGCGCATATACTGCATTTCGGAACGGAAAAGAGGATTTGCAGGCGCTGGATTTTTTCTTTTATTTATGGTGCGGACGTTGTTCGCCTCTCTACGGGCGCGAAAAACTGACGACGTTCGAGCGCCTCTATATTGATGATCCGGCATATCATATTGAGCCGGATAACAGCTATTATATATGGTGTAAAAAGAAAGATTTTTGCGAAAAGATATTAAAAGATTTCGGAATTTCAGGCAAGTACAGTCATATTGTAAACGGACATGTTCCGGTTCGCACAAAACTTGGGGAAAATCCGATAAAGGCCGAAGGAAAGCTCATTGTTATCGACGGCGGATTTTGCAAAGCATATCACGAAAAGACAGGTATTGCCGGGTACACCTTGATTTATAATTCGCATGGTTTGCGACTATGTGCGCACGAGCCGTTCGATACGATCGAAAAAGCTATCGAACAGCGCAGCGATATTCATTCGGAGGTTACTGTCTTTGAGACGCGGCAAAATCGATTGTTGGTTCGCGACACGGATACTGGAAAGGACTTACAAATTCAGCTGTCGGGGTTAAAATATTTATTGCAAAATTATTTGGATACACAAAGCGGCGGCTGATTGAAATGTTTACGAGGAATATACATCGAAAAACGGCGGTATATTTTTCTCGTGATTTTGTTGACAAAAAGGCAGATATCGAGTATACTGTAAGCAATAAAAATGTTGGACACAATATCTTGTGTCATAAACGACGGCTTTTCGCAACTGGTGGAATTGCAGAGGATAAACTGCGGGGGAGCGAAAAGTGACAGAGCCGACCACCTGGGCAGCAAATTTTGAGCTGCCCGGTTTTTTTATGTTGAACGAGGAGATTGGAGAAATGGAAAGAGCATTTAAGGAAGGGACGTATCAAAGCCGTATCGACGTGCGCAATTTTATTCAGACAAATTATGTGCCGTATGAAGGAGACGGATCGTTTCTGTGTGCTCCGACGGCGCGTACGAAGGCGATGATGGAAAAGGTGCGTGCTTTATTAAAAGAGGAGAGCGATAAGGGCGGCGTATTGGATGTTGACACGGAACGAGTATCCTCTCTTTTGACGTATCCGGCCGGGTACATAGATAAGGATAACGAAATTATTGTAGGCCTGCAGACGGATGCGCCTTTGAAGAGGGGCGTCAACCCGTTTGGAGGGATTCGTATGGCGCGGCAATCCTGCGAAGCGTACGGATATAAGTTGTCCGATACGGTTGAGACGGAATTTAGTTATAAGACAACGCACAACGATGCTGTTTTTCATGTATATACGGACGAGATGAAGGCGGTACGGCATGCAGGTTTGTTGACGGGACTTCCGGATGCGTATGGTCGAGGCCGTATTATTGGCGACTACCGCAGAGTCGCTTTGTACGGAGTCGATAAACTGATCGAGGAGAAGACGAAGGATAAGAACGAGTACGGCAAGCGCAATATGGATGAGCAGACCATCCGTACGCTTGAAGAATTATACAAGCAAATCGACTTTTTGAAAAAGCTGAAAGAAATGGCGCAGTTATACGGATACGACATATCGCAGCCGGCGCAGAATGCGCGAGAAGCTATCCAGTGGACGTATTTTGCATATTTGGCGGCGATTAAAGAGCAGAATGGCGCTGCAATGAGTTTAGGCAGAGTATCTACTTTCTTTGATATTTATATTGAGCGAGATATACAAAACGGAATTTTGACAGAGGAACGCGCACAAGAGTTGATCGATGATTTCGTTATTAAATTGCGCATAACGCGCCAACTTCGTACGCCTGAATACAATGATTTGTTTGGCGGAGATCCTACTTGGACAACGGAAAGCGTAGGCGGAATGGGAGAAGACGGGAGAACGCTTGTTACGCGCACCAGTTATCGTATTTTGCATACTCTGTATAATCTTGGCGCTGCGCCGGAGCCGAATCTCACGGTGCTTTGGTCAGAGAGATTGCCGGAGCCGTTCAAAAAATTCTGTGCGAAAGTCAGCATTGATACCGATTCGATTCAGTATGAAAACGATGATATCATGCGTCCGATTTATGGCGACGATTATGGTATTGCGTGTTGTGTGTCTGCAATGAAAATAGGGAAGCAGATGCAATTTTTCGGCGCGCGCTGCAATTTGGCAAAATTGCTCTTGCTCGCATTAAATGGCGGGAAAGATGAAAAAAGCGGAAATCAGTTGGCTCCGAAAGGAGAACGATTCCAGGGCGTTTTAGACTATGATGCCGTGCGAAAGGCGTATCATAAGTATATGGAATGGCTGTGTCGGTTGTACGTGAATACTTTGAATGTCATCCATTATATGCACGATAAATATGCTTATGAGAAAATTCAAATGGCTCTGCATGATACGGAAGTTGAGAGGTTTTTGGCTTGCGGGGTGGCGGGGTTATCCGTTGTTGTTGATTCGCTTTCAGCCATTCGATACGCAAAGGTTACGCCGATCTATAACGAACAAGACATTATTTGTGATTTTAAGATCGAAGGGGAATTTCCCAAATATGGGAACGATGATGACCGTGTAGATGCGATTGCGGCAGATCTCGTTCGTGAATTTTCGAATGAGCTTAAAAAGACGCCTGCCTATCGGGGTGCAATTCATACGTTGTCTGTACTTACGATAACTTCCAATGTCGTCTATGGTAAAAAGACGGGAGCAACGCCGGACGGTCGAGCTGCGGGAGAGGCGTTTGCGCCCGGAGCTAATCCGATGCACAATCGCGATTTGAGCGGCGCATTGGCTTCGTTAAATTCCGTCGCTAAAATTCCTTATGAATGTTGCCGGGACGGAATATCCAATACGTTTTCGATTGTTCCGTCTGCGTTGGGCGAAAATGATGAGGAGCGTATCGAAAATTTGACCGATCTGTTGGATGGATACTTCGGGCAAAAGGCACATCATTTGAACGTTAACGTATTTGATCGGGAAAAATTAGTCGCCGCAATGGAACATCCGGAATTGTATCCGAATGTGACGATACGCGTTTCCGGGTATGCCGTTAACTTTCATAAATTATCGAAAGCGCATCAATTGGAAGTTTTGAAGCGAACATATCACGGTCGTATATGATGGAAGTTCAAGGTAAAATAGATTCTGTTTACTGTGGATCCGGCGTAGACGGTACAGGATTGCGATGCGTCGTGTTTTTTAGCGGCTGCAATTTGCGGTGTCCTTTTTGCCACAATCCCGAAACGCTTTATAAAGAAGGACAAGCGGTTTCCGTTTCCGATTTGGTCAATCGTATAAAGCGATATAAAGGATATTTTCGCCGCGGCGGCGTTACTTTATCGGGCGGTGAGCCTTTCTTGCAAAAGAAATTTTATGTAGAATTGGTACAACAATTACATTTGAATAATATTCACGTATGCGTTGAGACCAATGGTCATATTCATGATTCGGAAATGATTGCGTTGGCAGATTGTCTGATTTGTGATATTAAAAATCAAGAATCGAATAATTTTGTGCCGTATGAGCGTTTTGGTGATGTGTGCGCAAAATTGGGCAAACAAGTTCGTCTCACGAATGTGTTGGTTCCGGGGAAAAATGATTCGAGAGAGAAAATAAAATTATTAGCGGATTTGGTGAAAAAATATTTTCATCAAACGTCGATTCATTTTTTGCCATTTCGTTCATTGTGTCAAGAAAAATATCGGGCATTGGGAAAAGAATTTTTGTATTCTGATATTCAAGATGCACAACCGGATGATGTAAAAAATGCGGAGATTATTTTTCAAGATTGCATCAATTGCTAGGTTTGCATAATACTTCGCGTAATAGCTTGTTGCTTTTTGTGGTAGTGAGTGGAGAAAGTGACGGGTTGTTTTACCCGTCACTTTCTTTCTGTAATTTTTGCGATCAATTTTTTCTTTGTTCGTTGATGCGGATTGTTTGAGGATCGGGTTCGCCTTTGATCGTTTTATGCTTTTTAGAAACGCTGAAAATCGGCGGCTTATTTAAGGAGCAGAGAGGGCATAACGATCGGCATAATGAGAATATTTTTGATAAACAAAAGCCGCGCTCGCATCGTGACCTCTTTGGTTCGGCTGAATTCCGTCATCCGATAAATAACTGAGATAGTCTGTTTTTAAGAGCAAGGTTGAGCGGTAATCCAAGAACTGGCATCCCGAAGATAAGGCGGCTTTTTGAATGGCGTTGTTGTAGCACTCCTGATGCCTGGAAATGTTGGTGATATCACCATGAAAGAATTTCAAAATCTGCGCAGGATCTGCGCGTTTTGATATTATGTTTTCAAAATAACGTTGTGAATCAATAGGGGGCAGTGAAGTAAAAATCGGTTTAATTTTTACGGCTTTCGCCTGCCGGATGATTGTATGCAGCAGTCTTTCAAATTCCGGGATAGGGGTGTTTGGATAGTGTTCGGCAAATGGATTTTTTTCAACAGCATTCCAATTATAATCGCAATCATTGCCGCCCAAAGACAGGATCAGTAAATCGCCGGTGAATTTATGATCTTGCAGCCAGCGGTCAAATATGCCTTTTTCATAGCATTTTTTTAATGTCAGACCAAATATGGATAAATTTTCGATCGATAAATTCAGGCTTTCGGTTAAAGTTTGAACGGCGCTATGCTCAATGCGACATATTTTGCCGTTCTGAAGATATAAGCCTTTGGGAATGGAGTCGCCCAGTATCGTAATTTTTTTTAACGATCCATGTGATTGCGGCCGTAATGTTGCGAGATGTTTTTCATTCATATTGCTGTCTCCCGTTTGTTAAAATATTGTTGTCGGCTTTCTATAATTACTGTATCGCGTTGGAGGATGAATGTAAAACTACTTTATCAATGCGGGGGTAAACGATATTTTTTTGATATGTAGAGTCTAAAACAGTCGTTCTACTGTCGGTAGAGGCGGTTATACGTTCAGTAGAGTCAACGCTGTTTAATGAATTTTTTGAAAAAAATACAGGCTATTATTATAAAAAATATTTTGAGATTTTAATATTTATAAAAGATAATTTGGCTGTTTTTTTATTTCTCTGCGGAAAGTCTTTTGTAAAATGTTTTACGTTTTATAGGTTTTATGCTATAATACATACATGGAAGAATTGAAAGACATTGTTGCCCGCAATTTAACGGCGTGCCGAAAGGCTGCGGGACTGACGCAGTTGCAGTTGGCGGAAAAATTAAATTATTCGGATAAGGCAGTTTCCAAATGGGAAAGAGGTGAAAGTTTACCGGATGTTTATGTGCTTTGCGAATTGGCAAAATTATATGGCGTTACGCTGGATTATTTGGTAACGGAGCACGCGGACAAAAAGCCGGCTTTATATGGTCGTGAAAAGCGTCGCACTCGCATTCTTGTTGTGGCGATGAGTTGTTTGTTGGTGTGGTTTATTGCAACGCTTGTATTTGCGATGTTGTATTTATTTGAAGCGCAAGGCGCCGGACAATGGTTGTTGTTTGTTTGGTCGATGCCGATATGCTGTATTATATGCGTGGTATTTTCCGGAATATGGGGAAATCGGTATCATCGAACGGTCAGTGTTTCTTCTCTGATTTGGACGATTGCGCTTGCTTTATTTCTAACAATAAAATTGCCCAATGCTTGGCTGTTTTTTGTAGTTGCTGCGCCTTTGCAACTGCTTACATTGTTTTGGTTTTTACTGCGGACGCAGAAAACGAAGCGTTAAGTAGAAGGTTGCGTTTTTAAGCCTGTCAAGCGGTAGACTCTTTTTCGCGAATCGGCATATACTGTATAACGATTGATGCGGGAGGGAGATATGCAGCAGAACAGGGCGGAGATTCGTTTGGATTATATCCGAAACAATGCAGAAGTATTCATGAACTTGGTTCCGCAACAAAAATTTTGCGCCGTTGTTAAAGCGGATGCATACGGACATGGCGCGGTTGCTGTTTGTCAATCATTGGCTCGGACGGCAGACATGTTTGCCGTTTCTTTGGTGGAAGAAGGGGTGCAGTTGCGGCATGCGGGTATAGAGAGTGACGTATTGGTGCTGACGCCTGCTTTGAATGCCGATGAAATTGTTCGAGGCGGAATTTTAGGATTGATTTTTACCGTAGGCGACATTCGGGACTATGTTTTATTGGCTAAAATTGCGGAAGAATACAATATAGTGGTTCGTTGTCATATCAAAATAGACACCGGAATGAATCGCTATGGCTTTTCAGAAAAATCGTTTTATTATTTTTTGGCAAAAAAATTTTCGGATCGTGTACATATAGAGGGGATTTATTCCCATTTTTATAAACCGGATGATTTTGCGGTTGCGCAAAAGCAGTTTTGTTTGTTTCGTAAAATCTGCGAAAAGGCGGAATATGTGTTCGGTGCATTGCTCAAGCACATATCTGCGACGGGAGGCGTGCTTGCGTCTCGAGATTTTAGCTTGGATATGGTACGGGTGGGAATCGGACTTTATGGATATTTGCCGAGCGGATTTCATTGCGATTGTCCGGTAAAGCCTGCGATGCGTATGTATGCTGACGTTGTTTCGTCGCATTCTCCCGTTATTGGAGGAGCGGGATACGGCGATTATCCTTGTCCCGAACAAAAAATATCTATTATACGCGCCGGTTATGCGGACGGATTTTTTAGACAGGGCAATCTTCAAAATATTAACAATCTTTGCATGGACGCACATTTAACGCTTCAAAGGCTGAAAAAATATCAAACGATATGTATTTTTTCAGATGCGGATGAATATGCGCAGAAAAATCAGACAATCAGCTATGAGGTGCTTGTGATGTTAGGACGGCGAGCGGAAAAATTTTATGTTGAAGGATAAAGCGGAATTGCGTTCGGCAATGAAGCGATTACGCGCCGATGCGCTGGATCGTTTGGAGCGCAATCGCAAAATTTTTGAAAAATTCTTTACTCTGGACGAGGTAGCGCATGGGCAAAACTTTTTTATGTATGCTTCCTTCGGTGATGAAGTAAACACATGGGAAATAATGAATGAGCTGTTTGCGCGCGGCAAAGATATTTTTTTGCCTCGTGTTGAGGGCGATCAGATCGTATTTTCACAATATACGGGACAAGAATTGCATCGAAGTTCTTACGGGATTTTTGAACCGATTGAGCCGAAGTCGGACAAGCCCCCGGACGTTATTGTTTTACCGTTGCTTGCCGCTGATCGCAATTTGTATAGACTGGGGTATGGCGGTGGATATTATGATCGCTATTTAGCGCAACATAGGGGCGGATTAAAGATAGGTATAGCTTTTGATTTTCAACTTGTCGAAAACGTTTTTGCGCAGACACATGATATTGCGGTTGACGTTTTGGTAACAGATCGTACTGTTATGTTTGCAGATAAACGGAGGAATTATGGTAAAATTTATTAAAAAAATAGGCTGGGAAATTTTAGAATATATTCGTCGTTGTCTTACACCGTTTTTTATTAAGTTAATGTTTGGCATGACGATGCTCGCGATTTTGTTTATTGAAAACGTCGGCGTGCGTATAATATTGATGATCGTTATCATGGCGTGTGATTGGTTGCTGTCGTTTGTCATTATGCGTTCAGTTGGGGAACAGGCATATAAAATGAAAGTCACCGGGGCATTGTTGCGCGCGAATAAACCGACGGGCGGTGTCGGGGCGAACGGCATCTATCGTCCGTGTAAAGAATATCGCGGGTATAAAGGCTTTTTGATCGGTTTTATCGTATGTTTAGCTGCGATTGTCTTAATTTTTGTAGCGTATTTTTCGGAAAGCGCCGGAGTAAAGGCTGCCCTTTTGTTTATCTATGGATGGGCATATGCCCCCGTGGTCATCGTATACATGATTGCTATGGGAACGGACGGCACAGAAATTATTCCGTCAACTTCTGCCTTGTATACATTGATTTTGATCGGAATTTTCTTGGCAATCAGTACGGTTGCGTATATTTTGGGCGGAAATAAAGAAAAATTGCGTCAGTATATGCTGGAGAGAAACACCAAGGCGATTGAAGCGGGCAAGGCTGCGCGCAAGGAACGTAACGGGCAGGAGGCTGGCAAGCGGTGAGAATAATCGGTGGCAAATACAGGGGACGCGTATTGTCTGCTTTTAAGGGAAAAGACGTTCGCCCTACATCCGATCGGGCAAAGGAGGCGTTGTTTAATATTTTGTCGCCTGAGATTTTTGGCGCAAACGTTCTGGATTTATTTTGCGGCAGCGGAAGTATCGGATTGGAAGCAATATCGCGCGGGGCAGATTTTGTAGTTTTCAATGATATTTCGGCCGAAAGTTTGGCGATTTTGCGTAAAAATTTAGCTTTGCTGCGTATGGATGCAAAAATATATAATCTGGATTATCGGGCGCTATTGGAGCGACTAGAGGTAACGTTTGATATAATTTATGTCGATCCGCCTTATCAGAGCAATTACGGAGAGGATGCTTTGAAACAGATATCGAAACGGAAATTGTTGAATACGGGCGGGATTGCGATTTTAGAAAGCGATAAACCGTTTGAGGGCGAAATTGAGAATCTTGTCAAGTATGATGAACGTAAATACGGGATTGCATATTTAACGTTTTTTACGCCGGATTGACAGAGAGGAGAAATCAGGATGAAAAAGTGTGTTTTTGCGGGAACTTTTGATCCGCCTACGTTAGGGCATAAAGATATTGTAATGAAATGTTTGGATTTATTCGATGAAGTGATCGTTGCAATTTTGATCAATCCGAACAAGAAGCCGTTGTTTTCGGTAGAGCAGCGGTTACAAATGTTGTCAAAGGTATTTAGCTCGCATCCGAATGTGCGAGTCCTTTCTTACGATGGGCTAACGGTAGATTTGTTAAAGAGAGAAGGCGTCAAATATTATGTGCGTGGCATACGGAACGGTACTGATTACGATTATGAAGCGCAATTGAATTTTATAAACGTCGATATGTATAAGGAGATGATCACGTTGTTTTTTCCTACGCGCCAAGAATTTTTGCACATCAGTTCCGGGTTGGTGAAAGATGCATTGCGCTTTAGGAAAAATGTTGACAAATATATACCGGAAGAAATTCGAGAAGACTTGAATAAATATCTGCAAGAGGCGAACCAAGATGTTTGAACGGGAAGAGTTAATACCTGCGGCGGAGGAAATATTAGACAGTTTACCGTTGCCGAAGGAACTGCGAAAAATCAAAGCGGAGCGCGACGAATTGGCTTCGCAGGTGATCCGTGGAGAAACGGATAAATTGCTCTTAATTATCGGGCCGTGTTCAGCGCATGAGAGCAAGCCGGTGCTGGATTATGTAGAGCGGTTGGGAAAACTGAATGAGCGGGTACAGGATAAAATTGTAATTGTTCCTAGAATTTATACAAACAAGCCCCGAACCAAAGGGGTCGGATATAAAGGAATGTTTACACAGCCCGACCCTAAAAGAAAGGAAGATATTCTGAAAGGAATTTTAACCATACGCAGATTGCATATCGATGCGATCGGTGCGAGCGGTCTTTCCGCTGCGGATGAGATGTTATATCCGGAAAATTATGCATACGTAGAAGATCTGCTGACGTATATAGCGATCGGGGCTCGCTCCAGTGAAAATCAAATGCATCGTTTGGTTTCCAGCGGAATCGAGCTTCCGGTAGGCATTAAAAATCCGATGAGCGGTTCGATCCCGGTTTTGTTGAATTCGATCTATGCAGCGCAAAGCGGCGGACAAGTATTCAAGTATCAAAATTACCAAGTTCGGACATCCGGCAATGAATTGGCGCATGCCGTATTGCGCGGAGCGGTGGACGGATACGGAAACGATATTCCGAATTTTCATTATGAAACAGTCATGAAGGTTGTAGAAGGGTATTCGAAAACCGGTTTGAAAAATCCTGCGATTGTGATAGACGCCAATCATTCTAATTCCGGTAAGCAATACAAGCAACAGATACGGATCGTTGAAGAAGTTTTGAATAATCGTTTGTACGATAAAGATTTCAAAAAATATGTCAAAGGATTTATGATTGAGAGTTTTATTGAAGAGGGATGTCAAAAGGAAGATATAATTTACGGCAAGTCAATTACCGATCCTTGTCTCGGGTGGAAGGATACGGAGCGGCTTGTATTGGATATCGCAGATAAAGTGTAATGTGAGGGAAAACTTTGAAAATCGGTTATTTGGGTCCGGAAGGGAGTTATTCTTCTGTAGCGGCGCATAAGATGTGTCCGGAAGATCAGGGTGTTGCCTATAATACTTTTGCGGCGGCCGTTGAGGCGTTATCGCAAGGAGAGGTTCAAAGCGTGGCGTTGCCGGTTGAAAATACGTTGCAGGGAGCGGTCACGCAAAATTTAGACCTGTTATATGCAGAGCCCGAATTGTATGCCGTTCATGAATATATTTTGCCTATCGAGCATCGGTTAATTGTGCGAGAAGGGACGTCGTTTTGCGATATTCAAAAAATTTATTCGCATCAACAGGCGATTTTGCAGTGCGGTCAGTTTTTAAGGACAAATTTCTCGCAAGCAAAAATAATCTATACGGATTCCACAATGCAAAGTCTGCATCATATTCAGAAAAAAGACGAAGCGGGAATTGTCGGTTCGCATGTCCAGAGGGAAGGCTTTGTATTTTTGGGCGGAAATATTGCGGACGAACCAAAGAATTTTACACATTTTTTGTTGGTGCGCAAGGGGAAGGAATTTTTGCCGAACCACAGTACGCGCATTTATTTTGCGGCAACTTGTCCGCATGAGCCGGGCGCCCTGCTGAAAATGTTGCAAATTTTATCCGTTTATGACTTGAATATGACAAAAATAGAGTCGCGTCCGATCAAAAATTCTCCCGGGGAATATTGCTTTTTTGTCGAGTTTGAAGGCGACGTTTCCGCTAAGAATGTAACTTATGCGCTGCACCGGTTGTCTGAATATTCCAGGAACTTTAAGTTGCTGGGTTGCTATTGATTGTCTGCGAACCAATTAAAGAAAGGCGATACATAGGCATAAGCAAATTCCAAAGGAACAACTGCTTTGCAATAGCTTAATGCCGATAAACCGTTTTACGTTGACGCCTGCAGGTTTGAGAAACGTCAGTTGCTGAGCTAAAATACTGGCGCCGCCGAAGGTTATGAGAAAGGCGGTGCATGCCATGGAGAGGGGAGTCGTTTCTTGTGCAAGGATGGCGCAACCTCTGGTCGCTTCCAGCAGCCCGAGTAAACATCCTTTTGCGGCGGGGGAGTTTCCCTGCAGCAAAAGTGTGAAAAATTTTTCCGGGATTTTTAAGATTCCGGTATTTTCAATTGCATGGGTCAGAACGCAAAAAAAGGCTATAAATCCGCCGACGTAAAGGATTGTAATGACGGAGCTTTGAATACTGTCGGATAAAGATGCTGCGTTTTTATGAGCGATTCCGTCGATCGGAACGCTGTTTTTGTAGGGAGTAATCGGCCGGATGAACGGTAAAAAGGCAAGTCCGACGATCAGGATTGCTGACAAATGGCTGATGAGCAACAAAATACCGGCGATGAAGCTTTTGTGCATGGTTAAACCCACGCTTCCTAAAATAAACATAGGGCCGGAAGTGGAGCAAATTACGCTGACGCGTGTGCTGTCCTGAGGCCGTATCCATCCGGCGTTTTTTAAGTCCAATAAAGTGCGGCTGCCGATCGGATAGCCGGATAAAACGCTTAAAAGGATGCACAATGCTGCCGCGGGTGGTAATTTGAGGCGTCTCATTGCGGGTGATAGCTTGTCTGAAAGGCTGTCGACTCCCAATTTTGAAAGGAGACTTGCACAAACCATAAACGGGAAGAGCGTCGGCAACAGCGTTTTTGCCCACAAAGTGATTCCTTCCATGCAGGCGGCGGTATACGTTGCGGGAGAGGAGAGAAGTAGGAGAATTAGCAGCACTATACAGAGGCAGACGGCGATCTTTTTAATATTTTTCATGCTATACTATATGACGGGAGGGGGTGGCATTATGAAAAAGAAACTTGGGATAGCGCTGGGGGCAGGCGGCGCGCGCGGAATAGCGCATATCGGTTTTTTGAAGGCTTTGGAGGAAGAGCACATACGGCCGGATTTTATCAGCGGGTCTTCAATGGGCAGTATTATCGGGGCGTGTTATGCAAAAGGGATGTCGGCGGATCAAATGCGTGAAACCGTTGAGCAATTAAGCACCTTTGATATAGTTGATATAGGAATTTTGACGTTAAGCAAATTGGGACTTATGCGCTGGACAAAAGTCCGCAAAATGATGACGGGACTTTTGCAGGATTGTGATTTTTCTGATTTGAAAATACCCTTTTCGTGCGTGGCGGTGGATTTAATTTCAGGCAAGTTAAAAGTGTTCAACGAGGGGAAAGTAATTGATGCGATCCTGGCATCGAGCTCGATGCCTACAGTATTTCGGCCGGTGGAAATGAATGATATGCTTTTAGTGGACGGAGGCGTATTGTGCCGAGTACCTGTGCGGCAGGTAAAGGATATGGGGGCGGATGTTGTAGTGGCTGTAGACGTATTGGGTAAATTGCAGCAAGTCGATAAATTGCCGAATGTCATTACATTGATCACGCGCGTATACGACATCATGGACACGGCTCGTACGCAGGATCAAAAAAGGAAGAATCGAAAGATTGTAGATCTGTGGCTTGAACCGGAAATGGGAGATGTTTCGCAATATAAAATCAAGTATCATGTATCTGCATACGATGCGGGGTATAAGCTTGGGAAAGAAAACGCAAAAAATATTCGGAAGCTGTTACGCGGGGAGGAGTTGCCGCGTCAACGATAGGAACACGCAAAGCATGAACATTGAAAGGTGGGGATGAAGTAAATGGACTTGTTTGATTTGAACAACAATGAATATGAAGCAAAACCTCTTGCCGACAAGATGCGTCCCAATAATTTGGATGAATTCATCGGGCAAGAACACCTTGTTTCGGAAAACAGTTTGTTGCGGCGAGCCATTCGGTTGGATCGTTTGGGCAGCTGTATCTTTTGGGGGCCACCGGGTTGCGGAAAAACCACGTTGGCGAATATTATTGCGGCAACGACGCACGGGAATTTTATAAAATTGAATGCGGTTCAAAGCGGTGTGGCTGATGTAAAGAAGGCGGTTGAAGATGCCAGAAATTCTTTGAAGATGTATGGCAAAAAGACGTATCTGCTGTTGGATGAGTGTCATCGTTTTAACAAGACGCAGTCGGATTCATTGTTGCCTGCGATAGAGCAGGGGACGATTATTTTTATCGGTTCGACAACGGAAAATCCGTTTGCATCGATGACGCCGGCAATCGTTTCGCGTTGTCGTGTGTTTGAGTTTCGAAGATTAACGGAAAAAGACATTTTAGCCGCGCTGAAAAAAGCGCTTGTTTCCCGCAAAGGCTTATCTGCGTATGATGCGGAAGTGGATGAGGAGGCGTATGAGCATATAGCGAGGATGAGCGGCGGCGATTTGCGTATGGCATATAACGCGCTGGAACTGGCTGTTCTGACGACTCCTGCAAATTCGGCAGGCCACATTCATGTAACGCTTTCGGATGCGGAACAATCGATTCAACGGAAGGCTTTGTCTTTTAATGAGGATACGTATTATGATATGCTTTCCGCGTTCTGCAAAAGTTTACGCGGTAGCGACGCAAACGCTGCTCTGTATTATGCTTTTCGTCTGATTGAGGGAGGGTGTGATCCGTTAAATATTTTGCGTCGGCTTGTAGTACATTCCAGCGAAGACGTCGGTATGGCGGATCCAAACGCGCTGGTGGTTGCTACGTCTGCATTGTATGCCTATGAAAAGCTGGGGACTCCGGAAGGTCTGATCCCCATGAGCAATGCCATCGTCTACGTTTGTGAAGCAGAAAAGTCCAATTCGATCGTTTTGGCTATGGATAAGGCAAAACAAGCGGTGCGGGAAGTGCGCGATGACAATATCCCCTTGTATTTATGCGATAATTCGTATGGTGATAAGCAGATGAAGGCGCAAAGTAAAAATTATAAATATCCGCACAATTACGGGGGATGGGTTCAACAACAGTATTTGCCGGATTCATTAAAAGACGCCGTTTTTTATGTGCCGCAAGGTAAAGGATACGAAAAGACGGTGTTGGAGATTCGCAAAAGGAAAGGTATTCCCGTGTCATCCGACGCGGGGCCGGAAAAAGGCGAAGATAAATGATATGATTTTCGCGGAATGTATTGCGCTGTGAATAAACGGATCGGCTCACGGGAAATGATTGATATGCATTTTTAAGTTTAACGACAGGTCAAAGCGCAGCCGCTTGCAAATTCATTTGCAAGCGGCTGTATAGATCCGCGAAAAAAGGGAAATCGAAATTATTTTTCGATTTCCCTTTTTTGAAAATAGGATCTTATATTTTGAAACCGGTAGGCTTAAAAGTCAGATATTGGAATCATCGATTTCGGCGGTAGAAACGTCATAGCGTATTTTGGGATTGCGCGAGCAAATATCTTTTGTAAATTCATTGAACCATTCGGGTTTGACGACGATCACTGTATAATGCTCATCCTTAAAATAAATAACGAGTTTGTTTGATTTTGTAAACAGATGAATGGATTCCATGTCTTGGAGTTTATAAGAGGATTTTATAAAGCCAAACCACAGAATGAGTTCGGAGTCTGTCAGTTTATAGGTAGAACGAAGTAAAATTGAGGAAAAAATAGTTATAGCGAGGAGTGAGGCGACAATGATGACAATGTGCTGAATAAGAGTATTTGCATTCTCAAACCCCAATTCGAGAACTATAATTCTAAATAAGGTAAAGCCGATTCCGGCTAAACCGAGGACGATGCCGGCTATACAACCGATAATGGCGCCTTTTGACAATTTGAAAGGATACAACTTCATAATTTTTACTCCGATTGTAAAAATTGTAGCATATTTGCACATAAAAATCAAGAGCATAAGAGCATAAAGTGGTAAAGATATACACGTTTTCGCAGATGAACCAGGTATAAGTATTTTTTATCATACAGACGCGGTGATTTGCTTGAAAAATTTTGCCGAAAGTAGTAGAATAACCATAAGTTGATGGATTGTTATAAGAGGTTAAATGTATGGAAAATTTATCCGCGCAGCTATTGTCCGATAAATTTGCGGGACTGAAAGATAAAATATTTCCGTCAGATGTGATCGAAATCGGTGGTTTTCGTATAAACGACAGCGTGATTACGGGATTTGTAGTCGTCTTTATTTTGCTAGTGATCGCATTGATTTTGCGCTTGACCGTTATTCGAAATTGGAAGACGACGCCGAGCGGGATCCAGATGTTTTTAGAGTGGCTGGTTTCCTTTTTTGATAAATCTGCCGATGAAATGACGGAAAATTACAGTAAATTGATGGGGCCGTATACATTAGGTGCGGCAGCGTATATTTGCTGCGGGGTTTTGGCTGAAATGTTTGGATTTCGTCCGGCGATTGCAGATATAGGGGCGTGTTTTGCGCTTGCAGGGTGTACGTTTATTTTTATACACACATTGGGATTTGTTCGAAAAAAGGCAAGAAGATTTTTGCACTATTTGAATCCCATAAATATTGTGACGGATTTTTCGGTTCCCATATCTATGACGTTTCGATTGTTCGGAAGTATTTTGAGCGGCATGGTAATCATGGATATGATTTATATTTTAGTGGAAAGCGTGTGGTATTTTGTGTTGCCGTTGATAATACCTGCAGTTTTGACACCCGTGTTTACGTTATTTCATGCGTTTATACAATCCTATGTTTTTGCTTCGCTGACATTGACGTTTGTACAGGAGGCAATCGAGTTGCCGCCTAAAAAACAAAAACGACCAAAGAAAAAGGCAGCGAAAATTCAAGCGTAAAGCCGCGTAAGTTCAGGGGCGGGAATGATAATAAGAATCTGAAAGATTTGCTCTAATTACAGGAGGAGGTACAAAGACTATGGAATTATTGGTGACCTTATTTGCGAATTTTCTGGCTACGAATGGTGTGGCGATCGGTGCGGGAATTGCCGCTTTGACCGGATTGGGCGCCGGTATCGGTATGGGAATTGCGACCGGTAAAGCGGTTGAAGCGACGGCTCGTCAGCCGGAGGCGGTCGGTAAAATTCGGACGATGCTTTTGTTTGGTTTGGCGTTTGCAGAATCTACGGCAATCTACGGATTGTTGGTCAGTCTTTTATTAATATTTGTCGCATAATTTTAATGAAACACAGGTGAAAAATGGTCTTAGATTTTGTTGAGATGCAATTGCTAATAGGGATTGGCGAATTGATTGAATGGGAAAGCATTGTCAGCCACTTGATTGCGTTGTTGATTTTAACAATCGGTTTATATATTTTGCTGTTTAGACCGGTAAAGCGAATGATTCAAGAAAGGCAAGAAAAAATCAAAAAAATTGAAAAAGAGAATGCGGATTTGAATGCTGAAGTCAAGCATATGAAGGACAGTACGTCCACAGTATTGTCGGAAGCAAAGAAGGAAGCAGCAATTATTCATGAGAACGCAGTAAAAGTGGCCAATCAGAAGGCGGACGACATAGTTGCCGAGGCTCGTAAGCAAGCAAAAAGTTTGGTTGAACGGACGGAGCAGGAACTTGACGAGGAGCGCAACAATTTACAAGACGATATTGAAAAGCAAATTACAGACGTATCGTTGGCTGTCGCGGAAAAGATATTGTCGCGTAAAATAACGCCTGAAGATGATAAAAAGCTGATTGCTGATTGTTTGGCTAAATGGAGTAAAGATTCATGACTACGAAACGTTGTCCCGCGCGAGCAAGGATTATAGTAGCTCGAAAGCCTGATGCGGAAACGGAATCCCAAATTTTAGAGTTTATTCACAGCCGTGGTTGTGAAACTGCCGTTTATGAAATTGATGAGTCAATTTTAGGTGGTATTATAATTCATATTGGAGATACGGTGTTTGATGGTTCCGTTAAAACTAGATTAGAAAAGATCAAGCATGGCGTGATTGCCTAATTAGGGTGCAGATATGATAGACGTAAAAGCAATCGGAAAATCGATCGTTGTGAAAATCAACGCTGTACAAGATGTCTCGGCCGAGCGAGCTTGTGGAACAATTTTATATTCCGGAGATGGCATTATAAAAATATCTGGGTTGCAAGACGTAAAATACAACGAGCTGTTGGAGGTGCAAGGCGGTTATCGAGCGTTGGCGTTAAATCTTGAACAGGATTGTGTTGGAGCTGTTTTATTTTCAGGAGAAGACAAGGTCCGTTTGGGCGATTTGGTTTATTCTACCGGGCAGACAGTGCAAATGCCGGTAGGGGAAATGTTTTTAGGGCGGATTGTTTCGCCTTTGGGAGAACCGCTGGACGGGTTGGCTGAGATAAAGCCTGCAGAGTATCGGCCGGTAGAGTTTCCGGCGCCTGCTATAATGGATCGCGGGAAAGTCAATAAGCCTTTACAGACGGGCATTTTGGCTATCGATAGCATGATTCCGATCGGAAGAGGACAACGCGAGTTGATTATTGGCGATCGTCAAACGGGCAAATCTGCAATAGCAATTGATACTATTTTGAACCAGAAAGGTGAAAACGTTATTTGCATTTATGTTGCGATCGGCCAAAAAGCATCTTCTTTGGCAAAGACAATCAACACGTTGCGCAGCAGCGGTGCGATGGAGTATACGTGTGTTGTTTGTTCAACGGCGGATGATGACGCGCCGTTGCAGTATTTGGCTCCGTATAGTGGTTGTGCGCTTGCGGAATATTTTATGTATGCAGGGAAAGATGTTTTAATAATCTATGACGATTTATCAAAACATGCGGTGGCGTATAGAACAATGAGTTTGCTCTTGAAGCGTCCTGCAGGGCGTGAGGCATATCCTGGAGATGTGTTCTACCTTCATTCAAGATTGTTGGAACGCGCTGCTAAATTATCGGAGGAAAAAGGTGGCGGCTCTATCACGGCTTTACCTATTGTTGAAACGCTTGCCGGAGATATTTCAGCATATATACCGACCAATGTAATTTCCATTACCGATGGGCAAATTTATTTGGAAAGCGAGTTGTTTAACAGCGGCGTGCGCCCTGCTGTCAATGTGGGTTTATCTGTTTCCAGGGTAGGAGGAAGCGCGCAGCGCACGGCAATTCGACAAATTGCGGGGCAACTGCGTATCAATCTCGCACAATATCGTGAGCTGGCGATTTTTATGCAGTTTGGCTCGGATTTGGATTCGCAAACGCAAAAGATTTTATCTCGCGGCGCTAAAATTACCGACACCTTAAAGCAGCGCCAATACTTAAATTATTCGGTTCGGGAAATGATCGTTTTGCTGATTGTTTCTCAAAGTGAATTGGTTGATCAAATA
Source organism: uncultured Clostridia bacterium (assembly GCA_944372075.1). Classification (GTDB taxonomy): domain Bacteria; phylum Bacillota; class Clostridia; order Christensenellales; family Borkfalkiaceae; genus Borkfalkia. The sequence continues at coordinate 5,141 of CALVYJ010000131.1, read as the reverse complement.
CCGGAGAAAAAGATAACTTCGTATAATGAAGGGCTCTTGGATTATATTCATGCCAATCATGAAGATATACTTTCAGAGTTGGATCCGGATGCGAAAATTACAGATGATATCCGCAATAAGATATTGTCGGTCGCGGAAGATTATATCAATTGCTCTGTCGGTGATCATGCAGAAAGCTTGAATGGCAATTTGGAGGGTGAAGAATTAGAAAATTCTTCATTTGCACAGTAATATGCCAGACATATCCGAATTGAAACATCGTATAAAAAGTATACAAGATACGCATCAGATCACAAAGGCAATGGAATTGATTTCCATTACAAAGATGAGAAAAGCAGTAGCAAAACAATCTTTTAGTTCCGTGTATTTTGATTCAGTGCGTTATACGCTAAAGGATATTATGCGCCATAGCAGTGATGTGCGAAATCGTTATACAGTACACAGGCCGAGCAATCGGACGGCATACATTGTGGTTGCCGGCGATAAAGGGTTGGCCGGTGCGTTTAACAACAATGTATTGAATTTGGCTTGGGAGCATATGCAAAGGCGACCGGTACATTATGTAGTTACTATCGGTCAAATGGCGCGCGCTTTTTTTGAAAGCCGGGAACAGCAAATCGATTTGGAATTTACGCATGCCATTACAAATCCGACCCTGCACGATGCCAGGGGGATTATGCGCGATATTTTAGAGCTGTATGATCGGAATTTGATGGATGAAGTCTATGTTGTGTTTACGCGAATGCATTCAACGACGGTGCATGAGCCGGTCATGGTAAAGCTGTTGCCGATCGAGGAAAAAGATATTGAAGTAGATGTAAAATCTACCTTTAACGGCGAGATTTGTTATGATCCTTCTCCGCGCGAGGTTTTGGATGTTTTGGTGCCGCAATATTTGGTCGGAATGATTTATTCGACGCTGATTCACTCTTCGGCGAGTGAGCATGCCGCGCGAATGATGGCAATGTCGAATGCAAATAAGAATGCGGAGAAAATGCTGGACGCATTGAATCTTGAGTACAATCGATTGCGTCAAGGGGCGATTACAACAGAGCTGTTTGACCTCTCTTCGGGGCGTATTTTTTCGGAAAATAATTCTAAGTAGAAGGAAGTCAGGAATGGTAAAAGCCGGTAAAATTAATCAGATTATCGGGCCTGTTATTGATGTGCGTTTTGAGGATCAAATGCCTCCGGTTTATGAGAAACTGGTTGTACAAGATACGGGTTCGGTTTTAGAAGTTTTGTCGCATATAGAGGAAGGAGTTGTGCGATGTATATCTATGACTGCATCGGACGGATTGTCTCGCGGTATGCAGGTGCTGGATACAGGGTCGCAAATAACGGTGCCGGTCGGTGAATGCGTTTTGGGGCGGGTAATCAATGTTCTGGGCGAACCGATTGACTATAAAGGTGCAATCAATGAAACTGAGCGTTGGAACATTCATAGGAAGCCTCCTGCGTTTTACGATCAGAGTCCTTCAACGGAAATATTCGAAACAGGCATTAAAGTAATTGACTTGATCGCTCCTTATAGTAAAGGCGGAAAGATCGGTTTGTTTGGCGGAGCCGGTGTCGGAAAAACCGTTTTGATTATGGAATTGATGCATAATATTTCAAAAGAGCATGGCGGATATTCCATTTTTACCGGGGTTGGCGAACGTTCTCGCGAAGGGAACGATATGGTTAACGATATGACAGAATCGGGTGTCTTAAAAAACACGGCGCTTGTTTTTGGGCAAATGAATGAACCTCCGGGAAGCCGTATGCGAACGGCGTTTACGGGTTTAACGTTGGCGGAATATTTTCGAGATGTTAATCGCCAAGACGTGTTGCTTTTTATTGACAATATTTACCGGTACATTCAAGCCGGCAGTGAAGTTTCGGCGTTGTTGGGAAGAATGCCGTCGGCGGTTGGGTATCAACCGACGCTTTCATTGGAAATGGGCATGTTGCAAGAGCGTATTGCCAGCACCAGGCGTGGATCGATTACGTCCATTCAGGCCGTATATGTTCCGGCGGACGATATAACGGATCCTGCGCCGGCGGCGATCTTTTCACATTTGGATGCAACGACGGTGCTTTCCAGAAAAGTCGTGGAAATGGGAATTTATCCTGCCGTCGATCCGTTGGAATCCAGTTCAAGGATTTTGGATCCTCAAATTGTTGGCCGGGAACATTATGATGTAGCCAATCGAGTCATTGCAACGCTGCAACGGTACAAAGAATTGCAAGACATCATAGCGATTTTGGGAATGGATGAGCTTTCGGAAGAAGACAAAAACGCGGTTTTCCGTGCGCGTAAAATTCAAAAGTTTATGTCGCAGCCGTTTTCGGTTTCGAAAGTATATACCGGATTGGAAGGCAGATATGTGCCTTTGCAGGCGACGATTGAAAGTTTTAAGACGATTTTATCCGGAGAGGTAGATGATCTCCCTGAAAATGCATTTTTCAATGTTGGAGACATCGACGAGGTGAAGGCGAAAGCGCGCTCGATGCGTGCGGATAATTGACGGATAAAAATGGGATAAAGCGATGGATGCATTTTTTCTGGAGATAATAACACCTGAAAAAACTTTTTTCCGCGGGCGAGTCGAAAGTTTGGATATTCCGGCTTTGGGTGGTGCGTGTACGATCCTTGCCGGACACCAGCCGATGGTGTTTGCGACAGAACCGGGGTCAATATATTTAACGATTGACGGACAGCGTCGAGAAGCCTTTATGAGCGAGGGATTTATTGAAGTCAGACCGGATGAAACAATTGTTTTTTCGCAGGCAGTGGAATGGCCGGAAGAAATCAATGAGCGTCGCGCAAAAGAAGCGAAAGAGCGCGCGGAAGAGCAATTGCGGCGCAATCGAAGTGCGGCAGAATATCGGTTGAACCGTATGGCGTTGCAAAGAGCGTTTGCACGATTGCGCGTAAAACATCATAACAACTTGAACAATGATTGATCGTTTCGGTTATGATTTTTTAGTTATGTAAAATTTGTTGGGTCGGAGAGTTTAACAAAGCCCAAAATCCGCGGAGGCGGAGAAGGTGAACGGTAAAAAGCCATCGTTCGAAATTGTAAACGGTACCGAAATATTTGACAATTTGTACAGGACCATCTTATATTGTACAGGATCACCTGATAACAATGGGTTAGACAGCCGCTTTGGGGCGGCTGTCTGTTTTTATTTTACGAATGATTTTAAGCTGCGTTTATCAATTGGCATCCAAAACCGTGTATTAAGTAAAGAGCGAAAGGATAATTTGGCGTTGCACGGACGTTGTTGCGGTTATGATTTGGTGGTGAATCGCGCATGACGTAGGAAAATTTGCGCTGGAAATAATTTGGCTGTATAATCGACGGATGATTACGCAAATTAAGGTCATACGGGTCAGGAGGGGTACATGCGAAACAGTATCAGAAAGGCACGATTTTTGATTATCGTTTTAGTATTTGCCGTTATTTTAAGCGGTCAGTCAATGTTCGCGGCTTCGGCGCAAGAAAGTGAAGTATATATCGGCGGAATGCCCGCGGGGTTTACGATGGGACTTGGCGGGGCGCAAATTGTTGGAATGTGTGAGATCCTTACGGATAACGGGGAGACGGTTAGTCCGGCAAAACAGGCCGGGTTGATGATAGGAGATATTATCTGTAAATATGCAGGTATCGAGATATGTTCCGCGGAGGATATCGATCAAGCATTGGCGTTACAGAACGAAAAATCGACCGAAATTTCGGTGAGTCGAGACGGGGAACGGTTTAATACAAAAATTTGCCCTGCAAAGGATCGAACAAGCAATAAATATAAATTAGGCATACTGATACGGGACAGTGTGTCCGGAATAGGTACGGTAACGTATATCGAAAAAAGTTCTTTACGATTTGGTTCGCTCGGACACGCTGTTTCGGATGATAAAGGGAATCCTATGCCTTTGAGCAGCGGTTCGATATATTCTTGCAGTATCGTAAATGTAGTGCGCGGTGAGCGAGGGAAGGCGGGGGAATTAAAAGGGCTGTTTGTTGGGGAAAAAGGTATCGCATCGGCGGAAACGAATTGTGATGCCGGAATTTTTGGGAATTTTTCTGCGGAATACGATTTTTCGACGTTGAGAAGCGTAAAGACGTCGGACGATGCTCAGCCGGGAAAGGCCAGTATTTATACGACCGTTGACGGGATTTCTCCCAAAGAATATACCGTCAGTATTATCAAAGTGGATGAAGGTAACAGGCAAAACAAAAATTTTGTCTTGAAGGTAACGGATCGGGAATTGCTTGCGGCAACGGGCGGCATTGTGCAAGGTATGAGCGGGAGTCCGATTATACAGGCAGGTAAACTGATAGGTGCGGTAACCCATGTGTTCTTAAATGATCCTACCCGCGGCTACGGAATCGCTATCGAAAATATGTTGGGGAATTAAATAACGTTCAATATGATGTGAAACGAGTGCACGCAGTTTTTTGTAGCGGCGCTCGTTTACTTTTTACAGGGAAAAGTTGTGAATGATAAGCGGATTGCAAATGCACATATGGTTTATAATGCTTAATGAATTTTGAAAATATGCAATTGGACTTTTCAAATTTGCATCGATGTGGTATAATAAATACGGGAGGAAGTTCTGAATGCGGATTTTTTTACTGGTGATCGATAGTTTTGGAATTGGGGAGATGCCGGATGCGGCGGAGTTTGGAGATGTCGGCTCCAATACGTATGGGAATATTGTCCGAAAGACGGGATTATGCTTAAATGAATTGATTGCTTTGGGGCTCAATAATATTGACGGGGTAGCAGATTATGATAAAAAGGGCGATTTATTATCGCCGATAAAATATCCTAGAGCGGCATTTGCGCGGCTTTCAGAAAAAACCTATGCCAAAGATACGACAGCCGGTCATTATGAAATTGCCGGACTGGTATTAAAACGGCCGTTTTGCGTGTTTCCGCATGGGTTTCCGAAAGACATCGTCGACGCAATCGAAAGAGCGGCGAATGTCCATTTCATGGGGAATGAGGTGGCGTCGGGAACGGAAATTATTCAAAGGCTCGGGAATGACCATCTTAAAACCGGTTATCCGATTTTATATACGTCTCAGGACTCTGTATTACAAATTGCGGCGGATGTTTCCGTAATACCTTTAGAAGAATTGTATAGGATC
>CALVYJ010000130.1 GCA_944372075.1 uncultured Clostridia bacterium | reverse complement strand
CCGATCTGTTGATATTCAAAGAAAATGGAATTCATGACGCCTTCACCTTTTGTTTGGGTCAAAAACTCGCTTTTATACCCAAATAATCCCCTGGCCGGAATCAGAAATTCCAAGCGCATGCGCGAACCGATTGCACTCATATGCACGAGTTCACCTTTGCGTTCTCCCATACTTTGAAATACGGCGCCTGTACCGTCTTCCGGCACGTCGACGATCAAGCGTTCAACCGGTTCATAGAGGGTGTCATCGATCGTCTTATATAAGACCTTCGGTGTGCTGACTTGAAACTCATATCCTTCGCGGCGCATATTCTCAATCAAAATCGATAAATGCATTTCTCCGCGTCCGCTGACCTTAAACGCTTCTGCCGTGTCCGTATCCTCTACTTTCAGCGAAACATCTTTCAGCAATTCACGATACAGTCTTTCTCTTAAATGCCGCGACGTTACAAACTTGCCTTCTTTCCCTGCAAAAGGACTGTCATTGACGGAAAAGGTCATTTCAACGGTCGGCTCACTGATCTTTACAAACGGTACCGCTTCAATTTTGTCGGTTGCACATACGGTATCCCCGATATTGATCCCTTCCAAACCGGAGAAACATACAATGTCTCCCGCCCTTGCATTTTCAACCGAAATTCTTGACAATCCCTCGATTTGATACAGATTGACAAGTTTGCCACGCTTATTTAACGACGGAATGTTATGGTTGCAAATTGCAACTTCTTGATTCGCCTTTACTACCCCGCGCTCAATTCTTCCTATCCCGATTCTGCCCACATAATCATTGTAATCGATCGAAGAAACTAGAATTTGCAACGGCGCATCAACATCCACTTCCATCGGCGGAATATGGTTCAAAATCGTATCAAACAGCGGAGTTAAATCCTTACCGTCTTTATCCGCATAGCGAGACGCCGTTCCCGCCCTTCCGGAGCAAAACAAAATCGGACTCTCGAGTTGATCGTCCGACGCGTTCAGATCGATCAAGAGTTCTAAAATTTCATCTTCCACTTCTGCTATTCGAGCGTCCGGACGGTCGACTTTATTGACAACTATGATCAGCCTATGGTTAAGCTCCAATGCTTTTTGCATAACAAAACGCGTCTGCGGCATCGGCCCTTCCGCCGCGTCGACCAATAACAATACGCCGTTGACCATCTTTAATACGCGCTCAACTTCACCGCCAAAATCAGCGTGTCCCGGCGTATCGATGATATTTATTTTGACGCCATGATAGTGTATCGACGTGTTCTTGGCTAAGATTGTAATTCCTCGTTCTCGTTCGATAGCATTGCTGTCCATTACGCGATCCTCTACAATTTGATTCTCGCGAAACGTCCCGCTTTGCTTCAACATTTGATCGACAAGCGTCGTTTTGCCATGATCTACGTGCGCAATGATCGCCACATTCCTTAAATCGTTCCGTATCAATTCTTTTCTCCTACATCACAAAATCTATCTTTTCTATTTTAATACTTTTTCAGCAATTTCGCAAATATTTTAACAAGAAAAAAGCAGATATAGTTCAAGATTCCCCATATCTGCTTTAATTTTTAATTATATTATTGCCACGCCGCCGGACAAGTTCGGTTTTCCTTAAACCATGCCGTATCTTTGAGAAGCGTATCGTTATTGCTGCAAGAAACCTCGAGACCTTGCGCGCTCGATGTGATTACAATATCTCCATTCATGGAAGTAAATCCGTCAGGTGCAGATTCGTCACCCAAGCTCGTAACGTAAACGCGATCGGTATATGCAGCAACGCGGTCGATCATCGCTTGCGTAGGAAATTGGTTTTCACGGATGTCTGTGTATTCATCTGTCCCTGCACAACAACAGACGCAAACGATTTCAGGTTCAATCACCGAAAGCAAACAATCGTTTGATGATGTATTAGATCCATGGTGTCCCGCCTTGAATACTTCAACTTTTGGCAATTCGTTATAGTCCACGAGGTATTCTTCCCCATCTCCTTCCAGATCACCCGTAAATAGAAAATGTTTATCGCCTTGATTCAATAAAAGACATACCGAATAATTATTTTCATGATCACTGGAATTCTCATAGAAATAATTGTATAAAATTTCCATCTCAACCCCATTCGATAGGGTAAAGACGCGCTGCGCTCCATCGCTTTCGTTCCAGCATTCAAGCGCCGTATAATGGGTTGCCCCGGCCGCAATTTCAGCTTCGCGTTTCTGCACATACTTTTGATAAACATCCGTAGTTTTATTCGTACGCGGAAAATCTATAATTGTTTTGACCTCATATCGATCAAAAATACCGGGGCTGGAGTTGCTGCCAACAAATCCGGCTATATGATCTTGATCTGCGTGCGTCGCTATAACATACTCTAAAATTCCATCCGAACAATATTGATCAATATATTCTGAAATTGTATCCGCACTGGAAGAACGAGACCCTGCATCGATTAAAATATCCGTATCGCCGGCTTTAATATATATACTGTCTCCCGCATATTTGTTGCCCAGCTCCATAAAATGAATTTGTAAGTCTCCGCTTACATAAACATCTCCGCCCTGCGGACGTTTCCAATATGTATAAAAAGCAAACGCTGCGACCATGCCGACAATAAAGGCAAGAATACAGCATAATATCGTTAAACCGAGATTAAACTTTTTTTTCGCCATCGTCAATCACCTCTGTTGGTCTCGTTTTGTTCCATTGACGCCGCCGACAGGCTTTCTTCAGCGTTGCCAACATAAACCGTCCTTACTCGTTGATAGTCTTTCCAACGAAAATCGTTCACTTTGTACACGATTTTATAAACGCCTTCGATATTTGTATCCAACTTATCAATATCTCCGCTTCGAATCACTTTGTCAGAGATATCCTTGCCAAAAGAAAAAATCGTAACTCCCTCTTCTATATAGGATTCCCCAACCGCAAGGCGGACTACTTCACTGCCGTTCAATTCAAAAATATCATTCTGAGTCATGCGCTTTGAAAGAACTACGCCGCCTATACAGCCCAGAACAAAAAAGACAGCCGCTAATATTATAGTGGCGGTATGCGTCTTTTTAATGGCTTTTTCAGCTACTTTCGTTGCCGTGCTTTTTTTTCGAGCCATAAAAACCTCCTTTACGATGCCATTTACGATGCGCCTATAGTATCATAAAAATTTACATTTGTAAATAGATGGTAAAAAATTTTTTAATCTTTATTTTGCAAACCAATTGCGAATAAATACAAAAAATCACCGGAGCAAGGTTTGAAAAGTCCGGTGTTTGAACGCTTTAATTTTTCCCATGGCGGAGTCAAATAAAAATAATGGAGAACAAACTTCTATGTTTGATCCCCATTATCTTCCCCGCATATTGCGGAGAAGTTTTTTACAAAAGTTTATCCTTTTCACCGCAATGTATACGAGTTATATATGAAAGCAACAACAAAAAGATTTTCCTTCTTTAATATCGTTTTTTATGATATTTTTGAATCGTCTTTTAATTATTGCTGACATAATTAGTATTGATTCGATTAAAAAAAATATTCATTGTTTAATGCAGTTTTTAGAACTTTTTTCTATGCGAAGCAAAAACATTAACGCCTGTATCAGAAGCCGACGATATTCCCGATCGTCTGATTCCAATTTCAGAATAAAACCAGTAAAACATAAAAAACCGGATGCCAACAATAATATGCCGCCCCGGCTTTTAACAGACAAACGATTACGTTAAGTTCTTTTACGCAGGCATTATTTATATGCCAAACGTATTTTGTTAACTGCGAATTTGACCGTTTCCGATTATTTGATATTTATACGAGGTTAATTCACGAAGTCCCATTGGACCGCGCGCATGCAACTTTTGCGTGGAAATTCCCATTTCTGCACCCAACCCGAATTCAAAACCATCGGTAAAACGAGTGCTGGCGTTCCAATAAACTGCCGCACTGTCAACTTCTTTAAGGAATTTTTCGGCACATGCGGCATCTTCCGTAACAATACAGTCGCTGTGATGCGTACCGTATTTATTTATGTGCGCAATTGCCTCTTCAACTCCCGAAACAATTTTAGCGGAGATTTTCAAGGCGAGAAATTCGGAATAAAAATCCTCTTCCGATGCCAAAGACAGTTCGGGAATCAGATCCCGGCATTGTTGGCAAGCTACTATTTCAACGCCGTATTGAGATAACGCATCTACTATTTGACGTAAATATTTTTGAGCAAAACTCGCGTCGATCAATAAACTTTCGCAGGCATTGCAAACAGACGTACGTTGCGTTTTTGCGTTAATAAGAATCGGCAACGCTTTCTCGATCGAAGCCGTTTTTTCAAAATAGACGTGACAGTTCCCGGTACCGGTTTCTATAACCGGTACGGTTGCATTTTCCACGGCATTTCGAATCAACCCGGCGCCGCCTCTGGGAATCAGTACGTCGATAATACCATTCATTCTCATAAACTGAACGGCGCCTTCGCGCGTAGTATCTTCCAACATCTGAATAAATTCGGGATTAAACCCCAATTCGCGAATAGCCTTCTTAATGACGGACGTAATAGCCTTATTCGAAAACATCGCATCTTTGCTGCCTCGCAAAACCACTGCGTTCCCGCTCTTGATGGCAAGGCCGATAGCATCCGCCGTTACGTTCGGGCGAGCTTCGTATATTATACCCAAAACACCCAAAGGAACACGAACGCGACGCAGCAATAAGCCGTTGTACAGAGTGCGTTCTTCCAAAATTTCACCGACGGGACATTTCAGCTCGCTCAATTTTTCCAACCCAACGGCAATTCCGTCTATTCGCTTTTCATTTAACATGAGACGATCAATAAATTGCGACCCTCGCGTACAATTTTCAATGTCTTTCGAATTTTCTTCAATAATATACTGTGCGTTCGTACGCAAAGCCGCGGCGGCAGATTGAAGCATCTGATTCATGCATTGTTCGTCTGCGAATGAAATGGCGCTAAGATTATCCTTCGCCTTTTTACACAATTCCAACGTCGTCATGCTCTTCACTCCTCGGTTTTAGTTCAAAATATGTCACGTATAGTATTATGCAAATACGTAATTACTCGTCGTCCCCCTCTTCGTCAGGCAGTTCTACATTATGATATACATCCTGTACATCGTCCAATTCATCCAGTTTATCCAGCAGTTTACGGAATGTTTCTACGTGTTCGGGACTTAGTTCAATTTTATTTTGAGGGATCATTCGGACATCTGCTTCCAAAAACGAGATCCCCTTTTCTTCAAGAAATTTACGCACCTGCGAAAACGCCGCCGGATCCGTGTAGATTTCATACGCGTCATCCAAGACAACGACGTCGTCCGCTCCCGCTTCGATCGCATATTCGGTTATAGTATCTTCGTCCAACTCTAAAGTGCGCTCAACAACCAATAAACCCTTATTGCTGAACATATACGAAACGCATCCGGTGCTGCCAAGTTCGCCTCCGCATTTTGACAAAGTGCTGCGAACATCTCCGGCCGTACGATTTTTGTTATCCGTCAAGGTGCTGATGATCAAGGCGCTTCCACCGACTCCGTACCCTTCGTATACCAATGTTTCAAACGTCGTATTTCCCAGTTCACCCGCCGCTTTTTTTATGCTGCGTTGAATATTGTCGTTCGGCATATTGTTTGCCTTTGCTTTTGCAATAACATCCGCAAGTTTGCTGTTCGTTTCGGGATTCGGATTTCCCTTTGCGGCAACCGCAATTTCTCTGCCCAATTTTGTGAAAATACGACCGCGCGCCGCATCCGCTTTTCCTTTGCGCGCTTGTATATTATGCCATTTGCTATGTCCGGACATAAATTTCTCCTTTTGCTAATTCTTAAATTTTATAAAATACGATTTGTAGTCAATTCATACATCAGTATACCGGCCGAAACGGCAGCATTCAAACTTTCGCAGCTTTCGCGCATCGGAATTTTTACGGTTACGTTGCACATTTCCCGCACCTCCCGACTCACTCCGTTTGCTTCGTTGCCGATGATTAAGCAAAATGTTTCCGGCGCCGTATATGAGAAAATATCAACGCCGTTCATATCTGCACAAATTTTAGTGATTCCTGCTAAAGCATGCATGATCTCATCCAAATTGCCGATATGCAACCGCACGAAAAAAATCCCGCTCATTGCGGCTCGAACTGTTTTAGACGAAAACGGATCGGCGCAATTTCTCAAATAAATATCGGTATACCCTGCCGCATTTGCCGTTCGGATAATCGTCCCCAAATTACCGGGATCGGCTATGCCGTCGAGCATAAGGGAATTATTTTGCGGAGCAGAAACTTTACATTCCGGTATAGACAAAACAGCCAAAATCCCCTGCGGCGAGCACTCTTCCGAGAGTTTTTCAAATACTCCGTCAGACACAACGCAAGTTTTCTCTGGCACGAATACGTCGCCCGTATAAGACTCGGAACAAATGATTTGCTCGATGACACATCCGCACGCAACAGCCTCGCGCACCTGCTTGACTCCTTCGATGACATATGCTCCGAATTCACGCCGATATTTTTTGTCTCGCAAAGACAATACCCGTTTGATAAGCGGATTATTTCGTGACGTTATTAACATTCTTCTCCATAAACATAAAAACCTTCTTAACTTGTAAGAAGGTTTTTATCAATTCAAGTTAAGCGATCGCTGCTTTTGCCTTTTCGGCAAGAGCAGAAAATGCCGCCGCATCATTTACTGCGATATCGGCAAGTGCTTTTCTGTTCAGATTGATTCCGGCAACCTTCAAACCGTGCATAAACTTGCTGTAAGAAAGTCCGTTAAGCCTAGCCGCAGCATTGATTCTTGCAATCCAAAGCTGACGAAAATCTCTTTTTCTATTTTTACGACCGACATATGCATACATCAGCGATTTCATAACCGCTTCGCGTGCAATACGGTACGATCTGCTCTTTGATCCGAAATAGCCTTTCGAAAGCTTGAATATTTTTCTACGCTTTTTTACCGCGTTTACTCCTCTTTTAATACGCATGACTCTTTCTCCTTATACCTTATTTCTTGTACGGGATGAGCTGGTTCTTGACCGTCAATTCCTGTGTTTCGCACACGAACGCTGTCTGGCGAAGATTTCTCTTTCTCTTTCTGGTTTTAGCACCAGTCTTGTGGTTTTTACCCGATTGTGCCCTTTTGACTCTGCCGCTTCCCGTGATGTCGAAACGCTTTTTCGAGCCGCTATGCGATTTCTGTTTAGGCATACTAGTATCCTCCAAAATTATTTTCATTTCACGCGTAGCCTGTCCACTCTTTCAGACAGACGTATGCAGTACTGACTTGTTTATTTCGCCGGTGAAAGCAACATTGTAATGTTTCTTCCCTCGTTTGCGGGTTTTTTGTCCATTACGGCTTTGCCGCCCAAAAGTTCAAAAAACTCGTTCATGACATCGACCCCCATAGAGGCATGCGCATTTTGTCTTCCGCGCAAACGGATGGATACCATGACCTTGTTTCCCGCTTCCAAAAATTTCTGCGTCTGGCGAGACTTTACATTCATATCGCCCGTGTCGATCGTCATCGAAAGGCGCACTTCCTTTATCTCGACCAGCTTTTGATTTTTTCTGGATTCCTTCTCCTTTTTCCCCTGTTCGAACTTAAATTTACCATAATCCATAATCTTGCATACGGGGGGATTTGCCGTTGGCGAAATTTTTACCAAATCCAAATCGTACTCCTCTGCAAGATGCAGCGCTTCGCGCGAACTCATAATACCGAGTTGCTGTCCGTCCGAACCGATAACTCTCACTTCCTGATCGCGGATCTCTCCGTTCACCTGATGTTGGTCTTTAATGGTCTTATACCGTCCTTATTGATTATTTCTTTCCCATTCGGGATAAAAACAAAAGCGGATTGTAGACTGTTACAACCCGCTTAAAACTCATCATAGAAACGCGCAGAATATGCGCTTAAAGAACCATGAAATTTTAAGGCACTTGCCGACGCATTTGCCGCAAGGCGAGAAGTAACTTCTACTTTACCGAATAATAATAACAAATTTTCATGACTCTGTCAACTTATTTTGCTTGCTTTTTGATTAAAAAACCGTTTTTTTAGCAATTTCCTCGCTCACACGCTTTTGGAAATCCGCATACGACATAGAACCGATATCGCCCTTCTCACGCATGCGCACGGCAACAGAACCCTCTTCGCGTTCTTTATCCCCGACAACGAGCATATACGGTATTTTTTCCAACTGCGCTTCACGAATTTTATAGCCGATTTTTTCGTTTCGGCAATCGGTTTCCGCACGTATTCCGTCGGCTTTTAAGGATGTCTCCAACTGCTTTGCATAATCAATCGATTTATCGGATACCGGCAAAATTTTCACCTGCACAGGCGCTAGCCATACGGGGAATTTTCCGGCATAGTGCTCTATCAAAATGCCGATAAACCGTTCGATCGATCCGAAAACGACGCGATGTATCATAATAGGGCGATGTTTTTGACCGTCCTCTCCCGTATATTCTGCCTCAAATCTCTGCGGCAGTTGGAAATCCAGCTGTATCGTGCCGCATTGCCATGTCCTTCCGATTGAGTCCGTCAAATGGAAGTCGATCTTCGGTCCGTAAAACGCCCCGTCTCCTTCGTTTACAACATACGGCAAGCGCAATTCATCCAACGCTTTACGCAGTGCGTCTGTCGCATTTTCCCAATCCTCATCGCTTCCGATGCTGTTTTCCGGCCTCGTCGACAACTCGACATGATATTTGAATCCGAACAACGTATAAACTTCATCGATGATTCGTACTACGCCTTTGATTTCCTGCGTGATCTGCTCCGGAAGCATAAAGATATGCGCGTCGTCTTGAGTAAAGCATCGAACTCGCATCAACCCGTGCAGTTGTCCGCTTTTTTCGTGCCGATGCACCAAACCCAACTCGCCCATGCGAATCGGCAAATCTTTATAGCTATGCGGATTCAATTTATACACCAGCATACCGCCGGGGCAATTCATCGGCTTTATTGCACAATCCTCCCCGTCGATCTTTGTCGTGTACATATTTTCCTTATAATGATCCCAGTGCCCGGAAGTTTCCCAAAGACTGCGATTCAAAATGATCGGGGTTTGCACTTCCACATACCCCTCTCGCGTATGAATCTGCCGCCAAAAATCGATCAAAGTATTTTTTAAGACCATTCCCTTCGGCAGGAAAAACGGAAAACCTTTTCCCTCGTTCAAAAAAGCAAACAAACCCAGTTCTTTACCCAGTTTGATATGGTCGCGCTTCTTTGCCTCTTCCAACATCGTAAAGTATGCATCCATTTCATCTTTCTTGGCAAATGCAGTACCGTAGATACGCGTGAGCATCTTGTTCTTTTCATTTCCGCGCCAATATGCGCCTGCAATGCTTGTCAGCTTAAACGCTTTGATTTTTCCGGTAGAAGGCAGATGCGGGCCTCGGCAGAGATCGGTAAAATCCCCTTGTTTATAAAAAGAAATCTCTTCTCCTTCCGGAAGATCCTTGATCAGTTCGACCTTGTATTTTTCTGAAAATTTACTCATCAACTTGATTGCATCGGTTCTGGGAAGCGTAAACCGTTCAATCGGTAAATTGCTCTTGATGATGTTCTTCATTTCCGCCTCGATCTTGCTTAAATCGTCTTGGCTGATCGGCGTCTTAAAATCAATATCATAATAGAATCCGTTGTCGATCGTCGGACCGATCGCGAGCTTACTGGTCGGAAAAATCGCCTTGACTGCCTGCGCCAAAACGTGCGCCGTCGTATGACGATAAACTTGCAAGCCTTCTTTATCCTTAAGCGTTACGATTTCCACCTCGCAATCCCGATCCACCACATAAGACAGATCGACCATTTGACCGTCAACTTTTGCCGCGACGGCCGCTCTGGCAAGACCTTCGCTGATATCTGCGGCAATCTGTTTGCACGATACCGGTGCTGCGTATTCCTTCTTGTCGCCTTTGAGTGAGATAAACATTTTTCTTCCTCCGTCCTATTCCCAAAAAATAAAAAATCCTTAAACGAATTGACGTTTAAGGACGCATTACCTGCGCGGTTCCACCTTAATTGCCGACATGTACCAATGCCGACCACTTTAATGCGTTTTTAAGAAACGCTACTCCTGCGAAAAAAAGCGGTTTCGTCCGATGCCGCAATACGGAAACTTTCAGCATATTGTTCCGTTCTCTGAAAAGCTTGCACTCGGCTTACTTGTCTTTTTCATTAGGCAGATGAAATTATCTTTATTGTAATCCCTTTCAGAATTTTTGTCAATGCTTTTTCTGCTTTTTCTGCAATTTTTTATTTTCAAAAGGTAATATTTCCTTCGTAAAATCTTCGCAAAAAACATTCTTGTTCCGGAGACGGAATCCCGATACAATTTATTTTTTGCGCGCCGCTCAAAATAATTTCTCGCATTACATTTGTTTGCGCCTGCGCTCCTTCAATCAATGCCGATCGGCGCAGGCGGCGGCAATGACTGTCATATACTTCATTTCCCTTCAGATACACCTTGCCATGATTGCCACTCAAAATATATTGCATAAACTCTTGCAAATGCCCTTGCGTGAACACGGGCGGGATGCAAGCCGCTATTTCTTCCCATTTTTCGCGCAATTCTTTTATCCGAAAATCATAAAAACCGTCTATAGTATGCTGCCTTTGCAAAGTTGACAAACGCGCCAAAACAAAACGTTTATCCTCTGCATAGTCAGCCGCAATGATTCCGGTCAATAAAATTTCTTTATCTGTCTTGGAAAGCCCCGTCACATGTGTGCGCGCATTCAATTCCGCATATTTATAGCCGATACAAATAACATCTGCAATTTTGTCCTCTGCGATTTGCCGTAAAGATTCTATATCCCCTGCCGTTTCGGCTGTATAAATGATCCTTCCGCTTTCAAAATGGATGCGGGCAGAAGGTTGACGTGACGACAAGGCGCTCGCAATATACGCAATGTATCTGCAATGATTTTCCGTGTCCGATATTTTAATTGTTTCCATAGTTTCAGTGTATGCGAATGCGGTCAAATTATTTACGTAGAAAGGATAGATTTCTCCGAAAAATAAAAATTTTCAGCTGTACTCGTTTCATAACTTGACTAACAATATAAAAAATCATATAATGAAATGACTACATGTGAGGTAAATTTTCATGCCGATGCCCGTACTGATAGTGTTGATCGCCCTGTTATTTATACACTATTTGCTTGCGATCTTTACAATTTATATTTTGATGCGAGATATGGGATTGGTAAAAGCCATGATTCCTTGGAATCTTTTTATTTTGCTTTTACCGATCATCGGGCCGTGTACTTATCTCGTTTATAGAAAATTTACGAAGAAAAAATGAGGCTCAACAGAGCCACGGAGGTTTTGGTTATGGATATGAAATCCATTGAAAGCAAATGGCAGCAACGCTGGGAGAAGTCGAAGCTCAATAATTTTAACAAAAAAAATATCGACAAGAAGTTCTATGTTTTGGAAATGTTTTCCTATCCTTCCGGTGCAAAGCTGCATATTGGGCATTGGTATAACTATGGGCCGACCGACAGTTATGCGCGATTCAAAAAAATGCAAGGCTATGAGGTTTTTCAACCGATGGGCTTTGACGCTTTTGGGCTGCCCGCAGAAAACTATGCAATAAAAACCAAAATTCATCCGAAAGACTCAACCGAGAAAAATATTGAAACCATGGAACATCAATTAAAAGCCATGGGGGCAATGTTCGATTGGTCTGCCGAAATCAAAACATGTGAAGAAGATTATTATAAATGGACCCAATGGATGTTCTTGAAATTGTACGAAAACGGTCTTGCCTATCGTAAAGAAGCGCCGGTAAACTGGTGCCCCAGTTGCAATACTGTTTTAGCCAATGAACAAGTCGTCGACGGCTGTTGTGAACGGTGCGGCACCGCCGTCGTCAAAAAAGATTTGACGCAATGGTTTTTTAAGATCACACAGTACGCTGAAGAACTTTTGCAGGGACTCGATAAAATCGATTGGCCGGAAAAAACAAAACTCATGCAGCGGAATTGGATCGGAAAATCCGTCGGTTGTGAAGTCGAGTTCGCTTGTGAGAGCGGCGATACCTTCCGCGTGTTCACAACGCGCGTCGATACCATCTTTGGCGTTTCATACGTCGTATTGGCGCCGGAACATCCGCTCGTGATGAAACTGGTATCCGACGAACAACGCGCCGCTGTCGAAAAATATATTGCAGAAACGGCAAAAGCAAACGAAATCGAAAGACTATCCTCCACCAGAGAAAAAACCGGCGTCTTTATCGGTCACTACGCCATTAACCCGATCAACGGAAACAAAATACCGATCTACGCGGCGGATTACGTCCTGTATTCATACGGAACGGGAGCCGTAATGGGCGTGCCTGCGCACGATGAGCGAGATTTTGCTTTTGCTGCTAAATATAATTTACCGGTTCAGAAAGTAGTCGAAAACAAAAACGGCGAAACAATTTTACCGTTTTGCGAAGATGGCATTTGTGTGAACAGTCTGCAATTTGACGGAAGATTCGGCGATGAAGCGCGTACGGAAATCGCAAATTATCTGGCAAAGATGGGCAAGGGCGAACGCAAAATAAATTATCGTCTGCGCGATTGGCTCGTATCTCGCCAAAGATATTGGGGCGCGCCTATTCCGGTTATTCACTGTCCCAAATGCGGTATCGTGCCGGTACCCTATAAAGATCTGCCCGTCAAACTCCCCTATAATGTTCAATTTGAACCGGACGGAAAATCCCCCTTGGCTAAATGCGATGAGTTTATGCATACGAAATGCCCGCATTGCGGCGGCGATGCCCTGCGAGATCCCGATACTCTCGATACGTTCGTTTGCTCGAGCTGGTATTATTTGCGGTATGCTGATGCGCATAATTCAAAAGCGCCATTTGACCCTGAAATTGTCAATGCAATGTTGCCGGTCGATAAATACGTCGGCGGTGCCGAACATGCCTGTATGCATTTGCTCTATGCACGATTCTTCACAAAAGCGCTTCGCGATATGGGCTATTTGAATTTTGATGAACCGTTTAAGTCGCTCATCCATCAGGGCGTAATTTTAGGGCCTGACGGCAATCGAATGTCAAAATCCAAAGGAAACGTCGTTTCTCCGGATGAATATGTTGCCACATATGGTTCTGATATTTTTCGTTTATATCTGATGTTCGGCTTCTCCTATACGGAAGGCGGCCCTTGGAGCGATGACGGCATTAAATCCGTCGCAAAATTTTTAGATCGAGTCGAACGTTTCGTATTGCGTGTAAATGAACTGCCGATTACCGAAAACACCCTGTGGGGTACGAACGAAAAAGAACTTGATTATGCTCGAAACTATGCCATAAAGCAAATTACGCGCGACATGGAAGGCTTTTCTTTTAACACTGCCATTGCTCGTTTGATGGAATACGTCAATGCCCTCTATAAGTACGATGGCCTGCAGAGTAAAAACGCCGCTTTTTTGCATGAATGCGCAAAGGATTTGCTGTTGTTATTAGCTCCGTGCGCCCCGCATTTCAGCGAGGAACTTTGGGAGCAATTCGGCGGTAAATATTCAATCTTTGAACAACCCTACCCTGTTTGCAATGAAACGGCGCTTATCCGCGACGAAATCGAATACGCCATTCAGGTAAACAGCAAAATTAAAACCAAAATTTTAATAGCTCAAAATGCATCCGAAGATGAAATGCGAACGTTGGTATTGAATCATGAAGCAATTCGACCTCTTGTGGAAGGAAAAGTAATTCGCAAATTTATCGTCGTAAAAGACAGATTGATAAATGTGATTGTATAACAATGACTTTTGCGGGATACCATTTTAGCAACAGCGGCGAAACGCAAATTGCGCGTTTCGCCGCTGTTGTTGTTTGATTTTCCGCCAAAATACTCGAATTCTTTGACAAACTTATCCATAAAAAACACGAGGATTAAATTGACAATGTTTGCCATTTCCTGTACAATAGAGAAAATTTAATTACGGCGACGGACATCTGTTCGCAATGTATGACGGATCTGATTGCGTACAAATTTTTTAACTTGTTTTTTTCCGGAACAATAAAAAACCGACCACATTTTGTGGTCGGATATCTGGCAGGGGAGACGCGATTCGAACACGCAACCTACGGTTTTGGAGACCGCTACTCTACCATTGAGCCACTCCCCTACGCATTGTTTATTATAAAGCAAAATCGAAATTAAGTCAACAATATTCAGTCAACAATTTCAGCATTATTCAGAAAAAAGGAGAAAAAAAATGAAAAAACAATTTAAGCTCGGGATTATAGGCGGCGGCTTTATGGCTCGGGCAATTATCCAGGGAATTGATTTTATAAAACCTAAAAAAATTATCGTGGCAGACCCGTCCGCCTCCGCACAAGAACTTTTGAAAGATTTAGGCGTGGTTGTCACAGCAAATAATCGTGACGTAGCTGATAATTGCGAATATTTGCTCTTTGCCGTTAAACCGCAAACCTTTCCGGTTGTTGCCGAAGGATTGCGCGGCGTACCCGTCGAAAAAATAATCACGATCATGGCCGGCGTAAAAAAACAAACCGTGAAAGATGCAATGTTTGGAGATCCCAAAGTCGTACGCGTTATGCCGAATTTACCCTGCTCTATCCGATTCGGCATGACCGCTATGGATCTATCGGACTTTGAAGAAAATGTAGATGATTGTGCGTTTGTTCAAGAATTGTTCAATAAAATCGGAAACGTCTTGTTGGTTCCGGAAGAAAAATTAAATGCCGCAACCGGGATCAGCGGCAGCGGACCGGCTTATGTATATTTATTTATTGACGGCTTGATTCAGGCCGGTATTCGGCAGGGATTAAGCGAAGACGAAGCAAAAACACTTGCCGTCAACACGGTAGTCGGAGGGGCAGAAATGGTTGTCCATTCTGAAGAAAAAACAATCGATGAACTGATCTCCGCAGTATGCAGCAAAGGCGGTACGACGATTCAAGCGGTTGACTCCTTCCGAAACGATAACCTCTATGACATTATTGACAGAGCTGTCGCTGCCTGTGTAGCCAGAGCCGAAGAATTATCCAAATAAAATGAAACATGTAGATCTCTATACAGACGGCGCTTGCTCCGGCAATCCCGGAGTCGGCGGTTATGGGGCAATCTTGATTTTCAAAGGAATCGAAAAAGAAATCAGCAAAGGTTTTTTATCCACAACCAATAACCGCATGGAAATTTCAGCTGTCATCGCCGGACTCGAAATGTTAAAAGAACGATGCGACGTAACCGTTTACAGTGATTCCGCGTATACAGTCAACGCATTTAATCAAGGTTGGATTTGGACTTGGATAAAAAACGATTGGAAAAAAGCTGACGGAAAAGATGTTTTGAATTCCGATTTATGGAAACACTTACTCACATTGACAAATAAGCATACTGTTTCATTCATAAAAGTGAAAGGACATGCAGATAATGTTTATAACAATCGTTGCGACGCATTAGCACGCGCCGCCATTAAGGATTTGATGGATTCTTCTGAACATTAAAAAATTGTCAAGCATGATTTCTTATTTATTAGGATATATTAAAGTATGTAAGAATTTTGGGTACTCGTTTTCATGAAAAAAATCATTCAAAAAATTTTTACGATCGCTTTGCCGATTGTGTCGGTGTCTGCGGTGCTTGTTTTTACCGTCTTGTGCATGGCAAATTTTACGTCGGGTTTTATGTATGAACACGGTTCGGTAATAACCTCTGTCGCTATCAGCGCCGAAATCTTATATGCCGCTGCGCTTTTGATTTTCTGCTTGCGCAAAAATGAATTGATTTATAAATTTTTACTGACCGGCCTTATCCTTATTGCCATTGCACTTATTGGTCTATTCATCTTACAGGAAACAGGCTTGATGGAAAAAATCGACTCTAAAGAATCACTGCAAGCCTTAATTGATTCTACAGGCGCCTGGGGCCCGTTAGCCTTTATTGTCCTTCAAGCTTTACAAGTTTTTTTATTACCGATACCTGGAGTACTCACCGTCGGCGCGGGAGTTTTATTGTTCGGCCCGGTAAAAGCGTGTTTCTATAGTTATATCGGCATTTTGTTGGGTTCCCTTGTTGCCTTTTGGATCGGCAGAGTTATAGGTTATAAAGCTGCTTCCTGGTTAGTCGGCAAAGATACCTTGAATCAATGGTTGGAAAAGATCAAAGGCAAAGACCGGCGTTTGCTCACAGCAATGTTCCTTTTGCCTGTCTTCCCGGATGATATTCTTTGTTTTGTAGCAGGCCTTTCCACGATGTCATGGAAATATTTTATAATCATGCAACTGATTTCCCGCGGTATTTCTGTGTCCCTGACCAGCTTTTCTGTCGGAGGTTTGATCATCCCCTACAATACATGGTGGGGAATTCTTTGCTGGATTTTAATTGGCGTTTGCATTTTGATCATATTCATCTTCATTTATAAAAAAGGTGAAAAAATTGAAAATTGGTTTTTGTCTCGCTTTCGAACGAACAAAACTCGCTCGCTGCGATTAGATGAAACAAAAAAAACGTCAACACAAAAAACAACTTGTCAAGCGCCTAATAGTGAAAATCCCAAACGCCAATCTTAATCAATCCATCCAGAATAAAGCATACGAAAAAGAGCACGGCTTATTGTCGTGCTCTTTTTCGTGCGATCAATCTAAATTAAAAGCGGACATAACATCATAAGAATCGGAATTGTCAAAACGCTTAATATCGTACTCATCAAAGTCGATGCTGCGGCCGTTTCTCTGTCACCATTGTACATCTCCGCAAAATTCAATGCGCTGGACGCGGCAGGCATGGCACTGATGACATATAATGCAGCCAACACATATCCGTCAATATAAACAAACTGCTGAACCGCCACCATTATCCCCAAACTAACGAGCGGTGAAACTACTAGTTTAATAAAAGTAGCCAGATATACTCTCCAATTATTGATTAACTGTATAGGTTTTATATCTGCCAAGCGTACCCCTAAAATGATCATCGATAAAGGTAACGTCATATCACCCAAATATGTAATCGGTTGCATTATTGTATCCGAAACCTTTACATTGCAAATATAAAAAGGCAATGCAAGGATCACTGCAATCGTCGGAGGATTTAATACGATTTTCAAAGGATTGATGCTTTTGCGCTCTCCCGTAATTGCGTATACCCCTAAAGTCCAAGTCATAGCATTGAAAGCTATATTATAAATTACTGTATATAAAACAAGCTCGTCTTTGCCAGGAAAAAGCATTTGCATAACCGGTATTCCCATAAAACCGACGTTGCCTAAATATGACGTCGCTATACATGCTCGCCTCGTCGCCACATTTTCTCCTTTGCAAAATGCAAAACGAGCTATATAATAAATCAAAAGTTGTAAAAATACGGCAAAGCCAATAATCCATGCAAAATTTATAAGAAACGAACTTTTGAAAGGTTTATTGAGCAACGATGAAATCATTAAAAACGGCTGTGAAATATACAATAACAAAACGGCAAGAACGTTGGCCGCATAATCTGAAAAAAGTTTAACTTTTCGCAAGAAAAAACCCGGTATAGCCAACACTACGATCAACAATACATTCAAAAAAGTAGGTACAAAATTCATATAAAATCCTTATTTTAATTTCAAAAAACTTACCGCGCTTTATTGTAGTACTCCTCGATAGGCATGTCAAACAAAAAGGCGAAGAATATTCCAATTTTTTGAAATATTCTTCGCCATACTTCAATTTATTCCATGCAATGCTTTAGAGATAATCCGATAATATTGTTTTTAAAAAAGCATAAATACCGCCTTCAATTTCCGAATATGCTTTTGAAAAATCACCGGTATACCAAGGATCCGCTATATCATGCGGTTCAATCGAAAAATCCAAAAGCCGAAACACCTTATGCTGTGAATCCTCTCCGATCTTTTTCAAGATCGCATTGACATGTCTTTGTTCCATGCATAAAATATAATCATAACGGCCATAATCCTCTTTGATGAATTGTACAGCCCTCTTATCATCGCAAATTATTCCATGCTTCAACAATTCTTGTCGTGCAGGAGGGTAAATCGGATTTCCCTCCTCTTCTGCGCTGATTGCGGCTGATGAGACATAAAAATCATCTCCGTGTTGTCGCTTTAACCAATTTTTCAATATAAATTCAGCCATGGGAGAGCGACAAATATTTCCCCAACAAACAAATAAAACGCGTATCATGTCGATAAAGTTTCTTTTGCAAACCGACTATTTTTCAAATTGTTGCGCAACACGTTTCAAGTCTTCAATGATTGAAAGATGCTGCGGGCAGGAATGCTCACATTGACCGCATGCAATACAATCGCTCGCCTTTCCTGAACCTGCCGACACGTACCCATCATATAATTGCCGGGCAGATGCATTCGGTTCTTCAAACATTTTGTTATAGAGAGCAAAATAATCCGGAATTGCAATATGTTGAGGACAGCCCTCCACGCAATATCGGCATGCCGTACAAGGAATAGCTATGCCTCGGCGTATGATTTGCGCCACTTCTTGAATCGCCGCAAGTTCTTGGGCATTCAAAGGAGATAAATCGTTTATGGTTGAAATATTATCTTGTAATTGTTGCATACTGGACATTCCGCTCAAAACCATTTTGACGTTATCCAACCCTGCGGCATAGCGAAGCGCCCATGAAGCCATCGACCAATTGGGATGAATGGCTCTGTAAATCTTTTCACCATACGGAGAAATATTCGCCAGACGACCACCTTTAACGGGTTCCATAATGATAATATCTTTGCCATGTCTGCACGCAGTTTCATGACAAAGTTTCGATTGAACGCCAGGATCATCCCAATCCAAATAATTGATTTGCAGTTGGACAAATTCCATTTCCGGATGTTCCGTAAGTATTTGATCCAGTACCTCGGCCGAATCATGAAACGAAAAGCCCATCCTCTTTATCAATCCTTGTTCTTTTAATCGCGCAACAAATTCAAAGCTTTTTAACCTCTTCGCCGTTTCATATTTTGATCGATCTAAAGCGTGCAATAAATAATAGTCAAAGTATCCAGCCCCTGTTCTTTCTAATTGCTCGGAGAAAATTCGTTCTTGATCACCCAAATTTTGCAACAACATCGTCGGCAATTTGCTGGCAATTGTAAAAGCCGACCTCGGATAACGCTTGACAATAGCTTCCTTTACCATCTGCTCACTTGCACCATTGTGATACATATAAGCCGTATCAAAGTATGTATATCCCTGTTCAATAAATGTATCCACCATTTTGTTTAGCTGTTCCAAATCGATGGTTCGAGCATCTTCTGCCTGCAACAACGGCAAACGCATCAATCCGAATCCTAATTGTTTCACTGCCTTTCCTCCCTAATTTGTAATTCTGATAATTTTTTCTGAACTTTTTTATATGCATCATTTGGATCAACCGCATCGCTAACAGCTTCTCCCATCGGACAAACCCCCGAGCCCTTTCGATTGATTATAGTTTCCGTAAAAGTTGAATACGAATATGGAATCGCATATTTTTCAAAAACTTCCATAGCGCCTCTGCTCATAACCCTGCCGTACACCGCTTTTACTCGCAATTTAACAAATAAGAAAGCTGCCGCTTTGCCTATGATTTTATCCGCTGCCGAATATTCGGAAAAATCTCTTCCGGATTCAATCAAAAGTATCAACGGTTTAATTCCTTTCTCGTTCATTGTTACACAGTCATCATTGAAACACAAGGCGACGCTCTCATCATTCAATAGTTGAATTGCACGCTCTATGTCACTCATAATACTTTTTTAATCCATTAAATCTAAAAACTAAAAGCGGAATCAACACAAGTTGCAACAAAATCCCCGGCAATCCCTGCACCGTTGCGTACCAAACATCTAAAACCGCGACCGCTTGAAAATCAAAGCAATATACCGCAATCATGATCAAAACAGCCTTCAAGATTCTGCCCGCTGCTTGAGCCAATATGACTTTACAAACGATCGGCATTTTTGAATTTCGCAACATACCGCAAACAATTCCGTAAATAGCAAGTTCTATACACATATACGGCATCTGTGAAAAAGCAGGCATGCCCGAAATTGCAAAACTGATCGCCGGACTTACTGCCCCTACAATTCCTCCGGCAACGGCTCCCGCTATCAATCCTACAAACAGCACAGCAAGATGCATCGGTAAAAACGCGCTTCCCAAAGAAGTCCCCACTCCGCTAACTGCCCCAACTAAATGAAAAATCTCCGGCAATAAGACCGAAGCGACTATGGATAATAAAATAATGATGCTTTGCGCCGCAATTTTCTTTCTTAGTAAAACCTTCTCCATTTAAGCACTCCTGATGATTTTAAGTAAATACTTTGAAATAAAATCTTTTCCGTTTTCAAAAAATTTGCTTATTTTTGCTTGCAAAAAAAAACAAATTATAGTATAATAAGAATGTTAGTGCAATATATGCCGCTGTGGTGAAATTGGCAGACGCGCTGGACTCAAAATCCAGTGGTAGCGATACCGTGTCGGTTCGAGTCCGAC
>CALVYJ010000129.1 GCA_944372075.1 uncultured Clostridia bacterium | reverse complement strand
TTTTACATTACCAATCTCCACAAGATTTGTTTCAAGAAAATCTTATAAAGTGTTGCGCTTAGTTTGACAATTCATCTTAACATAAACTATAGGAGTTTCAGAAAGAGATTCAGTTAGATCTGCATACAACATTGACGGTATGATCCTAATTCTATACGCGAATACTGCATTTTGAAAGAAATGGAAAATGGTTATTGACATATGTCCAAAAACATGTTACAATCAATTATAAGATTGAGGTGAAAAATGCCTAGGCCGAGAAAATGTCGAAGAGTATGTCGATTTCCGGGAAATACAGAATTTTCTCCAACGGAAATCGGAAAAGAAAAACAACCGATTTTGCTGACGGTAGATGAATACGAAACCATACGCTTGATTGACAAAGAAGGTTTCTCGCAGGAACAGTGCAGCAAGCAAATGCAAGTTGCGAGAACAACCGTGCAAAAAATTTATGAGACAGCCCGAAAGAAAATCGCCGACGCTTTGGTAGACGGTTTGCCCCTGAAAATTGAAGGCGGCGAATATCGCATTTGTAACGGAACGGATGATTGTTGCAGCTTTTCAAATTGTTGCAGCAACCCGCAAAATATTCGTTTAAGAATAAAAGGAGAAAATACTATGAGGATTGCAGTAACCTATGAAAACGAAACGATATTTCAACATTTCGGACACACGGAACAATTTAAGATTTACGATATTTCAGACGGAAACGTGGTCACGTCTGAAATTGTCAACACCAATGGCAGCGGTCACGGCGCACTTGCAGACTTTTTACATAACCTGCAAGTTAATGTGCTGATCTGCGGAGGCATCGGTGGCGGCGCAAAAATAGCACTTGCGGATGCCGGTATTAAATTGTACGGTGGAGTGTCAGGCAATGCTGACGAAGCCGTAAGAGCGTTTCTTTCCCATACCCTCACCTTTAACCCTGATGTGATGTGCAGTCATCATGAAGGGAATCAGCACAATGGTACATGCGGAGAGCATGGTTGCAACGAACATAACTGCGGCGGCAAGAATTGATTATTTGTGATTATGTCACGTATAAATTTTTTATGTAATTATAAAAAATTTTATGAAATTATGAAAAAGGAGGCGAATTATTATGAAACAATACGTTTGTTCGATTTGCGGATATGTTTTCGATGAAGCGAAAGACGGCAAATGGGAAAACCTGCCGGATGACTGGAAATGTCCGATTTGCGGCGCCGGAAAAGACGCTTTTCATCTTAAATCAGATACGAAAGTTGCGGATCAACAGATCGCGGCTCCGGCTCCGCATTTAGAAAAAGAATTGTCAGCCATGGAAATGAGTATCATATGTTCCAATCTGGCAAGAGGCTGCGAAAAACAATATATGCCGAAGCAGTCCGAAGCGTTTTCCAAGTTGGCTGACTTTTTCCGCTCAAAAGCACAGCCTGTAAAACAAACAAATACCGAGCAACTGTTAGAGCTGATTGAAAAAGATCTGTCGTCAGGTTTCCCATATGGCAATTCGGTATCTTCCGAAAAATCGGATCGAGGCGCGCTTCGCGCTTTGACTTGGAGCGAAAAAGTTACCAGAATGCAGGAGTCTTTACTCACTCGATACAGAGTTGAGGGAGATAAAATGCTGGAAAACACGGGAGTATACGTTTGCAGCGTTTGTGGTTTCATTTTTATAGGAGATAGGCCGCCTGAAATCTGCCCTGTTTGCAAGGTGCCGGCATGGAAATTTGAAAAGACCGAAAGGAGGGCAAAATAATGGAAACAAAAAAATATGCGGTGAGAAACCTCAGACTCTGTACCAAAGACTGTTTGTGTTTGTATGTTTGCCCTACCGGCGCTACGGACACAGAAAACAGTATTATTGACGTAAATAAGTGCATCGGCTGCGGAGTCTGTGCGGATGCCTGCCCTTCTTCCGCAATTTCTATGGTTCCTGAAGATTATCCGCCGCAGCAGCCGAAAGAAGAAAAAGTCACTGACGCGCTTCGAAGCCTGATTCAAAGCAAAGCGCAAGCGGAAAAAATTTCTTCGGCATTACCCGACGCATTGAGTGTCGCAATCGAAAAATCTTCACGTCTGATGGCTGAAGATTTGTGCCGTGAAGCAGGTTTTATGTTGCCGCAAAGTGCGAATAGCAAAGTATTCTTGGAATCGATTAAAAACTATCCCGAAATTCCGACAGAGGTCGTGGAATCACTGCTGAAAACGATTGATTTTAATGAAAAAACGGAGGAAAACAAAATGGAAAAATGGAAATGTACTGTGTGTGGTTATATTCATGAAGGCCCTCTACCCGCTGACTTTATTTGCCCCCGCTGCAAGCAACCTGCAAGCAAGTTTGTGAAGATCGAAGACGCCGCTCCTTCTAAAAACCCTTATGCGGGAACGAAAACAGAAAAAAATCTTATGGAAGCATTTGCGGGAGAATCGCAAGCGCGCAACAAATATACATATTTTGCATCCGTTGCGAAGAAAGCCGGTTACGAGCAGATTGCCGCATTGTTCCTGCAAACAGCTGCGAACGAAATGGAACATGCAAAGTTATGGTTTAAGGCTCTTGGTGAGTTAGGTAATACCGCTGAAAACCTGCTTCATGCCGCTGAAGGTGAGAATGCCGAATGGACAGATATGTACGCTCGTATGGCAAAAGAAGCAGACGAAGAAGGCTTCCACGATCTCGCCGAGCAATTTCGCGGTGTTGCAGCCATTGAAAAAACGCACGAAGAACGTTATCGTGCACTTCTTAAGAATGTAGAAACTAAACAAGTATTTGAAAAGAGCGGCGTAACAGTCTGGGAGTGCCGCAATTGCGGACATATCGTGGTAGGTACAAAGGCTCCCGAGGTTTGTCCTGTTTGTAAACATCCTCAAAGCTACTTTGAGGTTCATAAAGAAAACTACTGATCTTATCCAACCATGATCGTGCCATAAAAATACAAATCTCAAATGCAACATGCCCCAAAAGTTTTCAGCTTTTGGGGCATGTTGCATGATAAGCTCCGGCGCTCTTTTATGGAAAATTCGTTTTAATTTTATTCTTGCAAGTATTGTCCTCTTCAAATAAATCAAGCAATTTTTCCGTAATTTTATATTATATGAACGCACTCGTTTTTTGTAAAAAACCATCATATGTGGTAATTAAGAAGCAACGACGTCAAGCCACCGTTGGCATGCAATTTTTCATGATTTTACCGATCATATTTTTCCACAGTGATCCCGCTCATTCCGAACGGTACAAACGAATAGTCCGGCGTAAACGTATTGTCGGGCAAAGACGGATTCAAAATACAATCTTCATAACCTTTGGTTCCTTTGAACGTATTGACGCCAACAAAATCTACTTCCCCCATCCTGTGATGATGCGGCCCCAGTAAATTTCGATTAGAGGAACAAAGCTCTATGACGACTTCGTTTTTCCCTTCCCGCAAGAGTCGATCGAGCCGAATTGGCCGCGAAAAATCAAAATAAACGCCGACAGATTTTCCGTTCACATACATCGTTGCGACAGGCGCTTTGACGTCATTTAGCCATAAGCCGATTTTTTCTGCGCCCTCTATCGAAAAAGAATATCGGACTTTGCCGCGATAAAACCAATACCCACAGCCGGTTATGTCGCCGCGATCTGGAGTGCTCCTCTCTTCCTCAATGCAAAACGTTCCGCCTTGCAATCGAAAGAAATTCGAATTCGTGAAAATTTCTCCGCTGTAGTTTACGGCAAAATTTCCGCGCAAATAGACGCTTTCAAATTCTACCGGATAAAAAAATCTGTTCTTTTCCGTTTCAAACACCTGTTCGGGGTCAAATCCTCTGTCATAAGGAGTCAGCCGATTTTCTATGACGATCTCGTTTTCGCCCATCCGCAACAATTTCTCGACAGCGTAGCCGGCGAAATCTTTGTCCAGCCAGCTTTCCGACTGCTTTTTCTCCAATAACCGTCCATTGATATACACGCGTTGTCCTCTTTGTTCCTCCACCCAGAGCGAAAGTTTTCGTACAGGATACGTACACGTAAAGGGATAAAGCACACGCGTTATTGCCGTTTTATTGAGCTTATTCAATGCACGATATATTTTTTCTTGCATATGGATTACGGGCATTTGTTCGGAAAATTCTCCGCCGTCTATGCTGTAACACGCATAGTCCAACATCAGACAGTTTGGCTGTGACATGACGATCTTTTTCGCAGACAGCGTTTCCCGTATCACAGATTTTTCTTCCGTAGTCGCTTGTTGTAAAGTGGACTGCGTAGATTTGCGCACATAACAGCGTATACCCTTGCGTGGCAATAAAATTTTTGTAAAAACGCCCGCCTCCCCTCTTTCGAAAACAACAGGAATTTCTTTCGCTTTTGAAAAATCGTACTCAAAAACGGTACCGTCTTCAAAAAATTGCACCAATAGATTTTTCTCGCTCTCCGTCGAAAGATTTACTATATAGCATACCGTATCTCCGCAATCGTTCTTGCCGTTGTAAACGACAATATCCTTTGCCGCGTACCGTTCCTGTATAGAAGATACGCGAACACTGCGCGCATAACTCGAATCGCGGAAAAATTTCCCCCAAAGGTCCGCCCGATTCATCACGGTCGGTCCGTTCACGGCAAAAACCTTCGACTCTTCGCGGAATTCGCAAAATTGCGGCCGACGATTGGTAAATATAACTTTGCCTCCGCCCTTCGCAAACGCTTCCAGCAGCGTCCACGTACTTTTCTTCAGGCTCTCTGCATCCGGAACGATCACAGTCTTATATACACGGCTACCCGCTCGTATCACTGCGCCATCTGTTCGCCCCGAATTTTGCAATATCGTTTCGTCTCCAATGTCAAACCCGACCTGACACTCGATCAGCGCTTCGACAAGAATTCGAAACTGATTGGATATGTAACGACTCTCTTCCGAATAACTTTCATAGGCATACATGTTTTGCAAAGGAGAGATAACAAGCACGTCCTGCTCCGAGCGAAATTCCGACAAATACGAGTTCACATTGTACATCCAGCGATTCAAAATACCGAGTTCATCCCACCACGGTTCTTGATAGGAAAAAAATGCGGGATAATCTCTTTTTCTGCAGCCGATTATGGAATACGCGCCCAGATGCATACATGCCTGATTTATTCCGAAAGCCGCCTGATATCCCCAAATCCAAGCATAATCCGAAAAAGGAGTATTCCAACCGCAACAGCCGAACGATTCGGACAAAACGAGCGGCTTTTCAAACTGGTTTTTAGCGGACTGTACTTGTTTTAGCAGAACGGGCGAAGCCAAACGTCGGCCTAAAAAATCAATTCCCGGCATCTGCATTTCACGATAGTTTACGATAGTGCCTCCGGTCGCTTTGGAAGACATGCATAGGCCGTCTTCGTCGGCGAGATGCCCCGTCAGCATCAACCCGTTTTCTGTACACCATTGTGCGATTTTGCGCACATAACTGTTCGTAAATAGCTTGGAACGCAACGCACCCAATTTGTATCGAAGTTCGCTTTTTCCGCTCTCTTTATATAGTTTCCACAGTTGCGGAAGCAACGATTCTCCGTATTCTTTCTCAAATTTATCGCACAGGCAAAAACTCCACGCTTCAGTTCTGTATAGCTGCGGCTCGTCGGTAAATATGCCTTTGATTACCCTGCCGAAATAGGACGAAAATCTCTCTTTGTACCGATCATGCGTGCTCTCGATAAATTTTTCCGTCGTGCGTTCGTCCAAAAGATCGACATAATGTCGGTCGGCAACATAATATGCAATTAAATCCCGCGCGCTTTCATCCTGCACATACGCATTTCCTTCCTTGCGATAAGCGGCAATTATTTTGTCCTCCGGAATTTTCTCCGCTTCCTGCGAAAACATGAGGTGTTTCATTCGGAAGATGTCTCCTTGTGCGGGAACCTTTCCGCCGGCAAAGCCGCTCGGCCATCCGTCTTCGTCGTACAGCCAGACATCCATTCCGTATTGTTCGGCTGCTTCAACGGCGGTTTGCACGGCGCAAAACCACTCTTCTCCCATATACGGTATCGTTAGACCTGCACGGGAATGAATAAAAAAGCCGCCTATCCCCCTTTCGGACATTTCAAAAATCTGACGGCGTATCTCATCGTCCGCCATCTCTTTATTCCATGCCCAAAATATCGTATTCTTATATTTGTTTTCCATACCTCTACCTAAACCGCAAAATTATCATCTTGTCTCGTCGGGATAAGCCCTTTTGTCACGCGCCCTTTTTTAAGGGCGCGTGACTTTTCCGTCAAGCATTCTTATAACTGCCGTCCTCGTTCAGAATTCTTACCGATATGTCTTTGAAATATGCGACACAGTTGCCTGCGTTAAAGGAAATATATCCGCTCAAAGCATCTTTTCGATTGTTCTTTTCTTCGTTTGCGATGTCGTAAATTCCAGTCTGACCGCCGCATTCAATGTAAAGTATTCCACCGTATGCCTTGATCGTTACTTCCAGATATCCGTCCGTAAGATTGCATCCCTGCAACACGGTCTTTTCTCCGCCGCTGCCCGTATAACAAGTCAGGTTTTGTCCGTCCGAAGGCGTATTGGCATAGAACATCAATCCCGTTGTTTCATGATTGTAATTGTAAGACGTCTTATTCAGGATCACGGAGCCCCATCCTCCCGTTTCCGTCTTCATTTTGAATTTTAGTTCGTAATTCTCAAATTTACCGGCAGCAATAGCCGCGCCCGCATTCCAGTTGCCCGTTCCGTCGATTTTCATGACATACGTCCCGTTTTCTTCGACAGAGGACACCATTCCGGAATATTTGTTAAAACGCGCCATTTCGTCTCGCCCTTCCAGCGTAAACGTGAGGTCTTCCTGCACAAAATCGGTACCGACCACCGGCTCGGGTGCGGGCGGTTCCGCGATGGTTCTGTTTTGATACGCTTCGCTCTGCGTATAATCTTCCCCTTCGCGCAAGCCATAGATACGCAAATTATCCAATACGACACGACTCTGCACGTCATAGAAATTTAACGCACCGCCGCGCGCTCTGCCGTCTGTATATTCCAATACAGGTTCGTCACTCCATGTCTGATCCTCTGCCCAGTTGTCGATATAAACGCGGATAACGCCGTTCTGCACTACAACCATAAAATACAGGCTTTCCACATTCATTTCATCCAACTGCTCAGTCGCCAGCGTCGTTTCACCCTCTTTGATGAACACGGACTTCTTGTCGTTGATCCCGATATACAGTCCGCCGTCCTGCGGCGTTTTGCCGGCGTTCGTGCCGATCAGCACTCCGAATTCACTCTTGGCGATGCTGCTCGTCTTCGTCATCTGCAGGTTCGCGCCGAGTATAAAATCGGTTACCGGATCGCTCAACAGTGAAGCATACGAATAGGTCGACGACGTTGCGTTCAACACCACGGACGATTCGGTTACAAGTACTTCGCCAAGCCCGATCAGCCAATTTGCCCCTTCAAAGAAGAAATTGTACGACGTAACCGTATATGCCGTCTTTTCGCCAAACACGGTGAAATACCCGCCTTCGTAATCCGTCTGCGCAAAGACAATCAGTTCGGGATCGATTCCGCAGTAAATTCTGACGGCACCCGATTCCGATACGTCCACCACAAACCGCGTTCCTTTTTGCTGATCAAAATTCGGGATCGCTCCTTGCGCAATCTCTTCCGTTCCCTTCGAGAAGATAAATTTTCCGTCCGTACCGTATGTGAAACGGAATGAATCGTCGTCAATCGCACCTTCCTGTGCGTTTCCAAAAGAAAATCCAAGTCTTCCCGATTCCGACATCTCGTCTATGCCAAGCGTAAATTCGCCCTTAAACGCATCAAATCGACTTTCCGCTATATAGAACATCGCATCAGCCGCCGCATCCGATTGTCTGATACCACCCGTGCAATATGCCCATGTTCCTCCGTCAACGCGATATTTAATCGTCGTATTCGTCAGCGACGACGCGTAATCCACTTCACCATAATAAATATGGTTTCCGTAGCTGACACCGTCTTCTTCACTATTGCCGAAGGCAAACATATCAAACGATGCCGTACCCTTCGCCGTCATGCCGACATTGATGTTTGCCAAATTCATCTGCAAAGCGTCTTGCTCTATCGCCGTCCAGCCCGAATTGCCGTCCGAATAATATCCCGTATAATATACTCCCGACTTTTGCAGTTGCAGATATACGGATCCGGAAACATTTTCCGCTTTTCCGTATGCTGTCAAACTTCCGTTGACAATCGTCCCGATCATCAGATACACGGTGCCGTCCTGCATGACTCTGCCCAATACGACGGCAAAATCACCGCTATCGGAAACGGCCGTAAGAAACGCGTATTCACCGTCCGCTGCAGGTTCGGAATCCAGCTTTGTCCGAATTGTAAAATCAATGTACGGCGCCTGCGTCGTGACGGAAGTATCCGAAAGATTGAGCTTTCCATCTGCAACGCTTGCCCCGTCCACGGGTGTGAACATGGAAGAAAATCCGTTGTCAAATTCCGTGGAAAGCTGTGACTGCGCTTTCTGCACAGCAAAGGAAAGTTCCGCTGTACCGCTCAACGCACCGAATCCTGCATAGGCCATATACGGCAGCTCCGCAAACGCATTCGCCTGAATTTCCGTACTCCCCAAATATACCGTAAACCGATTGTCAGAGCCGCGGTTGATGCCGATTTCTTTGTTGAGCGCATCCGAAGCCGTCGCCAACTTCTTGACTTCTTCACCCTGCTTTTCGCGCACCAGCACCGTCAACTCTCCGTCAGAATTTACTGTTACCGCAAAAAATGCCGCATCTTTATCCTGCGACGCCCGGAACATCAGAACCGCCGTCCCCTGTGTCACTTTCGCCGATATTCCCGCATTGTTAAATACGGGCACCGCATTCAGCAATAATGAATCGCTCGTTCCGGACAAAGCCCCTTCTGCCGTGACCCGGAATGTCTCCGCCCCGTAGCGGCTCACTGTCGCGCTGGCGTTGTCGATCGCTATCTTTTCATATTTGTGCGTAAAGTTACCGCCCTTACCGTCCACAAACACACTGCCGCCGGGCATTACGTCCACAACAGCTTTTCCGTTTTTGACCTGATACGTCCTTCCGCTCAAATAATCGGTGAGAACGGTTCCGTCAGGAAGAGACAGTTGCTTGACATCCAGCGTTACACCGCTGACGATTGTGGAATTCTGATTGGTAACCGTGATCGTATGCGCTTCGCTGTTCCAGCGACCAAAACCGAGCAAATTCTGTTTTAAGTCGATCAAAATCGTCTTATACAGCCCGTCTTTATATACCGACGCATAATCTTTGCGCAACTGCGTGAGCGCCCGCGTCAGATTGAGCATTTCCCAATCCCATGTCGATTGATCCCAGTTCATTGCCGAAAAACTGGTAGGCGCTTTGTCGCTTACTCCCGGATTGTTCAGGCCCAGCATCCCCACTTCGTCACCGTAGAAAATACAGGGCGAACCGACATACGTCATCGTCAGGATTTGTGCCGCCATCGTACGATAAGAATCCCCTGCTTCCAAGGCGATACGCGATTCGTCGTGTGTCGTCAGGAAATTGTAGCTCGCGTTTGCTGCCGAACGAGGAAGTTTGATGACTGCGTTATAAAGTTCCTGTTCGATCATCGTCTGATTCTTTTTGCTTGCCGCCCAATCGCGGACAGGCCAGCCGAAATCATAATTCCATTTGGAATCCAGCGTTCCGCTCGTAAAATATTCCAACCCGCCGTGCTCGGAAAGGAACAGTGCGTCGCTGTTGGCATCTTTTACGTAGCCGCGCATATCCGCCAGGATCTGTTCCGCATTGCCCCAGTTCTGCGCGTCTGAACCGCGAAGCGTGTCGCCTACGTCCATACGCCAGCCGTCTATTCCGTATTCGCGCAAATACAGCTGCATCACTGAATTTTCCGTCGAATATACGTACTCGCGCGTTGCTTTTTTGGAAAAGTCCAGATACGGTTGCCCCCATTCGCTGGTTACGATATTGCCGTTTCCGTCACGCATCACGAGATTATAAAGCGGATCGCGTGAAGACAGCTGCGCCGGCAACGGGAATATATTGCCGCTGTTCAATACGATACCCATTGAATGCATATACTGAAACACGCCGTCCAACATGATCTGCATGTTGTTCTCATGCAATTCGGATATAAGCTGTTTGAGCATTTCGTCGTTACCGAAGGCTGAATCGATTTGGGTCAAATCGAAAGAACCATATCCGGCTTGATGCGTCGTCAACCAAATCGGATTCATAAAGACGGAATCGACACCTAACCACTTCAGATACTCGATTTTTTCGGAGATTCCCGCAAAATCGCCGCCAAAATAATCGTTGCCGCCGTAATGCGCATTCCCCCACGGATTCTGAATCACGCTGTTTCCCGTCAACTTATCGTTGGTCGGGTCTCCGTTATAAAAACCGTCCGGCATGATCGAATACCAAACCGTTCCCTTTGCCCAATCGGGCGTGGAATAATCCGGAATCACGAAGAAATCTGCCCGCGAATCTAAAAACGGCTGATTGACACTCACGTCGCTGCTGGTATTGTAATAGACGGTCTCTTCCTTGTTGGTCAAAACAAAATGATAGCGAAACGCCGTCCCCTGCTTGGGAATAACCCCGATCCAGTAATCGTAATAGCCGCTTTCGTCTGTCTTTTCAAAATACATCTGTGCCGTGACCCAATTATGATCCGCCGTCGCACTTTCCTCCACATCCGTGGAAAACTCGATTTTCGCATCCGTCAGATTTCCCCGCTGCACGCGAATGCGTATCGTGATGTTATCCGATGAAGTCGGCTCCACCGGATCCATATAGATATCCGCTTGATCATGATAAATATCTTCAATAATTTCATGAACCTTGCCAAACGTCTGACGCGTACTTCCGGGTTTACTTGAACATCCGCTCAAAAGAAGAAAAGCCGAAACGCTGACACTTAAAAGAAGTACGGCAAAGAGCACTGTAACAATTTTTTTCACCTTTTTCCCTCCTTTTTAACCTTTTACCGCTCCTGCGGCTACACCTTCAATAAAATATTTGGAAAAGAAAGAATAAAACACTACAATCGGC
Source organism: uncultured Clostridia bacterium (assembly GCA_944372075.1). Taxonomy (GTDB): domain Bacteria; phylum Bacillota; class Clostridia; order Christensenellales; family Borkfalkiaceae; genus Borkfalkia. Next base: position 12,908 of record CALVYJ010000129.1, on the reverse strand, counting down.
AACGTGAGAATGACGAGCCCGGCGCAAAGAATGCCGTATTGCGCATTGTTTTCCGACTGGAACGTGATGAGTCCGAGAGGCATTGTCCAGGCAGAACGATTGGTAGGCAATGCGACCAACGGCCACATAAAATCACTCCATATGCCGTTGAAACACATAACGGCAACCAAGGTCAGAATGGGGCGCATCAACGGAAAATCCAGATACCAAAACGTCTGCGGGATGGATGCTCCGTCCAAAACGGCGGCCTCATGAATCTCCTTCGGGATGTTTTTGACATAATTCGATGCCAGCAGCGCCCCCATCCCCGGCGCTCCGAACGCGGCGGGAAAGATCAATGCCATGATAGTATCGTAAAAACCCAGTTCACGAATCAAAATAAACATCGGGATCGATGTGATTTCTCCCGTGAGAAACATCGTTGAAAGCATAACGAACAACAATACGTTTGCTCCCTTAAATTCCAGTCTGCCGATGGTAAACGCAGCCAAAGCCGTCATAATCATCTGACCGCCCACCGCGCATACTGCTACAAAGACAGAATTCAAAAAATACACCGAAAATCTGCCCTTGATCCACGCCGTGGCGTAATTTTCGGGATGCGTGAACATGATCTTAAACGGAAATTTCAAAAATTCGCTGTAATCTTTGAAAGACGTCGTCAAAACAAACAACAACGGATACAGTATGGCGACGGTAACCAGCGCCATAAAAATAAAAATCAGAACATCGAAAACAAATTTTATCCATTTATGTCTGTCCATTGACGCAAGGCGCTGGCGAAGCCGATCGACTCTGCGGGATATATAGCCGGTTTCCTGCATATCAGACCTCCTTATCCCCGCGTTTCATCAGAACATTGATCAGGAACGTCGCCCCTCCGATAAAGATAGACAACAGCACCGACATTGCCACCGCACGGCAGAACGTTCTGTATTCAAACGCCGTTTTGAAGATATACAGTCCCACAACCTGCATATTCGGATCGTTTTTGAACATCAGATAGAACAAATCGAACGACTTCATTCCTCCAATGATGGACAACAAAATATTGATTTTCGTAGAACTCCACGTCAACGGCAGCATGATACGCCATAAAACACACCAACGATTTGCGCCATCGATGTACGCACTCTCGATGATTTCCCTCGAAATAGCGTTCATCGCAACAAAATAAATAATCAGAGTGATTCCGACAAATCGCCACGTATTTGTAAAAATGATGGATGACATTTGCCATTTGGTATCGATCAGCCACAGCGGAGTATTTTCGATGCCCACAATCGCCAACAGGCGATCGATCAATCCGATATCCGGCTTATAAATAAAATCCCACATTACCGAAACTACGGCCGCCGGCAATATAACGGGCAAATACAAGAGCACTTTATAGACCGCCTGCGAACGTCTGCCCATGTTATAGAGAATATAGGCAAGAAAAAATCCGAGCAGGGTCTGAACCAACGTCGATATTACGGCGAAGCGAAAAGAAATCCAGATCCCTTTGAAAAACATCTGCCCTTCCCTGAATATCCATTGGTAATTTTCAAATCCGATAAATTCTAGGTCAGTCGGTATAAAGCGCCAATTCGTAAAGCTGAGGATTATGCCGAACGTCAGCGGATAAACTATAAATGTGAGTATGGACAGCACCAGGGGAATGGAAAGAATCCATCCCCAGATGTTTGCCTGTCTCTTCATCGATTTGATTCCAATCATGTTTTTCTCCTGTCTGAACCGTTCAGCGGACGGGATTCAGCCACGAATCGTCATAATCCTTTTTGGTATATGTGGGCTGTATCCAGTCCAGTCCGTCGGGCGGATTCAAAAGACTGTCACGCATCGCCTGCACGGTGTTGCCGTCCATCTCTTTGAGCAGATCGGTCGCATTTCCCTTATAACTGCCGTTAAGATAGCTCAATAACAGGTTAAAATTGATATCTCCTTTATCCCCGCTATTATAATCGGGATAAATATCGTATTTTCCAACAAATTGCATCTCGTTGGCAAGCGTCTGCTGCACCGGATCGTCGTACGTAACCTCTTTGTTTACCATAATGCTTTTTTCCGTGCGCGTCCATTCCTTCTGCACTTCGGCGCTGGTCAGGTATTTGATAAAATCGACCGCAAGTTCCTTATTGGGCGCACTGTTCGCCACACAAAATGAATCATACGTACCGTAGATGTACTTTGCATCAACACCTGCAGGCGCAGGAATGGCAAACGTTTCAATCTCTGTGCCTTCTTCCATGCCTTCCAAAAGCGTTCCCAACTCGTTGTTGTTAAACAAGCACATCGCCGACTGCCCGTTCATGAAATCCGCCATAACGTCTTCACGCGTTTTCGCATGCGGGTTCGGTCCAAAAAATCCCGCATCTATGTAGCTTTTGAATTTGTCAATTACCTTTGCGCCCGCATCGTCCTCATAGTCGGGCGCGAGACGTCCCGTCCTGTAATTCGGATCCTCCACCGAACCGTTGCAAATAGCTACGAATATACTTAACGCCGTCTGGAATTGGTACATCGTTCCGCCGCTTCCGCCATAAGCACCCAACGGGATCAATCCCGGTTCGTCTGCTTGTATTTTCATGATTAACTGCTCGAATTCCTGCAGCGTAGTGGGAATTGTCCACTGCGGATGAACATCAAAATACGACTTATTGTACAAAATCAAGAAACCAGTCGAACGAAACGGAATCGCATAATAGTTGCCGTCTACTTTACCCGCTTCCCAACCGACTCCGTCGCTTACAAAATCTTCTTTCCAGCCATCTGCATAATCATTCAGAGCATACGGAATATCGTCCGCAACCCATTTGTACACTTTATCGCTCCAATAGAAAAACACGTCCGGCATTGTACCTCCGATATAAGCACTCTGCAACGCGCGATCCACTTCGTCGTGCGGAACTACGCTCGGGTTGATGGTTACCCCGGGATGTTCTGCCATATAATCGGTAATAATCTTATTCATGGCAACTTCATGTTCAGGCCAAATGTACAAAAAGTTCAGCGTATTCTTATCTCCGCGCTTTCTTCCTGTAGATCCGCACGCCACAATCGATACCGCCAACGCAATCACAAGGACCAATGCCAAACACTTAATTATTTTCTTCATGATTTTTCTTTGCTCCTTTCTTTTTAACGATTATAATTACCGCTGCCGCACCGCCGCAGACGATCACTGCCACCGGTATAATTACGGCCAGCCATATGGGATCGAATCCACGTTCTGGAAGCTCGGGCTTGATCTGTTCGTCGTTTACCGGAGGCTTTTCGGGCGTTTCAGGATACGTGCCCTGATCCCCCTCTTCGTAAGGAGGCGCCAACTCATCCAGACAAATTGTCTTAAACTCGCTGTAAACGCCGCTGCCGCTATCCAGGAAGAATACTGCCGTATGCGGTGTAGTCTCCACAATTTGCACGCCGTCGTATATCATACGCGGTTGCGTGTACGTCTCACCGCCATCCGCCGAATAACTCATCCACAGCCAAAGCTTATCGGCCTGCGTAACCGTGTACAGTTTTACTCTTTGCAATCCCGTCGTATCCGACAAATCATAATCGTCTCCCAAAATGGTACGAACGTCCGTGATCATATATTTTCGATTAAACGTACCGGCATCCGCTCTGTCTTCGATAAATACGTTATAACCGTGCGCCGAACCCGATTTGTTGATCCCCACTCGCACGATCACGTTGGCTCCCGTCGAAGAATTGGAACGCGGACTGAAATTCAATGTATGCGTCGAGCCTTCGTCCGGCCACATTACTACCTCGTTGTAAACCCGCAATTCCGTGCCTGATATCGTTTTGATTTCCCCGTCGTCGGCAATGATCTCTGCCGTACCGACATCCGTCAGACCCGAAGGAATCGTATATTTTGCATTGGCTCCGCCCGAACCCGTCAGCAGTCCGTCTTCGCCATATGTTGCGCTTCCGCCGCCGAATCCACCCGATTCCTTTATTTCCCCGGGCGCGATTATTACAAGATTCTCCATCCCTTCCGTATCCGGGAATGCCATCGAGGTAAATTCGTCCAATGAAATTGTCTTGAACGCACTGTATACACCGCTGCCGCTGTCCAGGAAAAATACGGCTGTGTGCGGCGTCGTGTTCACGATTTCCACCCCGTTATACACCAGTTTCGGTTCCGTATACGTTTCCCCGCCGTTCGCCGAATAACTTATCCATAGCCAAAGTTTATCTGCCTGCGTAACCGTGTACAGTTTTACTCTCTGCAATCCCGTCGTATCCGACAAATCGTAATCTTCTCCTAAAACGGTACGGATGTCCGAAATCATATACTTACGATTGAACGCTCCTCCATCCGCCCTGTCCTCGATAAATACGTTATAACCGTGCGCCGAACCCGATTTGTTGATCCCCACGCGCACGATCACGTTAGCACCCGTCGAAGAATTGGAACGAGGACTGAAATTCAGTGTATGCGTCGAACCTTCATCCGGCCACATCACTACCTCATTATAAACGCGCAAATCATTTCCCGATATCGTCTTGACCTGTCCGTCGGATACGATCTCAACCTGCGCGATATCCGTCAACGAAGAAGGAATCGTGTATTTTGCATTGGCTCCGCCCGAACCCGTCAGCAGTCCGTCTTCGCTGTATGTTGCGCTTCCACCGCCAAATCCACCCGTTTCGGGAATTTCCCCTGCCGCGATCGTTACCAGATTTTCCTTGCCTTCCACGGAAGGAAGCTCACTTGCCGGCGTTTCGTTTACGTCGCACATCACGATCTCGCTGTATGTATTGTCCGTAATGTTCCCGAACCAGAACGGAGCGGCATTGGCGTTCATCTGCGGCATTTCCAGTGAATCGACAATCAACTTGCTCTCTCCGAACGCAGCGCCGTCCCAATAGGACATCCATACGCTCACGCTTGCAGGTTCGGACAAAATTTCAATTTTTACCCTATCGCCGCTTTTCGTCATAAAACCTTCACCGAAATATTCCGGCGTATTGACAAAAATAGGCGTATAAGCTGCGGTTCCGCCCAGCGATGTATCGATATCCAACAATACGCCCGCCTTTCTCGACCAGAAACCGACTGCACCGTTCGGATAAATTTTCAGCGCCGCAAAATCAGATGCAGCTTCGCTGCCTCGGAAAATCCACTGATACCACCCGTCTTGCGCGCCTCGCTCCAAAACAAACGTCGTGAACGTCGTCAACCCGCTCTTGTCCCCAGTCAAAGACGTATTCAGTTCGAAACACGCACTCACTCCGCTGGCAGGCGTTGCACGGAATATGCCGCCTTCGTATGTCGCTTGTACCGCCGGACTCGCCCACCCAGTCGAAGAGACCGTGCCCTCCGCCTGTACAATGACATTCGTTTTGTCCGCAATATCCGGTTTTTCGGTTTGCGCAAAACACAATACAACCGCAGACATGCACAAACACATCGCCGCCAATACTGCTAAAATGCATTTGAATTGTTTCATTTTTCCCTCCTTTTTTCCGCTGATGCAGATAATATCAATCTGACTACACGGGTAGTTTACAAAATCAAAATACGAGAAATAAATCTCGCTCTTTGATGTAACGTAAGAATATAAATACCAATATAACTACACGGGTAGTTATATTGCCATCAAAAAAGTTGAAATCCAAAAAAACGGACTTTTCAACTTTTCTGCATTATCTCACACTTTTATAGATCTGTCAATACCTTTTTTCAAAAAAAATGGATAACTATGTACTTTTTCTTACGACCAGGTAAGACTCTATGGACTGATCCTGCGGCTTTTCTCCTTTCTCGATATAGGCACTCAATTTCTTAAAGATATTTTTGCCGTACAGTGATTTATCGAATCCGATCGTAGTTAAAGGCGGATCGAGATATTTTGAAAAGAAAATATCGTCGATGCCGATAACGGCGATCTCCTTTCCCACCGCTTTTTTATGTTCCTTGATACATTCAATGGCACCGTATGCAATCAGGTCGTTGGTGGTAATGATCGCATCGCACGAGACACCTCCGGTAAACAGTTTTTCCATCAGCTTATAACCGTCTTCCGCTTGCGTGGAGAAGGGAAATTCATTCTCCACAACGATCGGATCTTTACCGAATATACGGCGATAATGCGTCACAAAATAACGATATCGATGATCCGTATCCGAATGAATGTCCAAACCGGAAAGATACACGATCTCTTTTCGACCCGTATCTTTCAGATATTGTAAACTTTCGCAGATGCCCTTTTCATGATCGACGTTCACCACTACCGCTTTTTCGCTGATCTTCTTATTGTCGGCAAAAACGTTGTCGCCCACAACCACTTTGATGCCGGCGTCCAAAAGCTCTTCAATAAATCCTGCCGTATCCTGCGAGGGAATCAATGAAACATAAACGCCCTCGATCCTGCGGGATATTAAATTCACCGCGTGTGTGCGAAAATCGGAATTGACATCTACAAAACTGATAAAATATCCGCTTTTTGTTGCACTCTTCTCAAACGCTTTTATAATTTCTCCGAACAGCGGGTTGGATATGTCGTTTACGACAATGCACAGAGATTTCGTACTCTTTTTTGACATACTGCGAGCAATTACGTCCGGCTTGTAATTCAATTGTTTTACCGCTTTTTGAACCCTGTCCGTAATTTCCGCAGAAAATTGTCTCTTATTATTCAATATATATGAGACGGTCTGTTCGGAAACATTGGCAAATTTAGCGACATCTTTTCGTGTTACTCGCATACAACAGCCTCCGAATTTAATAAAGATTTACTATAATTTTACATTTTTGTCAAACGCTTTGCGTCAAAAATACAAAAATACTCAATAAATACAGCATAAAATATACAAACGGTATAAGCATCAAGCTGATGACGTCCGTAAATTCGGGCTTTACCTTGCTAACCGATATTTCCGCATCCCCCTTCTTATAGGCAAAATACAAAAGACTTACCCAGCCTGTCCCCGCGATAAAAGCCACGCCCAAAGCAAACAAACCGTTAATCAGGCTCTCCACCGTAGACAGTGTGGATCTGTAATCTAAAGGAAGCCATACGCCCCCGCCGCTGATTGAATCGGGCAAGAGCGCAACAAACATAAACAATGCCGAAATTAGCCACGAGTTTGTCCTCTTGTATACGATCATCGCCGCACAGCCGTAGACTAGCCGAAACAAAAGGGTCTGCACATCCGTATAAAACACGACCGAAAGTAACACGGGAAGCAAAAACGACAAACTCTTGCCCGTTGTCCGATAAGCGGAACTCACAATGCCTTTATTTAAGAATTCGCCAGCCAGCGCCGGAACGATTGCCAAAGCAAATATTGCCGCAATTATACCTGCCGCACCTCCCGTAAACGCAATCTGTTTGAGTGCGATTTTTTCCGTGAAATACTGTATGATGCCGCGCAGACCGAAGTTAAAATAACAGACGACCGCGTACGTCAAAACGGCAAACGCCACGGTATAGAAATACATAACCGCTTTCGGCTTTTCCGTTGCCAGATCTTTACCCAGCACAGCGCACAGAGTGAGTTTATTCGCTCTTGCAAAAATCACCTCATATATAAAACACGGAAAAAGTATCCCGCCAACCGTCGGCAATACCGTCATTAAAATTTGTACGGCATACGGCACCTGTGTCGATTTGATCCACTCATAAACTCCCAGAAGGATAAAATAATGGCAGACCATGCACACCATCAGCAAAATATTTGCATTGCGTATTTTGTGCCGATATTGTTCAATCATTTTCTGCCAACCTCCTCAAATATGACGCCGCTTGGCTGCGAGTAAGCACAGAGATATAGTCCGTAACGGCACTCACACTCGCAAAAATATCCTCGCCCCCAGCTCTGAATTTTATCAATGGACGAAATTTCGTATTCAAAACTTTCTCATACGAACAATCCCCCGTGAATGTCACGCTCAATATCACGCTCTTCCCTGCCGCCAATTGGCAGGTATCTTTACATAGAAAATTACCGTAATCATCTAAAAAAGTCACATCTGCCGTCATCCCGTCGAGAATAAATTGAATACCGTTTATGCGAACGATATTCTCCGTTACATTGCGCACGTTGATATTGTAAGAAGCCATCTGCTCCGAACTCTGCGTATACGCCGAATAAGAAAAATACTTTTCCTCCTGTCCGATAATTCTCTCCACTACGATGTTCCCGACCGGAATTGTCTGATCCGCATCTTTTTCCTGCCCGATCAGTTTCGCTCGCACGATTTTTGTAACCCCTTCTCGAAACGGACAATCCTCGCCCGCTGAATAGCCCAGTCGCACCGTCGTCTTCGTCAAAGCGTAATCCGCATAAGTCGGAGCCAGACTCTTCGCTTCGGCTTCATACACATTCCCCTCTTCGTCTTCCAATTGAATGTCTTTATAGTCTACAAGCCGCACTTTCAATCCTTTACGGACTTCAAATATTTCCAGCGATATTACAAGATTGCTGTCTTGCTCCGTAATTCCATAATAACTGTTTGCCCGCATCGCATAGATTCCGCCTTGCGGAAATTTGCCGAGATCCGTCGCTCGTACCGCAAAACCTCCCGTAAAAGCGCCGATTGCCAATACCGCCAATATCAAAACCACTGTAACGTATTTTTTCATCCGTCCTCCTTATGGTACCCAAACATACCTTCCGCAATCCGTCTGCAGCTTTGAAATTTCCTTACCGCCTTCTTCCATCACAAAGTGCGACAATATGGTTCGTCCCCCTTTCAGACGAATCGCCAACCCGCTGACCCGTATGCTCGCATTCTCCGCACAAATCACCCGCTTTGTTTCCGCTTCCCGGTGTTCCTTGACCCAAACTTCCACCGCGCCGCTGCGCACGATCATGCCCAACGAAAAACTTTCGTAATCAAGTTTCTCTGCCCGAAATCTGCCGATTTCTTTGCCTCCGGCCATAAGCACAAACATCTTATTCGGATCTATGCGCAACATTGTAGCACCGTCATTCGGCAGTCTCCCCACCGATTGCGAAAAAATTAAATCCAAATATCCGTCCTTTTCAGAATCAGACCATGCGACTTTCAAATTTACCCCAATACTCATTTCTCCAACCGAGTGCTTTGAGTACATGCAAAAAGCCGTGTCACATCCCATCGCATCGATATCCAACCCTTCTTTTCTGAAAAGATATTTACCGCGACACAGTGCCCAATCCTGTTCCGCATGGAAAAGATTATAATTATAAATTTTGAACGTACCTTTCGTACCGCAGATGCGCACCTTCGACGGCGAAATATCACACGACACATTCAAACAGATTTTACAGTCCTGCCCTTCATAAACTTTCAACCGATATGCATCGCGAGTCACAAGATACCGCACTTTTTCTCCGACGCTTCCGTGAAATGCACATACCGCTTTTTCTCCCCGGTACAGCATTCCTTCTCCTATCGAATTTATTTGAATTCTATACGGTAAAAATTCAAGGTTCAGGCACTCACTTGACCCGCGTTCGTAGGTAAATTCCAGTCGGAATTCCCCATATTCGTCTTCGGAACACAGCGCACCTCCGCTTTCGGAACACTGTTCGATACCCGAAAAAACATACTTCCATTTTCCACCTTCGCATAGCCATCGCAAATGCCGACCGTTATATGCCATCTGCTTCCAGGAAAATTCCTCCTTGTGCGGTATGGTTTGCGGCATCTTTTCGCATTCGGCCCCGATCGTTCCGCTGCCATATGCCGCACAAGAACAGAGCGCTTCTCCCCGAATCAACAATCCTGTTGTCAGGCGCGAATAATTGCACGGTACACACTCCGCAATTACCGTATATTTTTTACCATCGACAGACGACAGGGCCCGATATCTCGTCCCCGCCTTTTCCAGTCTAAAATACCTTGCGCCCGTCTCAATTTCATTGACAGTCTCTTCTTCACCTTCTCTTCGTATCACACAAGATACTTTGCCCATCTCCGCAATCAAGGCAATGCAATTGTCCTTATCTTCCCCGACAAATACCCCTGCTCTTCCGCAAATGTGCGAATACTCCGCTGTCCAGCAAAAATCTCCGTATCCGCGCAACGAGCGAAAACATACTTCCTCCTCCGCCCGCACGGCGACCCCATCCGCGCCGTATTCCACGCTGTCCCGCTCCCCAGATTCTACGGTAAACATACAACTCGCCCCGTCAACAAAATTCGCAACTAACGGTTGCGAAATATGTATTTGCTCCAATCCGAAGGATCCCGCGCGCTTTCCTTCAATTCTGAATTCAACAAGTTGAGGCATATCCGTCTTTATATGCCAAAGCAATCTCTTTCCTATCGAATCTGTTACCCAAACCGAAACAATATTTCGTAAATCGCGCTCCACTTCCAAACCGGTTAACATATGTATCTGCTCTTCTCTTTGTTCCTTTTCTTCGCCACAGACAACGATTTTGGATTGAAAAACCTCGATACGTATTTCAGATTTTTGACCATAAATCAAACGCAGACATATTTTATCGGGCGCATTGAAAATATAGTGAAAAGCGCCGATCTGTATTCCCGATACAGCCCCCGTATCCCTGAAAATATATTTTTTATGATCGTAATATACATCGCCGTTGCAATCCAATCCGTTCAAAGACAAAGGTATGGCGTCGCAGGAAAAAACACTTCCGCCCGGAGCTACGTCCACCTCACAAAATCCGCCTTTTACGGCATACTTTTTCCCTGTAATATAGTCGGTAATTTCAATGTCACGAAATTCCCCGATGCACCGCAAATCCAGCGCAATTCCTCTGTGCGACCTGCCCGTTTGATTGACCGCCGTTACAACAAAATCTCCATCCGCATAGCGAGCGAATATGAGCAGCTTCTTTTTGTCGTCCGCAAGGCATACTCTGTACGAACCGTGTGAAAACAAACGGCGTTTTTTCTTACGCAGCGCCCCTAAACCACGATACAAACAGAAAATTTCCCTGTCCCACTCGGACTCGTCCCAGTTCATTGATGAAAAACTTACCGGCGCTGCATCACTCATCCCCGGCAGAGGAATTCCTTCCATCCCCGTTTCATCCCCATAATAAATACACGGCGATCCGGGAATCGTCATATACAGCAATATTCCAGCCATTAACCGTTCGCGGCTCTTTCCGGCATACCTCTTGATTCGCTTTGTATCGTGCGTCGTCAGATGATTGTAACTACAATCTGCAATACATCGCGGCAGTCCCATCACGCCGTCGCATATCGTTTTCGCCATCTCAGTCGCGGAAATTTTGCCTTCAACCCAAGAACGCAGACGCCATCCTAAATCATAGTTCCATTTAGTATCCACTACGTGATTCAGCATCATCGTTCCGCAGTCATGTTCCGTCAAGAGCAACTTTTCCTGCCCGATCCCCTTTACGGCGTTCCGAATATCCGTCAGTATCGTTTCCGAATTGCCATTTATTTGCGGATCACTTCCTTCCCAAATATTGCCTACATCCAGTCTCCAGCCGTCGCAGTTATACGGTTCCTTCAAATAACGTTGCAAAATGGAATCATCTTTTCTATAAATCAAATCGCGAGCCAAATCGGAAGAAAAATCAAACGGCGGAGCCTTCCATGGACTTTCTATCCGTTTGCCTGCAAGATCCCACACGAAAATACTTGCGTACGCATCCGCCGACAAAGGAAAATATCCGGAATCGTTGCTCCATATCCCTTCATTATTGAAATATTGAAATACTGCATCCAAAACAACCCTTATTCCCATCGAATGACATTGTTCCACAAGTTCTATCAAATCTTGCTCGTTTCCAAATGCGCTGTCTATCTGGGTAGGATCATATGCACCGTATCCTGCTTGATGCGTCGTCAGCCAGATCGGATTCAAACCGATTACATTTACCCCCAACGACGCTATATAAGGCAATTTTTTGAGGATTCCCTTCAAATCTCCTCCAAAATAATCCGCTCCGCCGAAATGCGTGTTTCCCCATGCGTTTTCCGTATTGCCGCCCGAGGTCAGTTTATCGTTCAGCAGATTTCCGTTATAAAAACTGTCCGGCATAATCTGATACCAGATTGCCCCTCTCGCCCATTCGGGCGGGCTGTAGTCTGCAATTCCATAAAAGGGATTAATCTCTTCTATCTTCGTTTTTATACCGTTTTTTCCGTAAAATTCAACTGCTTGCCCTTCCCCTTTTGCGAAATAATAAAAGAAGGAACCTTCGCATCGATACTTGTACTCGGAGTAAATAAAACCGCCTTCAGCTCGCTCCGCTGCAACCAAAAGACCTTTATAGTCAATCTTTTTGCCTTCCTTTTCCTTGACATAACATGTCCAATCCGACTTCTCTTCACTCCCTTTCTGTAATACGATTCTTACTTCATCCCCGCTGCAAATTTTTTCGGGTTTCCTGTATTCTTCCGTCTCTTCATGAAATATTCGCATATTTTCACCCTCTGAGCTGTTTAACTACCCGTGTAGTTGATTTTATTATAGCATAGCTTTTTTCAAAATTCAATAGCTGACGAAAAAAAATTTAATTATTATTCAATTTTGTCGAAAAACACTTCACGCCGCAAGAGTATCGTCGTTCTTTTGTTTTTCCAAAAGCCGAACACCCTATTCATTCGAAACACACGATTGTCCTATTCATTTTGCGCTTCGGCGGGCGTGCAACGTGTATATTTGCAAAGCGGTGCGCGCGAATATCGCTTTTCTGCAAAAATACTTTACATCTGAAAATTTAGTTTCCAACCCTTTTTCGTAGAAGCACCTCCATCCAACATTGCTTTGGCGGCAAATATCTTTTATCGATCGATATGTTCCGTTATATTTTTCAAGAAAAACTTAAAAGACTTCCCGGATCGCTTCCCGCTATATAGAATTAAAGCCACCTTAACTGATATGCACCCCAAAAGTTGGACAGACTTTTGGAGGTGCATATTTTAATGTCAAGAGAAAAGAAGTTTAACACAA
>CALVYJ010000128.1 GCA_944372075.1 uncultured Clostridia bacterium | reverse complement strand
GATGGAGGAGAACGCGCTCGCAACGCTCAAGGTGTTCAGCGGACGTTGAGGAAAAAAGCCCCCCCGACAGACGACAGACTGCATCGGGGGCTAAAGTTTTGCCCTCTGCATAGGCGCGTCGGAGGGGATATAAAAAGGCAGCGAGAAATTTCTCGCCGCCTTTTTGAGTGGCCGCAGAGCGTCGGTTTTTGTTATCATATCGGGACGGCTTGCATCTCGCGCATCATGCCGTGAAGATGGTATCGTTAAGAAAATGAGATTACGTATAATGGTTTTATTGACCAAAATGCGTTTTTCGTCTGTATATTCGGGCAATGTGCGGCACATGGGCGCAGGGCGCGATGCAGCGCGACGTTGCCTTTATATCGGCGCGTCTGCCCTGTGTCACCGCCTTTGCGGCGCCGCATCTCGCCGTGTTTCGGAAGATATAAAAAAAGAGCAATTTTTGTAATAAATAAGATATTGTAAAAGGTAACGTCTTGTTGTATAGTAGTTGTAATATGAGCGCAAATATCCCTGTGCGCGAGGCGTTTTCGGGGAGCTGCATATGCGATATGAAAAGGAGACAAAACGATGAAACTTGCGATATTTTACGGCAACAGGGGGTTTTTCCCCGGCGAAGTGATCGCATCGGCGCGCGAGGAGATGCGCTGTGCGGTGGAGAAGGCGGGCTTTGAGCCGCTGGAGATGGACGCGTCGCTGACGCGCTACGGCGCAGTGGAGACGATCGCGGAGGGCAAGCAGTATGCGGCGTTCCTCGAGGCGCACCGCGGCGAGTTCGACGGCGTCGTCGTGTGCCTGCCCAACTTCGGTGACGAAAACGGCGCCTACTACGCGCTGAAAGACGCGGGCGTTCCCATCCTCATACAGGCGTATCCCGACGAGATCGGCAAGATGGACTTTGCGCATCGCAGAGACGCCGTGTGCGGCAAGATCGCAATGTGCAACGTGCTGCGCCAGGCAGGCATCCCGTACACGCTGACCAAGCAGTTTGCGGCGCATCCCGACAGCGCGGCGCTCGCAGAGGACCTTCGCCTGTTCGGCGGCGTCTGCCGCGCGGTGAAGGGGTTGAAGCACTTCACGGTCGGCGCGATCGGCGCGCGCACGACGGCGTTCAAGACGGTGCGCGTGGATGAGATCGCATTCCAGAGAAAGCACATCAACGTGGAGACTGTGGACTTGTCCGAGGTGTTCGCGCTGATGGATAACGCGGAGTCGGAGAAGATCGAGGCGAAGAAAAAGGCGCTGACGGATCTCTCCGATTTCGGGAAATTCAAGGGCGAGAAGCTGGAGAATATCGCGCGCCTGGGCGTCGCATTGGATACGCTCATCGACAGATACGGCTTGGACAGCATCGCCATCCGCTGCTGGGACGAGCTGCAAAAGAAATACGCGATCGCGCCCTGCGTGCTGCTCAGCGAGCTGAACGGCAAGGGCATCCCCGCGGCGTGCGAGCTGGATGTGAACAACGCGGTGATGATGCAGGCGATGGCTTGCGCGTCCGGCGAGCCCGTCATGCTGTTCGACGTGAACAACAACTACGGCGAGGACAAGAAGAAGGTCGTGCTCTTCCACTGCGGTCCCGCGCCTTCCAACATGATGAAGAGCAAGGGGCATATCGAGGAGCATCTGATGTTCAAAAAGACGTACGGCGAAGGCAGCGGCGTGGGACTCAACGTCGGGGACATCATCGCGACGGAGACGACGCTAGGCAGCATGAAGACGGAGGACGGCGAGCTCTGGTCGTTCGTGACGGAGGGCAAGCTGACGGAGGACGAGATCGAAAAGGCGTTCTTTGGATGCGGCACCGTGTTTGAAAAGAAAGAGGGCGGCGCGGACGATCTCCTCAACTACATGGCGACGGAGGGATATCGCCACCATGTCGCAATCGCGAAGGGATATTGGGGCGCAGCCGTCAAAGAGGCGTTTGAAAAATATCTCGGCTTTGAGATCGAAATGGTATAAAAAAAGGGGGTACGTATGAACAAAATCGGTATATTCGTCAACTTTTGGCAAAAGACATGGGCGGTAGATCACCGCAAATACATCGACAAGATGGTCAAGCTGGGCGGCGACATTTTGGAGTTCCAGGCGCAGCCGCTGCTGGACATCGCGGACGCAGATCTCGTCGCGTTGAAGAAGTACGCGGACGATGCCGGCATCGAGATGACCTACAGCTTGGGGCTGAATAAAAAATACGACATCGCCAGCCGCGACGCGGACGTGAGAAAGGGCGGCGTGAAGTACCTGTCCGACATCTGCAAGAAGATCGGCGTGATGGGCGGCGGCCTGTTCTCGGGCGTTACATACTGCGGCTGGGGCGTGCCCGATTACTTTGTCGGCGAAGCGGAGAAGGAAGAGCTGTACGAGCACAGCACGCAGAGCATGAAAGAGGTGCTCAAAGTGGCGGAGAACGAGGGTGTGACCATCTGCGTGGAGGCGGTCAACCGCTTTGAGAGTCCGCTGTTGAACACGGCGAAAGAGGCGCTGCGCTATCTGGATATGGTGGGCAGCGACAACCTCGGAATGTTGTTGGACACCTACCACATGAACATCGAAGAGGACAGCATCGGAGACGCCATCCGCCTTGCGGGGAGCAAGCTCAAGCACTTCCATACGGGCGAGAACAACCGCAACATCCCCGGCAGAGGTCACTTGGATTGGGACGAGATCTTCGGCGCATTGAAGGACATCGGCTATAAAAACCGCATCGTGTCCGAGCCCTTCCTGATGATGGGCAACGAAGTGGGCTACGACATCCGCGTATGGCGCCCCATTCTGGAAAACCCGACGGAAGAGCGTTTGGACGCCGCGGCGAAAGAGCTTCTCGACTTCACGCGTGCACAGATGAAAAAGCACGGGCTGGAATGACAAACAATTAAATAAGCGGCAAGCGCAGGATGTAACACGCATCCTGCGCTTTTTGTAAACAGAAAACCCCCAGATAGTCTGGGGGTTCAAAAATAGGCTTATGCCGATGTGGTGTTGAAAAAAATAACTCCATTCGTTTATATGGAAGTGCGACCTGCCAGTTGCACGGAAAACGAATGGAGGACATTGAGACATGAATCACAATGACAATAAGATAT
>CALVYJ010000127.1 GCA_944372075.1 uncultured Clostridia bacterium | reverse complement strand
TCCAGCGCGGCGGCGCGAAGGGCGTGTCGTCCACCGAATGCACCCAATCACCGAAGCACTGGTCGCAGTATAATTCCCCCTCCTCGTCAAACCCGGCGCGCCACAGTCCGACGCGTCGCTCATACGGATGGACGCGAGAAATGCGCGCCGTCGAGCAATGCCAAAATCTTCCCTCGGTATCTTCAAAGGTGGATCCGTGCCCCGCTCCCGTGATAAAGCCGCCGGGATGGTAGGAATAGGGATTGTTCTTTGCAAGCGTGTACGGACCCAACGGATGCTCCGCACAATACACGCCGTCGCCGTATACGTTCAGCTCCGTACCGGGGCAGGCATATTGCAGATACTACCTGCCCTTGTATTTATTCAGCCATGCCCCCTCCATATACGGCCTGTCCGACAGCAGAAGTTTGAGATACTCCCTCTGGTCGGGGGGAAGGATGGCGTCGATATCGGCGCGCGTCACCTCCTCCATCGGCTTCCCCGTCGCGACGGAGACGCGCTCCTGCAGACGGATATAGATGCTGTTTTCCTTCTCGTTCAGGACATGATCCATCCCAAAGCGCTCGTAGCCCACGACCGCCCTGTTTTCGCCAAACATCACCTTCGGCTCGCCGATGCGTTTCAATGTCTTTGCATCCAGCTCAACGCCGTAAATAGGCTCGAGGTTTGAGCAGCCCCAATAGAGATACAGCCTGCCGTCATCATCGCAAAAGATCTTGGGATCCCAGAAGTCGAACTCGCCCTCTACCTTTTGGAACACTCCGTCGGGAAAATCCGCACACACATAGTAGTCGCACGGCGCTCCCTTCTTGGAGGCGCAAAACAGGACGGCATCCCCACAGACGCAGACATCGGGGGCATAGTCGTAGAAGGGCAGACCGTTCAAGGGCATAAACGTCCATTGGCACAAATCATCGCTCTTATAACAGCCGCGGCTCATGGAGGGGAACATATAATAACTTCCCTTCCACGCGATCACGGACGGATCTGCCGCCTCTCGGCTGACGGAGATATGTGTGGAACGGTCGATAAATTGATATCGATATTCCATGTTGACGGGGTTACAATAATATTTTTTCATCCTTTCCTCCTCCATCATGCCTTATACTCGTTCGATCCCTCTCTTTTGAATGCCGCGACCGCTTCCGCCGCTCCTTGTGCAACGCTCCCGGCATTACACCAGCCCACATAATAAGAGAGCAGGAGGACGAGGTCGTCGATCTGCGCTTCGGTCAGCTCCCCCCGCCGCAATGCGCCGAGCATTTGGATCTTGATGAGATCACCCCTGCCCTGTGCCGCCGCAACGCCCATGACGATCAGCCTTTTTGCCGATACAGCGAGCGAAGGACGGTGCCACACTTCTGCAAAAACCCTGTCCAGCGTCTCCGCCGCATACACGCTGTCCGTGCGCGTCGCGAGCCGCTCACCCATGCCTCCGCCGTATACACACTCCGCCGTCTGTATCCCGCGCTCACGCACATCCTCCGTCTCGCGATCGTAGTCGAGCGTATCACGGGCGTACTCCATCGCCGCAAGAGAGGCAGGCATCGCCACTCCTCTTTCGGAGGCGAGATCAAATGCCGCCGCAAGATCCTTCTGCATCAACATATAGTTTTTTTCCGCCGCGTCTTTGGGCAGCTTCCCCTCCTCGCTCGCCCTGCGCAGCTTGTTGAGAGGCAACGCTCCGTCGGGATCTGAAGTCGTGATGGCGTCCAATAACGTCGCCGCACTGCCGCCCGCGCTTTCCACGAGCGCCTGCGCCTCCTTTCCCACGCGCCAGCAGCCGAAGGTAAACACGTTTCGAGCGAGCTTGACCGCCATCCCCGCGCCGATCTCTCCGCAATAGATGAGTTTTTTCGCCCAGCCCTCGATGACCGCACGCGCACATTCGACGGCATCCGCGCTTCCGCCGACCATCGCAGCCATCCCGTTCTGCGCAGCGAGATAGCCGGGGGAAACGCCGCAATCGAGCAAATGCACGCCCGCGCCCTCGCATACGGCGTTCAGTTCAAGCACCTCACGACGAGAGAGGGTGGACACGAGACAGACGATCAGTCCCGAATGCTTGGAGGAAAGCAGCCCCTCCTCTCCGCAGATGACCGCGCGCGCCTGCAACGCGTTTACAACACAAACCATGACGACGTCGCTCTGTGCCGCGACCTCTGCCGCCGATTTGGCGAGCACCGCCCGACCTGCGAACGCCTGCATCCGCTCGGCGCATATATCGCCGACGACGGGTACAAAACCACTGCGGATCAAGCTCTCCGCGATCCCTCCGCCGATCATCCCCAATCCGACGACGCCCGCCCGACCTTTGACATTTGCCATATCACATACCTTCCTTTTTCATCAAAAACACCCTGCCGTACAATCCCGTCGGTGCAGACGGAGGCGGACTGAGCAGTTTATTCAGCCAATCCAACTGCGGATAACACTGCCTTTCCAGCGTCGTCGCCACCTCGATAGCGAGCGTATTCCGTCCCTCGCGCAAAAGTCCGCCGATGTCATAGCGGAAGGGCGGAATGATCTGCAAGCCTGCAGACACGCCGTTCACAAACAATTCCACGCCCTCATAGGCGTCCTCTATCTCGATCGCGCAGGCGGTATCCGAGCACACGAGCTCTCGTTCATACCGCACATACCCCGAAAATTCGGGGTACTCAGCCGCGACGTTGTCGGGCAACGTCACCTCCTTGTCCGCACCGAATGAAGGATATGCCGCGCCCTCGCATATGCTGCGCCGCCATTTTGTCAGCTCCTCGCTCCGCGAGATACGCGCAGTCTGCTCTCCTGCCATGCCAAATACGATGACCGTACTGTGCAGGGGGGCGAGACAAAGGCGGATACGCGTTCTCCCACCATCAGAGGTATGTGACTGCGCAGAGCACCTATTGCTCCATGCGTCATACCGACAGCACCGACCGCCGACGGGCAGGATCACCTCCCCTTCATAGTGACGGTCCCCTTCATTGACCAGCAAAAAGGCATCCGTTTCACCCTTTAACCACAGGATGCGTATTCGGTCGTCGGCAGGCGACAAAAGCGGATGCGCAATGCTCCCCTCCACGGCGGACAGGAGTTCGCTGAGCGATACACACTGCGCACGTTTGAGCACCTGCGGCAGCTCGCCGCCCTCATATGCTCTTGACGGTCTTTTGTCGACAAAGACGACATGGCAGCCCCCCTCGCACAACGCGGCGAGCGCAAGGGCGGCTTCCTCGGTGAGGTAATCCGTCGCAGGGATCACGACCGTTTGGTAAGAATTTTCGTTAACGGTAAGGTATTTTCCCAACGAAACACGGTATTTCTCCCGTTCGGAGAACACGTCGGACGGGATCACATGACAATCGATCTGCGCATCATACAGCTTGCGCAGAGGGCGTTCAAACGGCATGGCATTCTCCTGCGTCCAATCCGCCTCCGCATGGTACAGGACAGCGACGCTCACCTGATGCTTTGCGCCCTCGGTCAAGGTCGCGATGCGGTTGACGTATTGCATCAATGCGCCAAAATGCCGAAATTGTGCGTCATGTCCGTCGGCATAGAAGTGCGGCGGGCAATCGGGATCGGGGAACGCCTTTGGGCTGAACGCGTGCGGAACGAAATGACTTACGCCGCGGACGAGAAAATGGTCGACGAGGTATTTTTCCAACCGAACTCCCTCTGCCCAGCCGTAATTTCCAAAGATCTCGCACATTGCCCTTCCCCTCTTGCGCGGCTCTATCGCCGCGGCAGAGCGCGCAAGCGAGGCAAGTCCGTAGTGATAAAACTCGCCGTTGCGCGGCTTTCGATAATTGTTGATCGTCGGCTCATCCTCCCCTTGCGGCAGTACCTGACCTCCGATATCGTCAATCCCCGACATATCCTGTCCCGACAATCCGCGGAAGTAATGCCCGAGGCTGGAGCCCGTTCTGCAATGCTGTCCGTTGTCCTCGATGACGTGCCCTATATACTCCACGCCATGTGCGCGGCACCAATCGCCAATCTGCTCGGAGAAGCTGTCAGAAGTCAGCCTTGTCAGCGCGTCCATATATATGTAGCGCACGCGCACCGTCAGCGCTTCCTCCCCGCGCACCCATAACAGTGGCAGAAGGGTGCGCCACTCGTCGCCCAATCTTTTCTCCAACGCCGTGCGCAGCTCCTCACCCCAAGGCAAGTCCTGCTCCGAACCGAGCGTATTCCCCTGTGCATAGAGCAAGCCGTTGCCGAGCTCGGGCTCGTCGGAGAAAAAACCAACGAACGTATTGCCGAAATAGCGAGAAAAATGTGCATAATGCGGCTCGTAGACGGCATCGATGAGTACGCGACAGGAGGAGGGAGAGGTCATGCGGATGTACTCCCTGTGATAGCCCGAATTGCGCGTCGCCACGCAGGTATACAGCGTCCACTCCCCGTCCGGCAGCGAATAACGCAGCCGCTCGCCCTGTACGAAGGGCAGAAGATCGAGCAACCGCTCCCCCTGCCGCGCCACACAGCAGACGATCTCATCGTCGTCAAACTCCCGCTGCTTTTGCTCGCCGCGCGCCTTTTTTTCATGCTCGGACATTATGCGCTCGGGCGCCTTAAACGCGCCGAGCGCGCGTAGATCTGCATCCACATCGCCGCACAGCACAAACGAATGAAAGACGATGTTCTGCCTGCACAGGGAGGGCGGCGCCTCCTTGAGCGCGCCGTTCGCATAGCCTGTCGGAAAATGACTGTCATCCAACACCCATACTTTCATCCCCAGCCGTTCCGCTTCGTCTAAAATGCAGCCGAGATCGCTCCACCACTTCTCGCCGCAGAAATCCGGATGCGGCCTGCTTTCGACGCAGACGGCACCGCAATGCGCTTCGTGTATGACGCGCATATATCTGCGAAGAGTATCTTCATCTTCACCGTGCTGCCAGAAAAAGGGCAGTATATGGTTTTCCTCCTCCCCGCGCAGAAGCTTTTCTATCCTTTCTTTCATCCTTCACCTCCGACCTGTCGCTCTGCCCTCCCTCTATTCTATCACATGAGGGACGCAATGCAAATCAATTAAGGGAGAGCGCTTCGCAGCGCCCTCCCCTTGGCAGCCCGTCAGAGTGCCGCAAACTCATGTGCGAGATCGTCCAACGCCTTTGTCAACGTATCGACGTTGCACTGTCTTTTCAATTCCTTGATGTATTGGTCGAAGCCGGAGTCGTCAAAATCCCCGTTGCCGTTCAGAATATAACCCGGCACATTGGAGAGGAAGCTGTTGCGG
>CALVYJ010000126.1 GCA_944372075.1 uncultured Clostridia bacterium | reverse complement strand
CCACGCGGCGGTGCGCGATATAGGAGGTGAGACTCATGTTCTCCGATTTTGTGAACTCCCTGCTCAAGTGCCATTTTGAGACGTATAATACATTCGCGACCTTGTCGAGCGATAAATGCGTATGTAGATTTTGCTCGATGTACGCCTTGCATTTTTCGATCAATATGACGCGGTCGTTCTTCTCCCTGTTCTGTTTGACGAGTGTGGCGAAGTTGATCATCATATCCTTGTGCAATAAGAGCATTTTGCCGATGCTCTCACACTTTTCCAACAAGTTTAGATACATATCGCTGGTGGCATAGGCGATATTCGGCTCCACGCCTCCCGCGATGGCGGCACGCGTAGCGAGGGTGATCGCCGAGCAGATCATGTATTCGTGGTGTTTGAATTCATCGCTTGCAAGCACGGGAATGTGTTTCACCAGCATGATGCGATTAAAATGCTTTTTAATATGTTCCACGTCTCCGCGGGCGACATGGCGAAAGGTCGTCAGTTCCTCTTCGACGGGCAACCGCTCAAAATCCGCTTGCCCCATCATTTGCCGTTGCATATTCCAAGAATACGGTCCTTTTTCCTCATTCGTCTGTGGCGCGGCATCGGAGGAGAGGATGTCCCGTTCCTCGATATAGATATCCGTCAGCACCTTGCAGATCAATGCGATATACGTCGCGAGATCATCCACCGTTCTCTCGGCAAGCGGAGGCGGGGAGGGCAGACGATGCGCTTTGGCATAGCGGTGTGTAGCATTCACATCCTCTTTGCAAAGCACGGGACCTGCGATCAGAACGTTTCCTGTCTTATCGGAGAAATGAGCGTATGCGATGCTCTCTTGCTCAAGGTATATGGCGGGCTTTTCTCCGGATGCCTGTAAAAACACACCCTTCAGAGACGCATCGGCGTGAAAGGGATCGTCCGACTCCGAGAATCCGCTGCTGAAAAAGAGTATGTCTCCGCCGCTCCCGTAATAATGTAGCGGAATGCCTGTCAGTTTTTGTAGCTTTTCTAAAATAAAGAATTGGTTGTCCATTTTTATCTTTCCCCTGTAACAGTTTAACATAAAAGAGGATTTTAAGCAAGTATTTATCAAAATGAGCAAAGATTTAATATAAAAAGCAAAACTTATGCAGTATAATACGGCTAACTTCAATAGATTGACGTTTAGCTACACGGAGGATGGGCCTCACTTAAAGGTGTGGGCGGACGGGAGGACACAGCGGTGATCGGGGAGTGTGAACATGGATACATATTTGGCGATCGATAATGGCGGGACGTTTATAAAATACTCCGTATTGTCGGAGGATGGCGTGATCTTGCGACAGGGAAAGGAAAAAACACCCGGCAGAGATCGGAGCGCGGAGGATTACCTGCGCGTTTTGGACAAGATCATGTCGTGGGTGAATGAGGATGTGCGCGCCATCTGCGTATCCATGCCCGGACGCGTGGACGAGCGGAGAGGCGTGGCGCAGACGGCGGGCTCTCTCTCCTATTTTGCAGGGAAGAACTACAGACGCATTCTCGAAGAGAGATATTCGCTGCCCGTGTCGGTGGAGAACGACGGCAAATGCGCTGCCCTCGCGGAGCTTTGGAAAGGGAATTTGCAAAACGTCAGATGTGGCGCCGCTCTTGTGTTCGGTACGGGGATCGGCGGCGGGTTTATCCTCGACGGGAAGATCTATCGCGGAGCGCATTTTTCGGCGGGCGAGGTGAACAACATGATCTTCTCGCCGCAGTCGGAATTTTCGCGCACCTCTCTTTTGACGGCGTCGGTGAGTACATTGGGGCTTTTGTATCGCGCCTCGCTCGCAAAGGGATGTGATTTCCACACCTTGACGGGGGAGCAGTTCTTCGAATGGCTGGAAGAGGGCGATCCCGTGATCCGCGGCGTCTTCGATACATTTGTCAAGCAGACGGCGAGCTTTTTATTCAGCTTGCAGGCGGTGCTGGACCTTGAAGTGATCACGCTCGGCGGCGGGATCAGCAAGCAGGCAGCCTTCATAGACGGGGTCCGAAGTGTCTATACGGCGATGTATGAGGATGCGATCTTCAAAGAGGTGGGCGGATGCTCCTCCGTTCCCGCAAGGGTGGTTGCTTGTGCGTTTGACAGCGATGCAAATATGATCGGCGCACTGTATCATCACTTGACTGAAAAAAAACCGGCGAGGGTATAGAGATGAAAGGAGATGTCTTTCCGAAGGATTTTTTATGGGGCGGTGCAATCTCCGCACATCAATGCGAGGGCGCGTACCTCGAAGACGGCAAGGGTTTATGCACGGCGGATACGCTCGTCGCAGGGGCCGATCGTTTTAAGACGTTCGGTAAGCCCATCGATCCCGACGCATATTATCCCAATCACAAGGCGATAGATTTTTATCATCGATACAAGGAGGATGTCGCTCTCTTTGCGGAGATGGGGTTCAAGGCGCTGCGCACGAGCATCGCATGGACGCGCATTTTTCCGAACGGGGATGAGGAGGAGCCGAACGAGAAGGGGCTTCAATTCTACGACGATCTCTTCGACGAGCTGCATAAGTACGGGATCGAGCCCATCGTCACCGTCACGCATTATGAGACGCCGCTCTATCTCGCCAACAAATACGGCGGATGGAAGAACAGGGAGATGATCCCGCACTTTGAGAGGTATTGTCGCACGATCTTCAAAAGATATAAAGACAAGGTCAAGTATTGGCTGAATTTCAACGAGATCAACTCCATGCTCTATATGGGGGTGCTTGGAGCCGCGATGCCCATCTTCCGCGGGATGAAGGGCTTTGAAGAGGATACCTGGCAGGCAGCGCACAATATGCTCACGGCGGCCGCGATCGCGACAAAATTATGCCATGAGATCGTTTCGGGCGGTAAGATGGGGATGATGCTCTCATCCATGTATATCTATGGCGCGACGTGCAATCCCGCCGATCAATGGATGGCGTATGAGCAGAACAGAAGGCAGTTTCTCTTTTCGGACGTGATGATGCGCGGGCATTACTCGTCGTTCGGCTTAAAGCTTTTGGAGAAATACGGCGTACAGACGATGCCGTCCGACTTTGAATTGATGCGGGAGAATGTCTGTGACTATCTGTCCTTCAGCTACTACTCGACGATGGTCGCAAGCAGCGGACCTGCCAAAAACGACGGAAAGGGCAATATGGCGTCGGGGATGCGCAATCCCTATTTGAAATCAAACGAATGGGGCTGGCAGATGGATCCCACGGGGTTGAGGCTTGTGCTCAGTACATTGTACGAGCGGTATGAAAAACCGCTCCTGATCGCGGAAAACGGGCTGGGTGCCACGGATGTCGTCGAGGACGGATGTGTACACGACGACTATCGCATCGAATATCTGCGTGCGCATATTCAAGCGTGTGCGGACGCCGTGCGTGAAGGGGTGCAGCTCATGGGGTATCTGCCCTGGGGATGCATAGATCTCGTCAGCTGCTCTACGGGAGAGATGCGCAAACGCTATGGCTTTATCTATGTCGACGTGGACGATCGGGGACAGGGGACATTTGAACGCATCCGTAAGGACAGCTTTTATTGGTATCGGAGGGTGATCGCCTCGAACGGCACCATGCTTGGCGATATAAAATAGGGGACGGCTTTGCCGTGTTCAAACGCAGGGAGGAAAAGAATGACTGAGATCGTAACAGAATGCTCACAGGCGGCAAAACGAGCGGAAAAAACGCCGTGCCTGCCGAATAAGGAGAGTTGGAAGAGGGATTTCAAGAAGAATTGGGTCATGTACTTGATCTTCATCCCTTGCGCGATCTATTTGATCGTGTTTCATTATGTGCCGATGATCGGCGTTGTAATGTCCTTTCAAGAGGTCAATGCGACGGCGCAGATGTTCGGGGATAAATGGGTCGGGTTTGACAACTTCGTCCGAATGTTCACCACATCGGCAAACGGCAACTTCCTGCTCGCGCTCAGGAACACTTTTATTATGGCGTTCATGAACATCACCATCGGGTTTTTGTTTCCCATCGTGCTCGCGCTTCTCGTATCCGAGGTGAAGAATAAATATGTCAAACGCACAGTCCAGACGGTCACTTATATGCCGTATTTCATATCTGCCGTCATCATTTGTTCGCTTGTGCGCGAGTTTGTCGATACGGACGGCGCGGTGACGGCTCTGTTGAAGGCATTCGGCTACCAGGGCGGAAGTCTGCTTGAAAACGAGAAACCTCCCGTATTCTGGCTGGTCTATCTGTTCACGGATATTTGGCAGAATGCGGGGTATGCCTCCATCGTCTTTGTCGCAGCGATCGCAAATGTCGACAAGGATCTGTATGAGGCGGCGGCAATGGACGGCGCGAACAGACTGCGCAGGGCATGGAGCATCACTCTTCCGTCTATTTTGCCCATCGTCGTGATGATGTTCACCATCAAGGTCGGCACCATGCTCGGCATCGGTTTTGACAAGGTCATCTTGCTCTATAACCCTGGTGTATATGATACGGCGGATTGCCTGTATTCTTATACATACCGCATGACGACGGGTGAAGGCGGATATGCCGACTTCGGTTTGTCTGCGGCATCGGGGCTATTCCAATCGGTCGTCTCCGTCGTGCTGTTGTTTGTATCCAATATGCTCAGCCGCATGGTCGCAAAGACGTCGCTGTTCTAAGGGGGACAAGGGAATGATATTTCAACGCAACAAAAAGAGATCGGATATCAGCAGCAAATACGGCGGCGGCATGGTGGAAAAGCGCACGCCGGCAGGGATCGTCGCGGATGTATGTATTCATCTGATCCTGCTGTTCGTCTTGTTGGCTTGTCTATTGCCCATGTGGCACGTTTTGATGGCGTCTCTGTCCAATCCGAGATGGATCTCCATCGGCAGGGGGACGGTAGTGCTTATCGGGAAAACCTCGGCCTGCCTGTCATACGACAGCAAAGGCCGCCACGAGGTGATTTTAAT
>CALVYJ010000125.1 GCA_944372075.1 uncultured Clostridia bacterium | reverse complement strand
AGACGCAGCTGCCCGAATATGATGTCTTTGGCAAGCTCCTGGATCTCCACCATCTTGAGATTGTGCAGCCGCTCCGCCGCGTTTTCCATGACCGTCGGCTCCGTGGAGATGCCTACCGTGAAAATGGACGGTACGTCGATCCGAATGTTCTGCCGCGACAGCGCGCTCTTTAAGTCCACCGAGATGGACAGCGGCGTCAGATCCAGATAGGTAAACGACTGCACCAGCGGCCAGATAAACGCCGCGCCGCCATGTATGCACTTCGCGCTGCGCCGGTTCCCCTCGCGGTCTGCGCCTACTTTTCCGTAAATGACCATGATCTTGTTCGGCGGACATTTCTTATACCGCGTCAAGACCATCAATAAAATCATAAACAATACCAGTACCGCCACTATGATCAGCACTACGATCCAAGGTTGCATTTTTTTTCCTCTCCTTTTTTCTAAATTTTCTCTCGCTCGGAAACTTCTTTACTATCCGCCGTTTGCACGGCGCCGTTTCGGTTTTTCGCCGTTTGCACGGCGTTTTTTCTGTTTATCCGACTGTTTTTTCGGTATTTCGCCCCTTTTTTTCCGATTTTGAACGGCGGACGCTTATTCCTCTTTGCTTTGCGCATCCGCTTCGCGCTTTGTCTGCTCGACGACGAATACGTCGCCCGCGGTCGCCACGATGGTCACTTCCCGATCGACGGGGATGCGTTCCGCCTCGTCGGTGACGGCGTCCGCTTCGGTATAGCGTCCCTGCAAAATGAGCGTCACTTTCCCTCTGCCCGAACGGTTCGCGGGAATGCTGACGTACACCGTTGCTTTCTGCCCGACCGCCGTGCTATAATTCATAGTGCCGTCCTCTTGCAGGCGCAGCACCAGGCGGATGAGCGCCCATACGATCACGTATGCCGCAAGCCCCGCCGCGATCGACACCGCTATGCTGATCCCGACCCGTATATCGTAGGAAAGCATCAGCATGCCCGTCCAGCCACCGATGGCAAAGAACGCCGTAAGACCCTTGATCGTGAACAGCGATACGCCCGTATCCGTATGCGAATCGAATACGCCGTCGCCGTCGGTGTCGGTGTCCATGTCTACGTCCCCTTCGCCCGCGCCGATCAGCATCAGTATGATCTGGATGATCAGCGCCAGCGTTCCGATGCACGCAATAATGAAAAATGCAATTTCAAGCCCGCTCAAGGACCTGAGCCAATCAAACATAGTGTTTCCTCCTCTCTTTCTCTGTTTGAACTTACAGCGGTTTGCTCCGCTCCTTTCCGTGCCCGCGCGGATATGCCTCCGGCGTCGGCCGCACTTTTTTCGCCACGATCACCGTCCGCTCCCCCGCCTCTTCGGAAAGCAAGAACGGCTGCGCAAATTCCCTTTGCGCGCCCAGCTTTGCAAAGGCGTTTGCAGCCTGCGCAAGCTCTTCCGCCGCAGCGCTGCCTTTATACGCGAGAAATCTTCCCCCCACCTTCACCAGCGGAAGGCAATACTCGCTCAGCGTGTCCAGCCGCGCCACCGCCCGCGCACAGCATACGTCGAACGCCTCGCGCAGATCCTTCTGCCTGCCCGCGTCCTCCGCGCGCATCTGCAACACGTTCGCGCGCAGACCGAGCTCGCGCACAGCCCGCTCCAAAAATTTGCATTTCTTGCCCACCGACTCGATCAGCGTAAAGGTCAGATCCTTGCGCACGATCATCAGCGGAACGGACGGAAACCCTCCGCCCGAGCCCACTTCCGCGCACGCCGCGCCCTGCCCGATGTACCGCTCGCCTGCCAGCGAATCGAGAAAATGCTTGATCTTGCAGTCCTCTTCGTCGACGATGCGCGTCAGATTGAACTGCTCGTTGTATTCCCGCAAGAGGCGGTAAAAGGCGCGAAACCGCTCGCCCGTCTCCCCCTCTTCGATCCATTGTCTATACTCCTGCATGTTCCGATTATACCATACCTTTTTCAAAAAGTAAACGACTTGCAAAAAATAAACTTGTGGAAATTTCTTCGCGCAGACGCCTGTGCGTTTGTGGATTTCTGTGGATAACCGGCTGTGTTTTTCTGCATAACTTCCCTTTTTTTGCCCGATCTTTCCTTCCTTCGTTTTCTCTCACGCCTTTTTTTATGCAAACTTATCCACTCTTCCACTTTTTTCCCACAACTCTTTCCACAAAAAAAGTTGAATTTATCCACACGCTTTTTCCCTCGATCGGCTTGCTTTTTCCCGCCGTTTCCTATATAATAATAGCACGCTGTTGGGTTGGCGGCTCTTTTTTGAGTTATGCACATTTCTACAGCACACTATTACTATATCTACTAAATACTAATTTTATTTCTATATTTAAGTTCTTTCCCGCTAAGCGGAATTATCCGCGGCGGACGCGAAGAGAACGGCAGGAGGAAACTATGAAGATCATCTGCGAGGGGATCGAGCTTTCGGATGCGGTGATGAAGGTGTCCAAGGCGTGCAGCACGAAGACGACCAATCCGATTCTGGAGTGCATCAAGATAACGGCGGAAAACGACGCGATGACGCTGATCGCGACGGACGGAGAGATGTCTATCCGAAAGAAAGTGCGCGCGGAGGTGCTGGAAGAGGGGGCGATCTGCGTTCCCGGAAAGTTCTTTGCGGATTTTATCAAGAAGCTGGAAAACGAGCAGATCACGCTGGAGAGCAACGGCGAACAGGTGAATATCGTGTACGGGGAATCGGAGAGCAGCATGCAGGTGCTCAATGCCGACGATTTTCCGGCGATCGAAGTGCAGATCACGGAAAAGCGGATCGAGCTGTTGACGAAAGATCTCAAAGATCTGATCGCAAAGACGACGTTCTGCTGTGCACAGGACGATTCGCGGCCGGTGCTAAAAGGGGTGTTGATCCGGACGAATGACGCGAACATTACCTTCACGGCGCTGGACGGGTATCGCATGGCCGTGTGCAAGAAGGAGCTCAAGTCTGCCGTGGGGGATATGCGCATCATCTGTCCGGGAAGGACGCTCAACGAGATCGGAAGGATGCTGGGCGCGGACGAGGAGACGATCGAGATCTTTATCCAGAAAAATATGCTGCTGGTGAGCATTGCGGATACCGTGCTGACCAGCCGTCTGTACGAGGGCGAGTTTGTGAACGTGGCGAACATCGTGCCCAAGGAGTTCACGAGCCGCATCGAGGTGGAGACGAAGGCGCTCGAAGAGAGCGTGGAGCGCGCGGCGGTGCTGGCAAGGACGGACAAAAACAGCATCGTTACCTTTGATATCCGCGAGGAGAGCATGAACGTTTCCTCCAATACGAGCATCGGGCGGGTCAACGAAAGCGTCAAGATCCGACTCGAAGGGAAGGACGTACTCATTGCGCTCAACTGCAAATATGTGAGCGAATGTCTGAACGCGGCGGGCGACGAGAGGGTGAGCATCGGCCTGAACGGGGCGGTCGCGCCCTGCGTGGTGACCCCCGTTGCGGGAGATTCTTACCTCTATTTGATACTTCCCGTGCGTACATCGGCATAAAAACGGTTGACAGCCGTGCGGTCTTTTATGTATAATGAAAAAGATAATTAAAAAAATAGGAGCAGTATCGTAACATGAAGAGAACATATCAGCCGAAGAAGAGGCAGAGAAGCAAAGTACACGGATTCCGCCAGAGGATGAAGACGCAGGGCGGGCGCAAGACGCTCAAGAGAAGGAGAGACAAGGGCAGAAAGAAGCTCAGCGCATAACGGACGGGCGCAAGGTGCGATTTGTATACGCGGATAAAGAAGAATAACGATTTTCAAAAATTGTTTTCAAGGGGAAAAAAGTGTTTTTCCCCTGCTTTAATTCTATTGTATCTGCCGGCAAAGAAGACGGCGTTGGGCGTTTGCGTGAGCAAAAAGCACGGCAAGAGCGTACGGCGCAACCGCATCAAGCGGCTGCTGCGCGAAGCCTTCCGAAAACAGATGCCGTATCTTAAGGGAAGTTACGCCGTGATCCTCATTCCCAAGCAGGCGCAGGAATATACCCTGCAAGGGTTTGAAAAAAGTATCGCCTCCGCATTGAAGAGGGAGGGATTGTTGCAATGACGCGGGTCGAAGTGCGCAGAAAATGGAAATACATTCGAACGCGGGTGTTTCCTCCCCTTTTGAAGATTGCCTGTATGCGGCTGATCATCCTGTATCAAAAATATCTTTCGAAGAATACCTGTCTGTATCGGCCGACCTGCTCGCAGTATATGCTGGAGGCGATCAACAACCACGGCGTGATCGTAGGGATCCTGCTGGGATGTTGGCGGCTTTTGCGCTGCAATCCGTTTTCGAAGGGCGGCTATGATCCCGTGCCGGAAAATTATTTCAAAGTGCGCTGGCTGTACTGACGGCGCATGCGGGCTTCGCGCGCCGAACGGCTGCGGCGGAGTGAATTTATTTTTGGATTGAATAAAGATGTTGCAAATTTTAGAAACCATCTATCTCTATAATCCCGATTTCGGCGAGGGGCTCAACTTTTTGGGAAATCTCGTCAAATGGATCGTAGAGCTGTTGCCGAACGTCGGGTTGGGTATCGTCATTTTTACGCTCATTCTCAAGACCATTACCCTGCCGCTGGATATCTATTCCAAGGCGTCGATGCGCAAAAATAACCTGAAAATGGAAAAAATGCGCCCGCATTTGGAAAAATTGCAGAAACAATACCAGAACGATCAGCAGATGTACAACGCCAAGATGATGGAACTGTACAAGAAGAACGGCTATTCGCTCTGGGGCGCATGTCTGCCGATGATCGTAACGCTCGTGGTGTTCATGATCGTTTTGGGCGCCTTTTCCGATTATTCCGCCTATACCAACGTCGACGTGTATCGGAAAATGACCGTAAAATACAACGAGGCAGTGCTTGCGTACGCCTCGGAGACGGAGGGCGTCGAGCCCGATCGGATCGTCTACGCAGTCACCAGCGGCGCAACCGCGGACGAGGACGGGAATATTTCCTATACCAGAACGGATACCTACGACGACGAACAGGCGCTCTTGCGCGTGACGATCACCCGTTCGGCAGTGCTCAAGGCGGGATTGGACGTTTCGGACACGGCCGTGATGAACGCCGCCGCCGATTGGGCGCAGACCAAGATCGGCGCGACCTATTACGACGTCAAGACCGAAGCCGTGTTCGCGAGCGAAGACGCGGTCATCGTCGCCGCGCGCGAAGCCGCCCTGCAGGACGAGTCGGTCTCTTCGCAGCAGGAACAGGCGGTGCTTGCGCTGCAGATCGTGGGCAGAAACGCCGCGCAGGTGCAGTACAATACCGAAAATTCGCACTTTTTATGGGTGAAAAACGTCTGGTTGCCCGATACGTCGTACAACCACCCCGTACAGTTGGAGTCGGGCGTCGATAAAGATCTGTTCAACGAGATCACGAAAAATTTGAGCGCGGAAAAAGAAGCCGCAAACGGATATTATATCCTCATCGTCATTTCCATCGGCTCGATGTTCCTTTCGCAGTTGATCCTGTCCAAGAGCCAGAAGGCGCAAAACGAGCTGCAAACGGCGGACGGCCGCGGAAAACAGACGCAGAAAATGATGATGATCATTATGCCGATCATGTTCGGTATCTTCTCATTCTTTTACAGCGCCGCGTTCAGTATTTACATGATCACGAGCAGTTTTTACGGGATCGTGAGTACGTTGCTGATCAATCTCGTGATCGATCGGAAATTCCATGCGATCGAGGAGCGGGAAATACAGGAAAAATATAATAAGAGAATTCCGCAGGCGGTAAGAAAGACGGACGATGCGCGGAACGGAGGGAAAAAGAAATGACGGAGTACGAGTTCAGCGGCAAAACGGTGGAAGAGGCCGTGCAGTTGGGGCTGAAAACAATGGGGTTGACGTTGGAAGAGGTCAACGTAGCGGTCGTGGAGGAAGGAAAAAAAGGCGGACTGTTCAGCAAAGGCGTTCCCGCCCGCGTGAAACTTTCTAAAAAATGTACCGACGGCGAGCGCGCCGTCGCGTTCTTGGACGGGATGTTCGATCTCTTGGGCGTCACCGCCACGACGGAATTGGAAGAAACGGAGGAAAATACGCGGATCAACGTCATCACCAACAACAACTATGCGTTGATCGGGCATCGCGGCGAGGTGCTGGACGCCTTGCAGGTATTGGCCGGCGCCGTCGCAAATATCGGCCGCGAGGAATATAAGCGCGTGGTCGTCGACTGCGAAAATTATCGCGAAAAGCGCGAACAGACGCTCAAACGCCTGGCGGAAAAACTCGCGGAAAAGGCGGTACGGTTGGGAAGAAAGGTCTCCCTCGAACCGATGACCCCCTACGAGCGCCGCATCATTCACGCGACCTTGGCGGACAACGACAAGGTCAAGACGGTCAGCGAAGGGAAAGAACCCAACCGCTTTATCGTGGTCATCCCCAACAACCTCAAGCCGGGTGCGGAACGCAGCGAGCGCAGGGGCGGCAAACCGTGCTTTGACCGCGACCGCAAGGGCGGATTCAACCGCGACAAAAAGGACAATTTCGAGCGCAAAGACCGCAAGGGCGGGTTCAACCGCGACGATAAGGCGCGCGCAAGCGGCACGCCCCGCGCAAAGCGTCAGCCCTATTTCGGAACGTTTTTGGGTAATTCCAACGACGTGAAAAAGGAAGACCAAGAATAATCGGCATACAAACAGACAGTAAGATCGGCGCAGCCTTTCGCAACCACGCTTGCGAAAGGCTGCCCTTTCGTTCGAATAAAGGCGCTCTCCCCTGCACGCGCCTTTTTTTGCGCCCGCTTGCGGCTTTTTTCCGCTTTTCGGCTTTTGCCGTTTTCGGTTATTTCGCCGTTTGCGGCGCTTTGCCCCTTTCGGCTTTTTACGTCTCTTTTTGCCGCTTTTTTTCATTCGGTGCGGGAACTGTTCGGATGCGTTTGCGCGGGCGGGCGATGGTTTTTGAGGAACGGGAAGGGAGCAAAGCGCGGGAGGGAAAAAGAGCGGAAAAGAATTGTCGAAAAAGGCGCGGGAAAGTTTTGACAAACGGCAATCGGAGGGATATAATGTTTGCGCTATGAGAGAAGAGAGGATCAAGAAGGAGGCGGATCTGACGGTAAAGCCGTCGCCGCTGAAAATTTTAATGTTTGCGCTTCCCATCATGCTGACGGGAATTTTGCAGTTGTTGTACAACGCGTCGGACATCATCGTGCTGGGACGGTTTGCCAGCGACGTTTCGGCGGGCGCGGTGGGTTCGACGGGGTCGCTGATCAATTTGACGGTCAATCTGTTTATGGGACTTTCGGTGGGAGCGTGCTCGGCGGCGGCGCGCTGGATCGGCGCGAAAAAGGAAGATAGGCTGGATCGCGTGGTACATACGGCGATCTGTCTGAGTCTGATCGGCGGCGTGATCGTGGGCGTATTCGGCGTGATCTTTTCCAGATCCCTGCTCGTACTGATGGATGCCCCCGTCGACACCGTGCTGCCCCTTTCCACGCTGTATCTGCAGATTTATTTTGCGGGCATGCCCTTCAATCTGTTATACAATTTCGGCTCCTCGCTCTGCCGCGCGCGGGGCGATTCGAAAAACCCCCTGCTCTTTCTGTGCGCGGCGGGCATTTCCAACGTCGGGCTGAATATCTTTTTCGTGGCGGTGTGCAAGATGGACGTGGCGGGCGTCGCGCTCGGCACGGTCATTGCGCAGATGATCTCCTCTACCCTCGTAATGGTGCATTTGATGCGTCTCAAAGGACATTGCAAGGTGCGCCTGCGCTCCCTGCGCATCCATAAAGAAGCCCTCGGCGATATTTTGCGCATCGGCTTGCCCGCAGGGATTCAGGGCTGTATCTTTTCTCTTTCCAACGTGATCATTCAGTCCTCGATCAACGCCTTTGGCGACGTGGCGATCACCGCCAACGCCGAGGCTTCCAACATCGAGGGGTTCGTCTATACCTCGATGAACGCCGTCTCGCAGGCATGCCTCACCTTCACCGGCCAAAATTTCGGCGCGCATCTGAAAAAAAATATCGATATCATCCTGCGAAACAGCCTCATCATCGTAACGCTCCTCGGCTTGGCAATGGGACTGGGCGTGTACTTTGCCGGAGCGTTCCTCCTTTCGATCTATACCAAATCCCCCGAAGTCGTTCAGATGGGTCTCGAACGCATGAGCGTCATCTGCACCACCTATTGCCTGTGCGGGATCATGGAGGTCTTGGTCGGCAGTATGCGCGGCATGGGACATTCCGTCTTGCCCATGTGCATGTCCATCGTCGGCGTGTGCGGCTTGCGAATCGTCTATATCTATACCTTCTTTGCGGCGCACCGCACGCTCGTCAACCTCTACCTCTCCTACCCCATCAGCTGGGTGGCTACCATTTTGGCGCATACCGTGTGCCTGATCGTCGTCCGAAAGCGGGAATTTGCAAAGATCGACGCCGCACAGATGCAAAAAGCGTACGCGTAAATTGCGAAAAACCTGCACCGCGCCGAACAGGCGCGGTTTTTTTGCTCTCGAACAGGCGGAAAAGTTCAAAGCGAAGAACAGCAAAACAGCATCGGCGAAAAAAATCAAAGAACAGCCAGGAAGCATAGCGGACGAGCGCACCGAAAGGCGCGCTCGTCCGCTATGTCGCAGAAAGCCGTTTTAAGAGAAAATTTGCAGGACGCGGGTTCGGTTTTCAAAAAAGCGAAGAGAAAAACATGCAGACCACGGGTTCGGTTTTCAAAAAAACGAAGAGAAAAACATCCAGGCCATGGGTTCGGTTTTCAAAAAAACGCGGAGCAGAGCGGCATTTCGGCAGACGCATCTTGTGCGGAAAGCCGATGCGAATCGAAAAAATCGGTACAAATTTACAAAAAGGTATTCCAAATCCGGAAAAATTGTGATAAAATAGAAAAAAGTGACAAAAGAGTTTATTTTCATGGGATGAGCAGGTCGCGTAAACGGAGTATCGACGGCGCAAAACGAAGTTGCTATGTTGCGCAAACGGAATTTCTGCGGCGCGCAGAAAGCGTTGCGCATGTTGTGCCGAAAGAGTAGGAATGCCGTGCGAGCGGTAAGCGTAGCGGCACGCGCGAAAAGTGCGTGCCGCAAAAAACAGGGAGGAGCGCTTGATGAAAAGAAGCGGGAAAATAATTCTTGCAGGGGCATTGTTGGTAGCGGCGGCGGTATTTATCTTGCTGGCGGGATGCGGGGCGCAGACGCAGCTGAAGACGCCGCAGTCGTTGAAGATAGAAGACGAGACGTTGTGGTGGGACGAGGTGGACAATGCGGCGGGGTATATCGTAGAGGTAGACGGAACCCAATACGAAACGGAGCACAATGCGTTCAGCGTATTTACGATAGCGCTCAATTCGCGGGAATACGAATTTCGGGTACAGGCGTATGGGGATCTGCGAGGGCGGTACGAAGATTCGGAATGGTCGGAAACGCTGCGCTATACGCCGGAAATTGCACAGGGCTGGGGGGTACGGCTGACGGAAGAAGGGAACAGCTACGAGGCGATAGCGTACGACAAAGAGAAGGTAAGCGGAAAGCTGGTGATCCCCGCCTACTATAACGGGCTTCCGATAGCGCGGATCTGTACGGAGGGATTTGCCGGGTGCAAGAACCTGACGGGGGTGGCTCTTTCTTCGTTTATGACGGAGATTTTTGCG
Organism: uncultured Clostridia bacterium; assembly: GCA_944372075.1. GTDB lineage: Bacteria > Bacillota > Clostridia > Christensenellales > Borkfalkiaceae > Borkfalkia. The sequence goes on along the minus strand of CALVYJ010000125.1, from coordinate 16,438 downwards.
AATGCGTTTTCCGGATGCAGCGCGCTGACCCGCGTGCTCTGCCCGCCTGCGGCGGAACTTAAAAGCAGCGTGTTTTCGGGCTGCACGGCGCTGCAGCACATACAGCTGCCGCAAAAGCTGGAAGTATTGCAATTTTCTACTTTTTCAAACTGCACGTCGCTTACGGAAATCGCCTTGCCGGAAGGGCTGAAAGAGATACAAAGTTCCGCTTTTTACGGTTCGGCGCTGAAGGGGCTTACCATACCCGCAAGCGTGGAAGAAATTACACCCTTTTTTATAGGAGAATGTACGGCACTGGAAACGCTGACGGTGGCGGAAGGGAATTTGACCTATCGCAGCGAAGGGAACTGCATAATCCGCCGCAAAGACGACGCGCTGGTAGCGGGCTGCCGCGCGAGCGTAATACCCGAGAGCGTAAAATCGATCGGAGAGAATGCGTTTTCTTATTGCGAAGGGTTGACGGAAATCACCATACCCGGGAATGTAGCCAAAATCGGAAACGCGGCGTTTAGTTTCTGCAAGGACCTGCGCGCCGTGCATATAGAGGAAGGGGTAGAACAGATCGGTGAAGGCAAAGAAGAAAGCCTTTTTTCTGTTCCCGGGGAGGGCGTGTTTGCATTTACGTCGATGGAAGAGCTGGAAATACCGGCGAGCGTAAAGTGGATAGAGAGCGGGATAACGGCGGGCAGCCGCGCGCTGAAAAGAATAACGGTGGCGAGCGGGAACAGCGAGTACCGCAGCGAGGAGAACTGCATAATCCGCCGGCAGAACGCGGAAGTGGTGGGAGGCTGCCAAACGAGCGAAATACCGGCGGGGGCGGCGCGCATCGGCGCATATGCCTTTTACCTGGTACCGATAGAGGCGATAGAGCTGCCCGAAGGGATAGAAGAGATCGGAGAAGGCGCCTTTGGCGAAACCGCGCTGACCGGCATAGAGTTTCCGTCGACGATAAGGGAGATCGGCAAAAAAGCGTTTCAAAAATGTGCGGAGCTAAAGGCGGTTGTGTTTCCGAACGGGTTGGAGCGCATAGGGGCAAGCGCCTTTGAAGAGAGCGGCTTGAGGGATATCCATATCGCCATACCCCGGAGCGTAAAATCGATCGGACCGTGTGCTTTTTATGAGTGTTACAGGATAGCGGTAACGCTGCCCGCAAGCGTGGAGACGATCGGCTCGGGCGCGTTCACCGGCGTAACCGTGTATACCGATTCCGCAGAGGATGCGCCGGAAGGATGGTACAGGGCGGACCCGGAAATGATAACGATAGGGCTGGATTTTGATTGGTTTATAAGCGGCCGTATTGTATACGACTGTGCGCTCGGCTGCGAGGGAGGAATACCGTACGTAAAGAGCTATACGCTGTTGAAAAGAGAAGTGAATTGGCCCTTCTATGAGGGTACAACGGTGGTGGACAATGTGGAAGGACTTTTCGGAGCACAAATCTTTGCGCCGCAGCGGGAAGGCTACGAATTTAAGGGCTGGGCGCTGGAAGAAAACGGCGAAATCGTATGCGGCGTAGAAACGGAAGAAGGAACGACAATAAGCGGAGAACCGTATCGGCTGCAGGTAACGCTGCCGAGATCGTTTTTGGATTACGGGCCGGACCACGGAACGGTACTGTACGCCGTGTGGGAAAAGGAAGAAGGTGCGTCGGCATTCTAGCGGAGAGGCCCGAAAAAACGCAAAAAAAAGGAAAAGACAGAGCACGGCGGGCAGCCTTTACTGCCCGCCGTGCTCTGCGTCCGAGAGGTCGGCACGAAAAACGGCAAAGTAAAATAAACCGCTTTGTCGTTGGAAAAAGAAAAAAACGGAAGGCTCTTTCTGTGCTGAAAAGAGGCGTATGCGCCGCGTTGCGGCGCGGTCGGAAAAAAGATAAGCAAAGCGCTCCTCTCCCCGTAAAACGCAAATAAAACCACACAACGCGCCCCGCCGCAACGGTTTGCGGCGGGGCGCGGCAAAAGAGGATCCAAACTAACGTCGGAAGACGGCACAAAGAGGGCAAGGCAAGGAAAGTCGGAAAGCGGCACAAGGAAAGTCGGAAGACGGCACGAAAAAAGCGACGCCGCGCAAAAACTTTTGCGCGGCGTTGCGGGAAGAAAAAGTACGGTATAAAAGTGTTCAGAACGAAAAGAGACCGTACGCAAAAGGGCGTGCCGACATTGCGGCGCGCTTTAGGAATCGGAAGAGTCGGAGGAATTGTTTTCTTTGTCTTTTTCGGTTTGGCGTTCCTCTTCGGCTTTGCGTTGGTAGTAATTTTTATAGCCGACTTTGTGGTTGTCGCCTTCGTCCCATTTTTTCGCGCCGGTGAAGAGGATGCTGAGCACCAAGAGGGCGGCGAGAATGACCAAGATGATGGGAAGAATGAGATTTTTGGGCAGGGCGAGCGCAGAAACGAGGCACAGAGCCGCCACCACGAGCAGGGCGCCGCTTAAAAAGACGGTGCCTTTTTTGAGGGTGACGGAATTTTTAGTAAGCAAAGCGCTGATCAAGAGCGCGAGGCCGCTCGCGGCGGAAAAGAGAAAACCCGCCCAGGCGAGGCTGAACCAACCGAACGAATCGGGGGAGAGTTCGGAGAGAAGATACAGGATCGCGGCGGCGAGAAAGGCAAGGCCTACGATCAGGCGAGGTAAAAAACGTTTGCTCATGGAATGCTCCTTTTAGCGCAGTCAGCGCAGAATGACGTTACAGGAAACGGCGCAGATCGAATCGCCTTCCGCGAGGATCAAGGTATCGCCGTGGGAGTAATCGCGCACGTAGCCGCCCGTGCGAAGTTTGAAGGTATGCGCGGCGTCGCCTGCGGAGAGAAGGGTGTACTGTCCGGGCAGGAGCGCGCCGTCTTTGCGGGCGATATACGTTTTTCCGGCCTCCAACAGGACGTCTCCCTCTCTGTGCGAGACGTTGACTTCTCCGTTTTTCGTGATGGCGGCGTCGGTGGAATAGCGCACGCCGTCAATGATTTGAACGGGTCGCGCCAGTTCGGACGATCCGCCCTTGTATTTACGCAGGGCTCGCACGGAGACGAACAACGCGATCGCAAGGGCGATGCAGAGTACGCCTAAAGCGGCAATCAGAATATACTGCCACATATCCTACCTCCCGTCAGCGGATTTTTTTGCCGCATTCGGGGCAGAATTTCCCGTTTGCGGGAAGACTTGCGCCGCAATCGGGGCAAACATTTTCCGATGCGGCGGGTTTGCCGCATTCGGGACAGAATTTCGCCCGCGCCGACAGAGCCGCTCCGCAATGAATGCAGTGCTTTGCCGCGGCATCCTGCGCGGCGGCTTGCGGCTGTTGCATGGAGCGGCTCATGTTTGCAAACATTTGACCCATGCCCATTCCCATGCCCATTCCGATGCCGGCGCCCATCGTTCCGCCCGCCGCACCGGGGTTCTTTGCCGCCTCTTTCAGCGCATCCGCTTGCGCGAGCTGCGTGTATACGTCGATGTTCTTTCGCATCATGCCCAGCCGCGTGCTCTCGTCCAGCGCCTTTTCCAGCTCGGGCGGCAGCGAAAAACTCTCAAAATTAAAGCCGGACAGCTCCAAACCCATCCCCGCAAAACGCGCCGAAAGACTCTTTCGCACCGCCTCGCTCAGCTCCATCAGGTTTGCCGCCATGTCCAATACCGGCACGCCGCTCTCACCGATCGCATCCGATATCCCCATTACCAGCATACTGCGAATATAATCGGTGATCTCTCGCGTCGAAAAACTGCTGTGCGTTCCCGATAATTCCTTCATGAACACAAACGCGTCCTGCACGCGGAACGCGTACGTTCCGAAACCGCGTACCCGCACCGCTCCGTAATCTTTGTCGCGTATCATTATGGGCGACGACGTCCCCCACTTTTGATTCGTGAATTGCCGCGTGTTCACAAAATATACGTCCGATTTGAACGGCTTTTCAAATCCGTATTTCCAGGATAACAGCTTCGTGATGATAGGAATGCTGTCCGTGTCCAGTTTGTATTGCCCGGGCAAAAATACGTCCGCCATCCTCCCCTTGTCGCAGAATATCGCCACTTGACTCTCGCGTACCGTCAGCATCGAGCCTCGATTGATGCTGTTCCCGTCCATGTCTACTTTATATACGATCGTATCCGAATCGCTTTCCGTCCACTCAATTACCTTTAACAGTCCCATCCCCCTGGTCTCCTTTCTTGTTTTCGTAAAGTTTTTTCATGCCGAAAAACTTTTTTCTATTCAAACTATACCATATTTATCGCCCGTTGTCAACGGTGTATGCAAAATTGTCCCCCCTCCCCGTTTCCTCGCTCTTGCAGAAGAATTGCCTCCGCCCGCCGCGGAAGCGCTGCCCCTCCGCCCCCCCTCCGCCCCGCTGCGGGAGAGCTGGCCCTTCGCCCCCCCTCCGCCCCGCTGCGGTTGGTTTGCGTCGCCATGGGGTTCGCCCGCGGCGGCTTCGCGCCTCTCCGCTCGCCGCGGAAGCGCTGCCCCTTCGCCCCCTGCGGTTGGTTTGCGTCGCCATGAGGTACGCCCGCGGCGGCTTCGCGCCTCTCCGCTCGCTGCGACGACTTTTTCGTGCGGGTACAAAAAATTTCGGCGCGACGGTTGACAATCCGTTCGACATGCAATATACTGGAAGAAAAAGAGGACGGATTTATGGAAAAAATACAAAAGGCCGTACGGTCGGCGTTTATTTTGGCGATGCTGTTTACGGCGCTGTTTCCCATCGGCGGCGTGATGCTCGGCGTGGGATTGGCGGCGGGACTGCCGCCCGTATGGGCAATAGGGATCGCGTGTTTGGTGGGCGGATTTTACGGGTGTCCGATTGCCTGGGTCGGATATTCCGGAAAGCGCGGGTTGTATCGCGTTGCGTATGCCATTCATTGCGAAAACTTATATACCGTTCGCGAGATTTCCGCGCAGTTGGGGGGAACGGAACAGGATATCCGTGCGCGTCTGGACACGCTCTTTCAAAAGGGATGGATGCTCGGCTATATTCGCACGCCCGACGGCGTCGCGCTCAACGAGAACACGCCGCTTGAAAAGCGTACGACCCAGAAGATCTGCCCGGCTTGCGGGGCAAAAGTGTCCTTTACCGGCAGAGAGACCGCTTGTCCCTATTGCGGAACGCGGATCGAGCGCGAAGAGTGAGTTCCCTTCCCGCGCAGGGATTTCTGAGATAAATGAACTTTTGAGCGGAAAACGGACTTGACAAAACGGACGGACGTTAGCGCGTCGGCGACCGGTTGGCGGGCAAGCGGACAATGCGGGCAAGCGGACAGTACGATCGCGGTAAAAAAAGACGAAAAGCGCCTAAATCGATTTTTCGATTTAGGCGCTTGTTTTGTAAAAAAAGCCGATACGTTCGAAAGATTTTATAAAGCAAGCCGCCCGAAAACGGGCGGCTTGCCGAAGGTACGGAAAAAACAAAGGGGTGCGTCGAAGGAAGGGCGTTTGCGGAAAAAAAGGAAAAGAAGGTTGCAAACGGAAAGACTGTCCATGCGACGCGGTTATTGCTGGGACATGCCGACGGAGATCGAGATGCCGGCAAGGGAGGCCAAAATGACGGGAATATGGTAATCCCGCAAGAGGGAGAACCAATCGAGGAGCAGATCCCGGGTCAATTCGATTTCTGTGCCGAGCGCGAGGATTTGGAGAACGCAGAGGATCAGGGCGGTAACGGCGATCAAGATCAAGATGCGCAGGCTGTAGTGTTTAAGATCGGTATTGGCGACCTGTTCGTAGCCGAAGTTTCCCGGATAGCTGGAAAACAGGGACTTTAAGAGCGATAAAAAGGAGAGAATGGCGATCAAAATGAGCAGATCGGTCACCACGCTGCCCAGAAGCAGCCGCACGATATTCTTCGTGCCGCTGGCGTAGCCGCCGAAGAGAACTTGCAGGTCGTAATAGAGATCGGATGCGGCGGGCGTCAAGAGAAAATACGCCAAACAGGCGGCAAAAGCGAACGCGGCGACCTGGCGCAGCAGGGCGAAAAAAAAGTCGTTCCAGGTGCTGGTGTAGGTATTTTGAATGGAAGAAACGGCGGGCGTCGGGAAGGCGATAAGCGCCGCGCCGAGGATGGGAACGATCGCGCAAACGATCAAGATCACCCAGCCGACGGGCAGCAATGTTTCGCCGCAAAACAGGTAAGAAACGACGAGCAGGCAGACAAGTTTGTAGAGCGAAGACGTACCGCAGTTATAGAGGCGGCCGAGCGTGTTGACCTGCTGTTTCGGTTCCAGCAGAGCAAGTTTGGAAGAGAGGGCAACGCAGCAAAAGCGGATCGCCTGAATAAAATTTTTCAGCATGACGATCATGAAACCGAAATACATTAGTCCCAAGAACAGTTTTACGAGGGTTTCATAGATAATGCCCTTTTGAATTTGCAGGATCGCGAGAATAAAGTTGACGGCGGTGATGGCAGACAGCTCCTTTCCGAACGCGCGGACAGGGCCGAAAAACAACACGACCAGGCAAAAGACGGAAGTTGCCAGGATCAGCAACGAGAGACAAATGCGCGCAAGAATCTGGCGAGCGGCCTGTTTGCGCTGTCTGGAGGATAAAAATTGAGGCGTTTCTTCCGCCGCGGCGTCAATTTGTAAAGAATTGGTGTCTTGCATGATCGGTTTCCTCCTTATAGATAGTCTCGAATGTCGTGCGCCTGCATGTCCGGATCTACCGTGATAACGGTGTTATCGATGTTCTTGAATACCAAAGAACACTGCCCGAATACCGCTATTTTTTCGACCGATAAATCTTTGTCGGAATAGTCGTACGACAATGAGTAGCGCATGGCAGGCTCGATTCGGTTGCCAAGATCAATGAGAAAATCCCCTTCCACGCCCTGCACATCGGTTAAATCTGAAATAAAAATCTTCAAAAGCTCTTCGATCGGCAAGATGTATATCCCATCCCCGTCTTCGCTTTCTTCCGCTTGCGATTCGTAGATCTCCAGCATGTCCCCCAGAGCCAGAAGCGTTTGAAGATCCTGCGTTCCTGCTTCGAGAAATGTTTCCAACAACGACGGTTCGTTCTTACAATCGAGCCATTTCCCCTCCATCGGAGTAAGTTCCTCCGTTAAAGAGGGATATAAGGACTCCTTTTTATGAACGTCGTCGGCTGAATCCGCGGCGTTGTAATCGTATTCTCGGGTGCCCCCGAAATAAATTTTATCGTAATTGAGCAGCGCTTGCGAATCCGATATGTACGCCTGAAAGGACAGATCTATCGCGGTTTTTATCGTTTCTTTCGACGATATGCTGCCCATCGATCCCTCCGTTGCGTCGTATAAGTCTTGACGCATGCTTGCGCTCGTATCGCTTAATATCGCACAGGTCATGTCGTACAGCGTCGCCTCGCTCGTGAAATAGATCGTCATCGTGAGTTGTGCCGACATCATCGTCGACGATGTCGATAAATAGGTTTCCCCTTCCTCGCGGAAATCCAGTTGCAGATAGATCTTTGAGTCCTCTACAAGCGTTACGCTGTCATGCTGCGCAAAAATCGGGTCGCTTGTCCCCTCCGGCTCCTCTTCGGCCGCCGCCATTACGATCGCCTGCGATACGTCTGCACGCGCAGGGCGGCTCGACAAGAGCGTTTGCGCATAGTTTGCCGGCGCTTTTGCTTGAACAGCGGATGCGCTCAAAGATTGCGCTTCGCTTCCGGAGTCGGGCTGATAATTTATGTTTTCAAACATGCGAATGACGTCTCGCATCTGAGTCAACGTCGTTACCTCGGTGTCGATGCCGTCGCCTTTTCCTCCGGAAATCGCGTTCGGATGATAGTCGATCACGATCGCCCCAATGAGCAATCCGATACATACCGCAAACGATAAAAATCGTTTTACAAATTCCATATACTCCCTCCTTCTTTTGTATGGCTGTATTTATGCAATTTTGAAATATGTAGATTTGTATATTTTTGACAATCGGCGAAGGCAGAAAGCGTTGCGCAAACATTTTTTACGTTGCTCCGAAATCGTCTAAAAATCCGCGGTTCGCTCTCCGCAGAACAGATCGCTTGTTGCTTTCTAAAATTTGCAGCAAGCCAAGAACCCGAATAATTTTTCAGATCGCTTGTTGCTTTCTAAAATTTGCAGCAAGCCAAGAACCCGAACAATTTTTCAGTGCGTTTGTCGCTTTCTAAAATTTGTAGCAAGCCAAGAAACCGAACAGTTTTTTCAGTGCGTTTGTCGCTTTCTAAAATTTGCAACGAACAAAGGCGTCGGCGGATCTTCAAAACAGCGTAAAAATCCGCAGAAATTTTATTTTTGAGTGCGTCGATGCGATGGCAAAGTTTACTTTTCAACCGCAAAGACGGTTTCAGAAAACGGTTTACGATCGTGCAGACACATTCAATAGGGAATGTATCGAACGATAAAGAATGTTTGAAAAATAAAAAAATATATGGGTAAAAAAATGTATTGGATAACGAAAAATTGTATGTCGAAGGATTAGTTTTTAGCGTTTTCTAGATAAGAGGCGGTTTTTCTAAACGACCGCCAAAGCGAACGAATGCAAGATTGTCGGTTTGAAAATATATTTTGGGGGTACGGCACGCTCGTAAGTGACGGCTGTCAAGGAGACCGAGAAAATAAAAAACGCCCGGGTGGATAAAAAGCCGAAATTTTTGCCGATTGTAAATCGTTTTGAATGGTTTTTGATCGTTATTTTGAAAAATAGACAGGCTCGGGCTCGTTCTACGGCGTTTGCTAATTCAACGGTCGACCTCAATCAATTCAAATCCGTCGAGATCCGTCGACCGAGCAGATTTTTCGCAATATTTATAAAAAAGCAAGGAGTTCGGACGATTTTAGCGCCGTCGGTTTGGAAAACAGGCGTAATTTTTCGTCTTTACGTCTCGCTCGTTCGGATTTCATCCTTGATCAATCCAAATTCGTGAAACGAGCGGATTTGTCGCCTTTCTTTTGAAAAGCAAAGGATTTTGAGGATTATTGCATAATCGATCAAAAAGCCAAGGATTTCAATATAAATACGTAAAGGAAATACTGATTTTGGAAAACGTCGGACAAAAATATATTGCAAACAAAAAGGCAGACAGAAATGCGGAAAATAAGAATATTGCCGTATAAAATAAGTGTAAAGAAAAACGGCTTAAATTTTATATAAAAAATGAAATATAAATATTACGCAATGATATGTACTATTATATCGTGGATTCGGGGTTTCGTCAACCCCTTTTTTATGAAAGAATTATTGTTTTATAAGAAATCGACATACATAAAACAATAGTTGTTTCTATGAAAAAAGGAAATGAACTTTAATTATGAAAAAAAAAATATCAAATAAAAACGCCAAAAAAGTTAATCGTCTAAATCATGTAAAATTGAAATTATGTTGTTAAGTACTTTACAATAAAATTTTATTAAAAACAGCGAAAGTTGTTTCGAATCGAATTTTAGATTATGCAAAAATACGGCTGCTGATTGTAGGGATAAAAACAAAAAATTATTCAAAAGAAGGGCGTCCCTATGTATAAGCAAAAGGCGTAAAATTAAAAAACGAAGATATCCGGTTTTGAGCGGACATCTTCGCATGAATTAGATTTATTATAAAATTGTTTTTTGCCTAATCCCAAATATGTTGTAAAGTCGATTTAACGGTAAGCAAGTTATATTTGTTCATGTTATAAGGCTGAAGCAATTTGCCGGTCATGTAATTTGTTTTTTGCAGATAGCGGCCGATTTTTGCTGAATGAGCATAGATTTGCGTTTTAAGCAAGGCCAGATAACTAATCTGAAGGGCTCATGCAGAGCAGTGTACACAGGTATAGAAGCATTGAAAAAGGCGGTTTTTGTCAATCGTGCGCTCATTGATAGGAAAAGTCATACAGACGAGCAAAAAGCGAGACGTTTGATTAAATTAGTTCCATTAGTTAGTCAGAGTGATTTTGTGGATTCGAACTGCAATATTCGAAAACGGGAAAATGTATGTCTGTAATATTTGTGAAAAATTTATTTTACAGGGTTGTCAGGGGCACCGGCTGAAGTTTTTGGTTTGACGGTTCGCTCGTAAGTCCCAACATAATGTAGTATCGTAATAAATCGGCAATAAGAATGCGTTGATATCAAATTACTTTTTGAAGAGAATTGCTCATCAAATAGGTTATTATGGAATCAGATATAATAGAAGACATGGACCAGACAAGATTTAGGCGAGTTAAGTTCAGCAAGGAGTAATTGAAGAGAGACTTCTCGGCGACAATTCCCATAATTCCGATATCACCTATGCGCTCGAATTTTTTGTTTGCGCCTAAACCCGGACGTATGCCGGAATTAGATAATTTAATAAGTCCGATATCTCCGGCGTCTCCGACAGCGGCGTCGATGGCGATGATTGGTTGATTAGGATGCGTTTTGCGTAAAAAGTCTTGCATATAGCGAATTTCTTTTGCCGTAATTGTCTTGTTCAAGGTGCCATAAACGAAAACGTCTCCGCACAGTTTTTCTTGTATTAAGGAACCGCATATCGGGCCTAGGCTGTCGCCGATTGCCAAATCGCTTCCGATGCAGAGGATGACGGGTTTTTGATGGTTTTTTAATAGAGTTTCCAGGGCTATTACAATTCCGGTTGAGGCAAGTTTATTAAAAAAATTAAACGTATATTCCATTGGATGCTCCTAAAACAGTTGGTAGATTGAGTATTTCCATTTTTTGCCATATTATTCAACGATTTTTGCAGAATTGTGAAAATTTTGTTGATAAATTTTGAAAAAAATATTTATTATGTTATGTTTTTTCATTGAGATAATGTGGTTTCTTGTTGGATTGTTTGAGTTATCCACAAATAATTGATTATAAATGTGGATAAAGTTATGCACATTGTTAACAAAATGTGGATAAGTAAAGAGGTGCAGGCGAGCAAGGCGTCAAGTGATCGGATCGGTAATGTTGATAACTTGATTTGCTAATTATTAACAATTTGTTGACAAATGAGTGTAATTAGTGAAAATTTTATTGTAAATTTTTTGTAGAAAAAAGTTCATTTATTGCGCTATTTTAGTTTTTTGCGCCTTGTACAAAAATGAGCGCAAATTTATTTTGCGCTCATTTTTATATCTGCGCCTTATAAAATTATATGAATTGCGCTTTTAATATTAATTGCGTCTAAAGTTTATGCGCTAAATAATAACTGTGCGCTAAAAAAATACAATAAATTGAAATATCAACGTATCGCGCAGCATTTATCAGGTATTTATGTGGAAGCGAAGACCGCATTATTTATGAAAAAAGTATTTTTCTTCTACTCAAAAGAGAGCATGTGTTTGTTTTTCGGTTAAAAATCATTTACTATGCCAATCCGGTTTTAATTAAAAGGCTTAAAATTTTATCTGGTATTTTTTATTTTGCAAATTTTAATAAAATTTATCCTTTTATTTTAATTATGACAAAAACCGCTTTTTCTTGTTTGAAAATATTAAAAAATTTACTATTTTTTCAATTTTATATAAGAATAATTCGAAATAAAAAAGGCTTGTGTTTTGCTGATTTTAGGCAAGCGCATACAAAAAAATGCCTTAAATTTTATAAAAATAACTAATTTTGGGCTTAAAGAATAAAATAAAAAAGTCATTTAGACGATTTGAGACAGAATAAATTTATTTTTAATCGGTTTTTCCGGCCTATTTTACACATAAAAACAGAAAAAATAATTAAAATATTGATGTTTTTAGATAAAACACTATATTGTTGACGAGGGGAATAGGACCGACAATATAATAGCTTTATTTGGGATGTATTTTATGTAATGGTTGCTGATCATATTTGCGAAAGTAAGTTTGTTTTTTGAGTAAAATCATGTTTTTGAGTTGGGATTATTGAGCGTTCAATTCATCAACTTAATTATTAAATTATGCGTATTTTTTGGTAAATGCATTGCGCTTATGAATCTGAACAATCTTTATTTATATAAATAATATAAGCAATGCGTTATTATTTATTCCTTTATTTATATATTTGCGCTGTTTTTGCGATAATGAATTTTCCTTAATGCTTTAACTTAAATATTAGGCACATCTATTTATATGCATTTTGCACAATCAACGCCAGCGTATTGTATCATATCGAATGCATATGAAATTGAATATAAACGCATGCATACATTGAAATTAAAGCTGATGCTATTTTTTGCATACGCATTGTATGTGCATGCGGACGAGTACCATTGTTGCTTATAAAGGTCGCAAACAGGGTAGGGCGTGCTTGTTCATCAGTGATTGGATACCCAAGCTGAATATTTTTCTACTTAAAAATTAGGAGCAAGTTGTTTTTGAAAAATTTGTGATTTGGCGCGCGGTTTATTTAACCGCATTTGCTTAATTTTTTAATGTTTCATATGAAACATTTTATACTGATCAAAGCTTAATTACTAAATACGCGTGCGCGCAAAGGTAAATATAATTAAAATGTTTCACGTGAAACATCGAAAAACTTTGGAAGGTTTCATATGAAACATTTTTTGCTGTTTTTTGGGCCGAAAAGTCGGTGCGCTAACCATAAAAAACCGTACTTTTATGAAAATCTGATAAAATTTTGAATAAAAGCCAAAAAGAATGAAGCAAATTCTTGAATTTTGCTTAAAAGTATGATATGATAGAAGCATAAAGCATAGAAGGGCGATAATATGATTCAGACGCCTGCTTTTCTTCATAAAAATACAGAAATATGAGTTGGTGCGTGAGTCGGATTTGGTCAAACGGACAAAGGGTGAGTCTTTGTCAGCTTGCGACGAGGGAAAGACCGGTGCAACAAGAATTGTGTTTGACTTGTTACATGCGCGCATCGTAGTTTTTGCGATGACGGTGGGATTCTGTGCGGTGCGGTTTGTTGCGGTGGGTGCGGTGAGCTGGCTTGAATTGATTAGGCAAATTGCGGTAGGCCGCGATGCTTTGGTTATGCGATAATTGGTGCAGAATGCGCGCGACATAATAAAATGTTCGGGTGTGTTTTGTATTATATGATGTGCGGTGCATGGTGAGTGCAAAAAACGGTTTTGTTTTATTGCGTGTATTTGCAAGGCTAGGCGTTGCGTTATGCCAAACTTAAGTATATGGATGCAGCAATGTACTGTTAGTGCGTTTTTGAAACGAATTGAACATCAGCGTTATTTTTGTGCGGCAATATGTTGCCGGATGATGCAATGAGCGAGACGTGCTTTGGGGTAAAATATCCGGAGTGCGTATTTGCAGTGTGCGTACGCGTGAGTGATGCGTTCATGCTTTAGATTTACCCTCTCCTATATTGTACGTTTATTTGTGCTGTGGTGCCTATCTGCCTTTAGCAAAGCCGGTTGGTGTCTTTACGCTTTAGGAGGTAGGGGAGAGTAGGGGGGTAGTGCTTCTGGCAGCGCGATACAAATTTGTTGCTGTGCGTCGATCATAAGGCGTTTTGCAAGCTAAAACTTTAGATTTTGCAGTTTACTGTGCGGGTCAGAATGCGGTTTATGTAGCAGCGTTCGTGTTAAGGAATACATAAAAGATAAAAATTGGGGAGAAATGCGCGGTATTTGTACATAAAGTGCTTTCTTCCTGCAGCAAAGAGCTGTTCCTATAAACGAGCAGTTTGCTTTTAATGAATAAATAAAAGGGACTGATTGGATCGTCCGCTTTCAAAGATATATTGTTTTGATGCGATATAGTAGAAAGTGTAAGGAATAATGGGCGTACAAGAGGAAGAATGCAGGGGCGTATTATGGCTGCCGCCGCAATGGTTGTTTGAAAAGATTGGTACGATAATAGTAAAAAAAATGATTCTGCAATTGTGCTGAAGGAGAGGACGTTTGGTTTGCGGTGAAAGCAAGAGCGTTGCGGTTAGCTGGTTTTGAAAACCTTGCGCAGTTACGGCAGAATTGTTTGCGTTAATGAGTGCGCTGACGGTTATGGCAATGTGTGCGTTAAAATGCAATGGGACTCGGCTTTTTCGGGCGATTGTTGGAAGGTATTGAATTTTTTGATGATATGCGCGATGGTGTAATGATTATGCAAGTTGCAGGGAAAGAAAATAATTTTTTTGTAAGGATTTCAAAACAGGATGGATATGTCGGCGCAATAAAAAACTGGCGCATATGGCGCAAGATTTGGGTTGTGGCGCAATCATGCTTGGAAACTGGATTGGTATTTCGCGGGTGATAGTACGGCTTGTTCTGTAAAAGATATCGTAGATATATTTATAAGGACAGGTTTAATCATATTTCGATCGGAACATACTAAAGAAAGCGATCGTGTGGTCGATAGAATGAAAGGAATTATACGTCCGAAACAAATTTATCTGCGTGAAGCGACCGGCCGGTAAGAAATTTGCCGCTGCATAGAGGGTTTCTTTCCAAAGTCAAAGAAAAAAGGACGATTTTTACGAATTTGCTCGAGAATTACTACTAAAGCGACAGGTTTTAAGAAGTTGTTTGAAAATTGCTGCAACGCGACGATTCGGAAGAGGTTGCTTGAGAGGATTGCTGGCAAGGCGGCTCTTTGATAATAAGATATTAGAAAGAGAGCGGGGCGACAGTATTACGGCAAGGACGATTGCTCGTAACGCTTTGGTGAGTAAGGGAAAAGCGAGTAAGAGAAAAGCAAACACAGGGGAAAGCGAGTAAGAGTAAAGCAAAAACAGGGGAAAGTGAGTAAGAGTAAAGCAAGTACAGGGAAAAGCGAGTAAGAGAAAAGCAAGTACTGGGAAAAGCGAGTAAGAGAAAAGCAAAAACAGGGAAAAGCAAGTAAGAGAAAAGCAAGCATGGGGAAAAGTGAGTAAGAGAAAAAAGAGAGACAGGAAAAAGAAGAAGTTATAAGAAGAAGGATGTTTCTAAAGGGATGCCGATGAGAAAGTAAAGCGGCTGAAATGAAACCGGCGGCAATTTGGCTTTATAGGCGAACAAACCAGGGGATATCTTTTTGGATGAGGTATGAGGCAAAGAGAAATAGTGGTTTCTTGAAATCAAATAGAAGATCGGAACACTCGTTTCAAAAAACGGATTTCGGCTCAAGAAAAATTTGATTGAAAGCAAAAGGGGCATTTACGAAAAGAGGCTAACTTTGTCGAATAAAAAAGCGAACGGAAAGATCGGAAGTTGACAAAGGCCATTAAGAGAGGCCTGGCAGAAACAAATTAAAACCAGAGCAAATAAGTGGCGATCGGGCATATTGTAAATTCAGAGCGATTAAAAAAGCGGGTAAAACCTAGGCCTTTTCATGAACGAGAGGATCGGGGGAATGGTTCGACGGTCATCGGATGATCAAATCGGCATCAAGAATAGATCGGATGCGCGCGAAAAACAGAATTGACAGGAAGCAAAGTGCAGAGCCGTAAACGCGCGCAAATCGAAAATGACAGAACGGGAAATTTCGAAAAAATGTATCGAAAAAAACGGCTTGTCGGCAGAGTGAATGACGAAGTCGGTTAACTCGTTGCGTAGACGGGCTGTCTTATATAGAAAGCAGACAAAGAAAATTTGCGAGCAGGTTGGGGTCGAAAGAAAGAAGTAAGTAAAAAGTAGGTTAAAAGTAGGAAGAAGTAGGAAAGATGCTAGCAAGAAGTAAGGATTTTATTGGTTTTGAAGACACGGCAGAGCCGAAAAAGGAACATCCAGAAGGATTTTGCAGGAACTATGCGAGAGTTGTTCGCGGACTAATGAAAAGAGATCGTTAAAAGATTCGGTAAACGGTAATTAAGGGGCCGGATGTTTAATATAGGCGGAGAGAAGTGTGAAACGTATTCGATTTCGCGCCGGCGGATGAAGCGTTGACAGGCTTGTTTTGAGAGCGTCGCCTGCGTTGCAAGGGGAAAAATTGATCTGCTACAAAGGGATAAAAGGGAACGAATCCGCAAGGCGCAAAGAAAAACGGGCTTGTGAAACGGTTTGTGTGTATATGGCGCAAAAAAATTTTGATGGCGCATAAAGTGGCGGGCCGAACAAAGGCGGAACGTGTGGGTGCGCAATCAAAAGAAGAGGCGGAAAGAAGAGAGTCAAAACTGGTATAAAAATTCGGGGAATGATAAAACGGATGAAACAGGTCAACTACGCGCGCGACATTATTATAGAAAGGAATGAACGTATCGAAAAAGTTGGTCGGGGCGGAGAAAAGGAAGCTCCTTTCAACGGGGAACTGTGTCAGATGCGCGAATTAAAGTCGAAAAGAGGGGCTATTATCGGCAGGCAAACGGATAAGAGATGGGCAAACAGCAGGTCGGCAATATAAAGTCGGCGGGCAAACGGATAAGAGACGGGCAAACAGCGGGTCGGCAATACCAAGTCGGCGGGCAAACGGATAAGAGACGGGCAAACAGCGGGTCGGCAATACCAAGTCGGCAGGCAAACGGATAAGAGACGGGCAAACAGCGGGTCGGCAATATAAAGTCGGCGGGCAAACGGATAAGAGACGGGCAAACAGCAGGTCGGCAATATAAAGTCGGCGGGCAAACGGATAAGAGACGGGCAAACAGCGGGTCGGCAATATAAAGTCGGCGGGC
>CALVYJ010000124.1 GCA_944372075.1 uncultured Clostridia bacterium | reverse complement strand
GCTTCTGAAAGTGGAAAATGCAGGCACGCTTGCGGCGAAGGTGAAACTGGATTTTACAACGAGCGGAGATTTGACGGACGCGTTGTGGTTTGATTTTATCCAAGTTGAAGGCGGCAAGATAGCAGGCACGTTTACAAAGCGTCCGATGAACACGCTTGCGGAGTTGGCGGAAGATATAGAGCTTACGATCAAAGCGTATGCCAACGTGCAGTTTATTCTGGTGTACGGGATGTACGAAGATGCGGGCAACGATTACCAGGGCAAAAGTTTTGAGGTAGACGTGGCGATCAAGGCGACGCAGGCGGCGGTCGAAGAGGACGGATTCGGAAATCCCGATTACGACGCGGAGGCGGAGTATGATCGCACAGTGCAGTATGCTACGGCAGAGAATTTTGCGGCGGTATTGCAAAACGCTGAAGCGGGTGCGGAGATTTGTCTTACGGAGAATGTGAATAATCTGAATATTACGCTTACGGATCCGCAGATAACGATCGATCTCGGAGGCAATACCGTTACCGGAAGGATCGCTCTGGAACAGAATATTGCGGAAGGGACAGTTGTTCTGAAAAACGGTACGCTGAAATCGGACGGAAATTACAGTCCGTTGTATTTTGCGGATTATGCGGAAGGCGGAAAATTGGAAATCGTTCTCGAAGAAATGGTAATTACCAATCCTCAATCGGGAGCCTATTCTGAAGGCAGTTTTCTTTATGCGGTCGATTCCTTTGGAATATATGCAATAAAGATGCTGGATTGTACTGTTACCGGATCGCTCAACTTTACGGATGCGGGCGCGGTTACGATTGAAGGCGGAGAATTTACAGCCGTTGCGGATGGTGGAGATACAGCGCTGTTTTATTTGAACAACGGCAATGTAACGGTCGACAACGCCGTGCTGAATTGCAACGGACTTTTTCTGTGCGATCCCGCGGACTACCAGCCTACATTGAATGGTGGTACACAAGTCAATGAATAATTTTGAAAACAGGCATGGTTTCATTTCTGTTTATGCAGGAGTGCTTGATCCGTTTGGTTTTTCGCAAACGAACAGAAATTTTGTTTTTTAGTTTATGGGCGCAATAGAGCGAAGCGTTGGGTTGGGCGAGATAGTCTGATAAAAGAAATGAAAAAATACTATGCAAAGATACAAGCGCGCGGAATAGTTTTCCGCGCGCTTGTTTACAAAAAAGCAGTAAAAGACGAAAGCAATGAAAGACGAAAGCAATGAAAGACGAAAGCAATGAAAGACGAAAGCAATGAAAGACGAAAGCAATGAAAGACGAAAACAGCGAAAGACGAAAGCGGCGAAAAAAAACAGGCTCGCAATTTTTGCGAGCCTGCTTGTACTGAAAAAGCGAGGTTTATTTGACGACTTCGATCAAATTTTCGTATGTACCGGGGAAGAACAGGAATATTACGATCAAAGCCAGCAACGCCAAAAAGATGATCTGAAAGATGAAGTTGCGTTTTGACATAGCTTCCAGACCTACGACCGCGCACAGCACTAAAAATCCGTAGTTCATAATTACGTTAAATACGTTCAAAACTTCCTGCGGTAAAAAGCTGAAGTTCGCGTCGATGATCAAAAGCGCAAACACGACGACCAATACGACTGCCAGTATTTCTCCTAAAATATCGAATACGGGTTCGAGTTTTTTGAACATGATTCACCTCCAAATATTTTCACAAGCTTGTGATTGCTTTTATTGTAAATGCAATCGGTGAGATTGTCAATACCTTTCTCGAAAATTTTTTAGCAAAGGATGTCTTTTTACGGTGGATATGCGGCGGAAAATTCCGTGCAGGAGCAAACAAAAACAGGAGTTCTGCAAAGCGGGCGAGACGGCGCGTCTGTTTATCGAAAGAGTTAAAGCATTGCGAATACGAAAGACAAGCGTCATGCCGCAAAGAAACCCGCGCACGAATTGCTGTTTGCGCTGCAAAACGGATACGAATTACTGCTTACGCCGTGACGCTCGTTTTTGTGCGCGTTCCTGCTGTTTTTTAAGGCGGCTTGCGCCATCTACGTGGGCGATGACCTCGGTCATGTCGATGGGATTTCCGTCCGAATCGGTTTTGGAAACGGGTACGTAGCATTTTTTGCCGAACCATTTTGCAAATTTTCGTTCAAAGAACTCTGCCACGACGTTGACAAAGATATTCCAGAGTAAAAACGGAATGGACATAGCGGCGATGATCAAGGAAAACACGTTCAAATTCTGCACGGCGGTCAAGACCAATCCGATCGAGATCAGCGAACACAGCAGTTGAGCGGCATATTTCGTCATTTTTACAAACCGCAACAGCGCCGGGCGGGGTTTGTCCATTAAGTTGATGCGGTAGCTGACGAACATAATAAAAATAGAGATAGCCACGACGACGGCGATCAGGCACAGCAAGAGCAGGCTGAAAAAATTTTGCATGGCCCGATAATAATAAACGGCGTATACTGCATATGCTGCATAACCGGCAAAAAAAATGCACGTCAATATAAACCGCGATGTTTTAATTTTTCTTTTTAAGCTCATTCTTTTCTCAATTCCCATCCTTTATCTCTACTATACACGTTTTTTTTCGCTTTGGCAAACTATTTTGAAGGATTTTGCCAAATTCTGAAAGCAAAACGAAACAAATTGTACGATTAGACCGATTCATCTGTTTTTATGGCAAAAAAGCGCTCTCTTTTATGCGGCCCGATCAAAGCAGAGCGTTCATCGAGGCGATGTGCGGATGGAATAAAACGTCAAATCCGCATAAATATCCCCAAATAATATGATTGCATTTTTATGAGCCGTATGGTATAATAATGCAATAAACGAAAGAAAAAAGTATCGGGTGCGCAGAAGATGATAAAAAAGCTGTATTGTGCAAACGAATATTTTTCACCGCAAGCAACGCTGGAGTGCGGACAAACGTTTCGGTTTTGGCAGGAAGATGGGGGGTATTTTATCTGTTCCGGCGAGCGTGCATGCAGATTGCGCCAAGACGGAAAACGCAATGAAATAGTCTGCCGAGAAGAGGATGCCGAGTATTTTCGAGCATATTTTGATCTGGATCGGAATTATGGGCAGATTGTAGATTGGGCGAAGGCGATGCCGGAGGATTGTATACGGCGCGCGGCGGAAAGCGGCAGAGGAATCCGCATATTGAATCAAGATGCGGAAGAGATGATCTTGACGTTTATATTGTCGCAAAACAACAACATTCCTCGGATACGGAGCATGGTAGCGAAGGTATGTGAGCGAGCGGGGGAAGAGCGGGAGCTGGAAGGCCGAGCGTATCGAACCTTTCCGCGGGCGGAGAAGCTGGCGGCGCTGACGCAATCGGAGTATATATCGATGGGTTTCGGATACCGGGCGGCGTATTTTCGGGAGGCGGCATGTCGGTTGGCGAAAGAAGATATCCGTGCCTTAAAGGTATTGCCAACGGTGCAGCTTCGGGAGCAGCTGATGACGTATAAGGGAATCGGAGAAAAGGTAGCCGACTGTATTTTGCTGTTCGGGTTCGGCAGAACGGATGCGTTTCCGGTGGACGTATGGATGGAGCGCGTCTATCGGGAGTGTTTTGGCGGAAGAGAGCGATCGCGGAGAAAGATTGCGCAGGCGATGCAGTCGCGGTTTGGCCGATACAGCGGATATATTCAGCAATATTTATTTTATTTTGAGCGAGAAGGGAGTGAGAAAAATGGCGCAGATCACGATCAATGAAAAGATATGTAAGGGCTGTGGTCTATGTGCGGATGCCTGTCCGAAGAAAGTAATTTCTTTGAGCGAACATCGCATGAATACGAACGGCTATTTTGTAGCGGAAGTAATCAATGCGCAGAACTGCATAGGCTGTACATTTTGTGCGATCATGTGTCCGGATTGTGCGATCGTAGTGGAAAAATAAGTACAGGGTACGAAAAAGCAGGGGATAAAGATATGGCAAAGATATTATTGCATGGCACGGAAGCAATTTGCGAAGGCGCGATACGGAACGGTTGCCGAGCGTTTTTCGGGTATCCGATCACGCCGCAAAACGAAGTGCCGGAATATATGTCGGTGAAGCAGCCGCAAGTGGGCGGCGTATTTGTGCAGGCGGAGTCGGAAGTAGCCGCCATCAACATGGTATACGGCGCGGCGGGCGCGGGAGTTCGCGCGATGACCAGTTCATCGAGTCCCGGGATCAGCTTAAAGCAAGAAGGGATCTCCTATATAGCTTGCGCGAGGATACCGTGCGTAATTGTCAACATCATGCGTGCGGGGCCGGGTCTTGGCGGAATTTTGCCCGCGCAGGGAGATTATTTTCAGGCGACAAAGGGCGGCGGACACGGCGATTATCATCTGCTGGTGTTGGCGCCTTCCACGGTGCAGGAAGCGTGCGATTTTACGTATCGGGCGTTTGATCTGGCGGAAGAATACCGCGTGCCGGTGATGATACTTGCGGACGGAATGATCGGACAGCTGATGGAGCCGGTGGAATTGCCGCCGATGCGCAATTTAAGCGAACTTCCGCCCAAGCCGTGGGCGACCAGCGGACATTACGGCCGGCAGCGGCGTGTGCTAAATTCGCTGATCATCAAGCCGGAGGAGTTGGAGCCGCACGTAAACGAATTGCAGCGCACGTATACGGAAATTTGCGCCAAAGAGGCAAAGGCGGAGCTATATAAGACGGAAGATGCGGAGATCGTTCTCACGGCATACGGGACGGTTGCGCGCATTGTCAAGAGTGCGG
The DNA here is from genome assembly GCA_944372075.1 of uncultured Clostridia bacterium. Classification (GTDB taxonomy): domain Bacteria; phylum Bacillota; class Clostridia; order Christensenellales; family Borkfalkiaceae; genus Borkfalkia. The sequence goes on along the minus strand of CALVYJ010000124.1, from coordinate 10,098 downwards.
TAAACGAATTGCGGCGGCAGGGGATCAAGGCGGGATGTATTCGGCCGATCACGCTGTATCCGTTCCCGAGCGCGCAGTACAGGCAGTGTGCGCAGCGGCGGCAGACGCGGGCGTTTTTGTCGGTGGAGTTGTCGTTGGGGCAGATGGTCGAGGACGTACGTCTGGCGGTCGAAGGCAAAAAGCCCACCTATTTTTACGGAAGGACGGGCGGAAACGTACCCAATGAGGTTGAGATCGTGAACGCGGCAAAGGATGCGCTTGCGAAGGCGGAGGAAATCCGATGAAGGTATTTGAAAAGACGAAAATGCTGACGGACGTGCCGATGCATTATTGTCCGGGCTGCACGCACGGCATCGTACATCGGTTGGTAGCGGAGAGTATCGAAGAGCTCGGGTTGCAGGAAAAGTGTATCGGGATCGCTCCGGTGGGATGCGCGGTGTTTGCGTACGATTATTTTAACTGCGATATGCAGGAGGCGGCGCATGGCAGGGCGCCGGCGGTTGCCACGGGGATCAAGCGCTGTTTGCCCGATCGGACGGTATTTGTCTATCAAGGGGACGGCGATTTGGCATCGATCGGCATGGCGGAAACGGTACATGCTGCGGCGCGCGGTGAAAATATTACGATCATATTTATCAACAACAGCATATACGGGATGACGGGCGGGCAGATGGCGCCCACCACGCTGATCGGGCAAAAGGCGACGACCTGTCAAAACGGCCGCGACCCGGCGGTGAACGGATATCCGATCCGCGTATGCGAGTTGTTGGCAACGCTGGACGCGCCGTACTATATCGAGCGGGTTTCCACGCACGACGTAAAGCACGTATTGGCGGCGAAAAAGGCGATCAAGAAGGCATTGCAGTTTCAATCGGAGGGGCGCGGCTATACGTTTATAGAAGTTTTGGTGTCCTGTCCGACGAATTGGCACATGCGTCCGGTGGATGCGCTGCGGTTTATGGGGGAGGAATGCACGAAGACGTTTCCGCTCGGCGTATATCGAGATAAATCGGAGGGAAAGGCATGATCCGTATCGTATTGGCAGGACAAGGCGGGCAAGGCGTATTGAGCGCCGGCAGGTTTTTGGCGGAGAGCGGTCTGCACGAGGGAAAGGAAGTCTCGTATCTTCCCGCATACGGGCCGGAGATGCGCGGCGGCACGGCGAATTGCAGCGTGATCATTTCGGAAGAAGAGATCGCATCGCCGCTATGCACCGAACCGGACGTATTGATCGCGCTCAATGCCCCGAGTTTTCATCGGTTTGCGCCGAAGGTCAAGAGCGGGGGCATGATCATCGTAAACGGTTCGATTTCGGATGCGTATGCGGGGCGAAACGACGTTCGCATCTACGATATTCCCATGAACGATTTGGCGTTGGAGGCGGGCGACGTGCGCGCGGCAAACATGATCGCGTTGGGAGTTTTGGTAAAAGCGAGCGGACTGGTACAGGAAAAGAGTATTCTAAATTGTCTGCGGGAAAAGTTTGTCGCAAAGCCGCAGCTTTGCCAGGTCAACGAGCGAGCGTTTACGTTGGGAATGGAACAGGCGGAATGAACGAAAGCGCGCGATGCCGATCGGCATCGCGCGGACGTTTTACGAAAAAGCTTTCAGAATTTTTGAAAGAATGCGTAAAATATATTGACAAAAAAAATATATTTGCTATAATTATAAGGTACGTTGATGGTACGTGTTTGTGGCGCAGGGGCAGGAGAAATTGCAAGCGTCTCACGGAAAAACGGAAAGCTGAATATGCGCCCTTAGCTCAATTGGATAGAGCGTTGGTCTACGGAACCAAAGGCTAGGGATTCGAGTTCCTTAGGGCGCACCAAAAGAGTATAATCCGAATTGTTTACTTGTTACAAGTGAGTGGTTCGGATTTACTTTTTATTTAAGAGATTAAAGAAGTAGAAGGAATAACATTCCTTCTACTTCTTTTTAAATTGCTTTTTTCACCTCGCAAACGCACTATAAAATAAATATGCAGAAAAAGCTAATAATAAAATTCCCATAATTATCTTTATAACCTTGCTTGCCTTTTCAAATTTAGTTGAATGGGATAATTCATTTGCAAACCCGACAAAAGTACCTGCAATTATAATTAGAACGCTATGACCGAGAGAATACAGCAACAGCATTAAAATACCCATTATAATAGATTGCCCCGTAGAAACAACCGCTGTAATAGCAATAAGTACGGGGGTTGAACAGGGCGATGCAAATATCGCCCCGACCATTCCCATAACGAACGCGCCGATTGCACCTTTCATTTTACTTTTGCTACTTATGCCGCACTTTTGCGGAAATAAATGTATTATGCCCCAAGTCTGCAAAGTCATTACGAACATAAGCACGCCGAGTATTATATACCAATACATTTGTATGCCGAGAAACAGTCTGCCAACTAATGCCGCTACAACGCCGAGAGCGGTAAATACGATTGCCATACCTATGCAGAACATAAGCGAATAGAAAAAAGCTCTTTTTTTATTGTCGGTATATCCGCCTACATATCCGATAATCAGCGGAACGCTCGAAAGAGAACAAGGTGTAAACGAAGTTAAAAGTCCTGCGGCTAAGGATATAAGCAAGCCGATCCATAAGTTTTGACTTAAAATCTCACTTAATGTTTGTAACCATGAATCTATCATTCTATCCACCGTAATTCCTTAAAGATTTCTTCTATTTGTTCCTTTGTGTGGAATCCGACTATGCGCTTTTTTTCTCTGCCGTATTTATCCACGAATAAAAGCGTAGGCATTACGTTTACTTTATAGCCATTAGCCATAGCTGCACCGTCTTGTGTATTAGTAATATCAAAGAAAACAATGTCTATTGTATCGCCGTATTCTTCTCTTAATTCAGCTAATACAGGTTGCAATCGAATACAGGGCGAACAATTTGTACTGCCTAAATCAAGCAATGCGTATTCGCCCGTAGGGGTATAGTGTTCGCCCTCAACGACTTCGTTATTTGACAGAACTAACCAAGCAAAAAGGCTTATACCACCTATAACCGCAATAGCTATGCTCGTTATTATTAAAGCGAACTGATGCTTTATAAGCCATTTTTTCATTATATCCAACCTAAACTTCGGAAAGCGGATTCTATTTCCGATTGCGAATGATAACCGACCATTCGCTTTACGACCTTTCCGTTTTTATCTAAAAATATGAGTGTAGGTATTGTGGAAACATTATACTTATTTGCGAGTTGTGCGCCTTGCGACGTTCTGTTCACGTCGTAAAACTTAACGCTGATTTTGCCGCTATACTTTGAGCGTAAAGAAGATAATACAGGTTGCAAGTTATCACAAGGAACACAACCTTTACTACCCAAGTCCATAAGCGTATATTGTCCCGTTGTTCCGCCGGTATCACTATTTGAACAACCTTTTACGGAAACACCGATAACAATGCCTACAAGCGCAATAGCAACACACAAAACAATAATTACAACCTTTTTGTGCATTTGCCACCAAAGTTTACGTTCACGCTTTTTGCGTTCTTTCTCTCGCTCGGCAGCTTTGATATTTCGGTCATAAGTTGCCGTTTTCTGTTTACTGCCTCTGCTGCCCATAATACCGTCCTTTATAATCTTTCTTTTATGAGCTTTTCGATTTGCTCAACTGAAAGTAATCTGCCCATAGCGACAACTTTTCCGTCGATAACAAGGGCGGGCGTTGACATAACGCCGTACTTCATAATTTCCATTGTGTCGCCGATATTGATAGGCTCGTCAACACCGCAATTCTTTGCCGCTATTACGGCGTTTTCGTGGTTCTGTTTTGACTTTTTGCAACAGCTACCAAGAGTAATGATTTTCATAATATATACCTCCGATTTTTATACAAATAAGAAATTCAATGCGTTAAAGATATAACCGATAGCGATAATACCAATTACAACGATAAATATAAACCAAAATAATAATTTAGGCTTAACAGCTTTTGACAACATTATGAGCGACGGCAGCGAAAGAGCGGTAACGCTCATCATAAACGACAGTATAGTGCCTACGCCAACGCCTTTTGCAAACAACGCTTCCGCAACGGGTATTGTACCGAATATATCCGCATATATAGGAACGCCTACAACACTTGCGACGAGAACGGAATACCATTTATCTTCGCCTAATACCGCTTGTATCCATTCCGTAGGAATAAAGTTATGAATAGCCGCACCTATACCAACGCCAACAAGAATATATATCCATACTTTTTTAAGCGTTCCGAGCATTTGGTCTTTTGCGTAAATCAACCTGTCTTTTCGAGTTAATTCAACGCCTTCGACTTCTGCAATTTCGCCTTCGAGTATAAAATCACGAACGTGTTTACCTACGCCCGTTTTCTCAATAATCGTACCGCCTAAAATAGCAAGTACAAGTCCGACAATCACATATACAATAGCAATAGGGAAACCGAATACGCTTGCAAGCAGTATGAAAGCACCCAAGTCAACCAACGGACTTGAAATAAGAAAGCTGAATGTAACGCCGCTCGAAAGTCCTGCCCTCGTAAAGCCCATAAAGATAGGTATAGACGAACAAGAGCAAAACGGCGTAACAGTACCGAGCAAAGCCCCGACAGCGTTTGCGCCTATGCCGTGAAATTTGCCGAGAATTTTTTTCGTTCTTTCGGGCGGAAAATAACTTTGAATATACGATATAAGAAAGATTAAAAGGCACAACAAAACCATAATCTTTATCGTACCGTAAATAAAGAATTGTATTGCACCGCCCCAACGGGTTGACATAAATTCTTCGCCGAACATACCCGTAAACGCCATTCCTAAAAGCATATTCAGCCATTTCATACCAAGTATTTGGTCGGTTATAAAATCGCCCAACACTTTTATGCCGTTCACGCCGTCCACGATAGCGGCAATACCTATTGCAAGTCCTATGGCAAGAATAACGCTTATCAGAATTACAAGTATCTTATGCCGCACAAAAAAATTTTTTTTCTTCGGCGGCTGTGGTTCTTTGGAAACGTCATCTAAATTTTTCGACTGTTCTACTTGATCGCTTTCCGCCTCTTTGATTTCTGTCTGTTCTGTCTTGTTATTGCAACAGCACTTACATTTCATAAAAAGCCTCCTTAAATTGATTTTTATTTATATCAACAAATATCTATATGAAAGTTAAAAAATAATTGCGACTAATCGCAAGTATTTTTTCCTTTGCTGCAAGTTGTTTCGTTCCTACACGCCGTATCGCCGAGATAGGCTAACAAATCTTTCAGCTTATCGCAGTCAATGGAATAGTGCATCCATTTCCAATCTTTTTCGGCTATTACTATTCCGCAATCGCAAAGTATCTTCATGTGGTGGGAAAGCGTAGGTTGCGTAATGTTCAGACTTTCAAGGATTTGGCAACCGCACTTTTTTCCGCCTCGCAACATTTCAAAGATTTTCATACGGGTATCTTCGCCCAAAGCCTTTAATATTTTAGTACATTCCAATGCGTCCATAACGTCCTCTCATATTTATAATTATCTATATTATACACATCATATAGACGTATGTCAATAGATTTTACCCAAAAAAGTAAAAAAATTGGCGAGCAAACAAAAATGTTTGCTCGCCGTGCCGTTGTTCAGGTTTATAATATTCGGCGCAACCTTTCTACATTGTGTTTATGTATTTAACTTTCATTTATATACCGCTCAACTTCGGCGGTTTTCCTTATTCCGTCTTAAAGGCGGCTATCCCTATACGATTTAACGGGACTCTTTATTATTAAGTTTTTTATTCAGTTGTGATTGTTGCCTTTCGGCTTGCCACGCCGCAAACTCTCTTTTCCCTTCTTCGGTTTCAAAGTAGGCTTGAATAGCGGGCAGTAATGCTCTTGCAAGGGAATCGATTTCAAAGTCGGGTATCCCTGTGGTATTCTTTTTCCTTCTCGACATTAAATGTTGGTGTTTTCCTCCTTATAGATTTATTCAGTTGCTACATATAAAAGTCTTTATTTTGTCCGCGAATACGGGCAAGATTTTGTTGTCGCTCTCTTTCGTATCGGGCGGCTTTTTCGTCTTGTACGTCTTGCAATAGCTGGGCGTACCCTTCGGGCAGTATCGCCTTGATTTCCGCAACTTCCTGTACAGTCTTTTCGTAACCGTCGGCTCGTCGCTTTTCTCTCATATACTGTTGGAATACGTCAGCGCGGTCTCTATTTCCGCGCTTGATTTCTTCTTCGAGTAGGGTATTCTTTGCCCGTAATGCCGTGATTTCGTCTGCCACTTGTTTCTTCTTTTTTGGTATCGGCTTGCCTGTCGCTTGCGCTACCGCTTCAACCGTTTGGGTTAGTCCGTCAAGCTCGGCTTGCTTTTGCTCGGTCTGTCTGTCAATCTCATCACGCTTTTGTTCCGCAGATTGCACAATGACTTTCGCCTTATGCTCGGCGGCTGTAATGTGCGTTGCCTGACTGTTTTCCTTACCGCGCTTTAACCCGTATTTCTTTCCGACTTGTTCCCATAACTCAGTTTGCAATTCCGCAAGTTTCTGTCTGTCGAATAGGCTTTTACTGCTTAACCGCCCGTCGTTGATAGGCACGAAGTTCAAGTGCATATGCGGCGTTGTTTCGTCCACGTGGACTACCGCAGACAGCATATTTTCATAGCCGTACTTGTCCATAAAGAAGCGGGCGCAATCTTCAAAGAAAGCTCGTTGTTCCCAAGCTCGCATACCCTTGAAAAATTCGCCGTCCGATCCGATGACAAACGAGTTCATAAGAATGGCGTCCGAGCGTATCTTTCGTTTGAGAGTGAGAGTAGCAAGCCGCTTGTTAATCATATCTATGTACTTTCCTTGTGGGTAGAAGATATGGTAGTTGCCGCTTGTTCTCTCGCTGTCTATTTGCGTGTTACTGCCTTGATAATTCTCATCTCTTTCGTTTTCCTTTTCAACGGGCGAAACGTCTTGCCGTTTATATTTTTCCATATGACATACTAAATAGCTTATAATGATTTCCTCCTGTAATAATTGTTTTTCCGTGTGGTCGAAAAGCCTCGCAGAGCGAACGGAACTTATGAAATAAGTGTAGTGAGCTACACTTATGCTCGGCTATAAGTGATTTGCTCCGCAGTTGCTTTCCGTTTGCTTACCGTATTATGGCGGTCTGATTGTCATAGTGTTTACCTCCGAATTGTGATTATTTATATCTGCGTCCACGCAAGAAAGAGCGGGAAAGATACCAGAAAAAGGGCATAAAAAAGCCGCTGATACTTTCCGTTATATCACCGACTTTCATTATTGCGATCCATTTGAACAGTAGAGTTTCCGATAGCGTTTAGTCGCAAATATTCAGTTGTCAGATTAGCGCTTTAATTCATATAGTTACCTCGTTTACGGAAAAAATGGTACACTTATAAAAGCCTATCACGGCTCACGAATTTTGCGTACAATTAAAAAACTTACGCTCTATCCGTAAGCTAAGGCGCGGGCGACAATACCGCCCAAAACCTTCCGCATCTCATTAGCGGAACTTGCCGAACTCTTAACCGTTATCCGTTCGGCTACCCTGTCAAAAGGGCATAATACGACCTTTGTCGTACAATATGAATTTTATCACTATGACAGTATAAAGTCAATAGATTATTAGAACAAATGTTTGCGAATTGTGGGAAGTTTTGTCGAATTTATTTTATTGCGGTGCAGGGGCATAACCTAATTCACATAGCAAATAAACAAATCCGCAATACAGCATTATTAGAATATAATAGATGACTGCACTTGCAACAATGTAAATTAAAGTATCAACTGCATAATTCACATAACGGTTACTCTTATTCATTCCGTTTGGAAGTAGCTTTTTCAAAACAAAATGCACTGTTACAATTATTAGAAGTAAAGCACACGGTTTAGATAAATAAAGCAAAACGATTCCTAAATCTAATACTTTGAAGACGGCAAATTGTTTGATTAAACTTATCAAGTTAACAATAAGCCATATTAAAATAACTATGACGAGCCGTGTCTTTCTAAATTTTGTTATATCCATACAATAAACTATTCAAGAATTAAATCAATTAGAAATCTCAATTACTTCTTATGCACTAAAAGACTTGACATTTACCCAGATACAGGTTATAATGTTTTGCAAGGAGTGGTTCTATGGATAATAAGATAATCGGTCAAAGGTTAAGAGATTTAAGGCAGAGCGTCAAACTTTCGCAAATGAAATTATGTAAGTTAAACGGAAATATCTCTCAATCTGCGCTCAACAGATATGAGAACGGTATATCGGAAGCGTCAAATGAAGTCCTGTTATGGTATGCGGACTATTTCGACGTATCACTTGATTATATATTCGGCAGGTGCGACGAACCGCAAGGTAAGCTATACAACTATCAACCGAAAGCGTTTGAGAACGACGAGCGTATGCAGGACTTTATAGAAATGTGTTTCGATCCGTCCTCTGCTGCTAACGCTAAACTCAAAGAAGCCGTATTAAAACTCTTAAAGGAACAACAGAAATGAGAGCAGTTATTTACGCAAGATATTCAAGCGACAACCAAACGGAAGCAAGTATCGAAGGTCAGCTCCGTGAGTGTATGGAATTTGCTGACCACGCAGGAATTGACGTTATCAAGTCGTACATAGACCGTGCGCTTTCCGCTAAATCGGACAATCGTCCCGAATTTCAGCAAATGATTAAGGACAGTTATAAACACGCTTTCGATTGCATTATCGTGTGGAAATTAGACCGCTTTTCCCGTAATCGTTACGACAGCGCACACTATAAAACACTACTCCGCAAGAACGGTGTAAAGGTTGTTTCCGCAAAAGAAGCTATTGCCGAAGGCTCGGAAGGCATACTCCTTGAATCGGTCTTGGAAGGTATGGCGGAATACTACTCTGCCGAGCTTGCTGAAAAAGTTGTGCGCGGTATGACAGAAAACGTACTCAAAGGCATAAACAACGGCGGACAAATCACTTTCGGTTATAAGCTCAATGCAGACAGAAAGTTCGAGCCGCACGAAACATACGCGCCTATTCTTCAAGAAATTTTTACTATGTACGCCGACGGGCATACTATTAAGTATATCGTTGACTACCTTGACGGAAAGAAAATACGCTCGTATCGGGGTGGCAAAATAAACGGAACGGGCGTTCAGCGTATGCTTTCTAACCGCCGCTATTTGGGCGAATACAAATTCCGTGATGTAACCGTGCCGAACATTATTCCGCCGCTTGTGTCGGAAGATGTTTTCGAGAGAGTACAACAGCGTTTGGCGAAAAACAAGAAAGCACCTGCAAGGCACAAAGCCGAAGATGACTATTTGCTTACCTTAAAACTTTTTTGCGGCAAATGCCATACTCATATGGTCGGCGAGAGCGGTATGGGAACTTCAAGGGTTTACCGTTACTACAAATGCGCTAACACAAAGAAAGTACACATCTGCGACAAAAAAGCCGTACGGAAAGAGTGGATAGAAGATTTGGTCGTTGAAAAGGCTATGAAAGTACTCCACGACGATAAGCTCGTCGAATACCTTACCGAAAGAATTTTCGTATTGCAGGGCGAAGAAAATCCGAGAATACCGCACTTGAAAGGTCAACTTGCCGATACCGAAAAGCGCATTGAAAATCTTATGAACGCTATCGAGCAAGGCATTATCACTGACACAACGAAGGACAGACTTGCACAACTTGAAAGCAAAAAGAAAGAAATCGAAATCGCCATTTTGCAAGAGAAAATAAAAAAGCCCTTCCTTACGAAAGAACAAATACAGTTCGGTATAGAGCGGTTTAGAAATCTTGATATTACCACGCTTGAAGGCAAACGACGGCTTATAGACGGGTTTGTAAACTCAATTTATCTATATGACGATAAGTTTGATATAACCTTTAACTTCAAGGACGGAACGCAAACGGTATTCTTTTCCGAGATTGAAGCCACAAAAAATTCGGATATTAAATCACTTGGTGCGCCACAAAAACGGCACGGACTTTTGTCCGTGCCGTTTTTGTCGGGTGTCAAAAGCAGACTCGAATGGGTTGCCGCAAGAGGAGAGGGAAAAAAGAAAGGTTTGGGCGGCAAGCTATTCGCGTCGCAGACCTTGCCCGCGGAAGCGGGGCAAAAATCCTTAGGGCGCACCAA
>CALVYJ010000123.1 GCA_944372075.1 uncultured Clostridia bacterium | reverse complement strand
ATTTTGCTGACTGTTCTTTGAGTACTTGTGTACTAAAAGTTAATTGACAGAAACTTTCAAACTTTCTCTTGCGAGAACGTTTAATTCATTTCCTTCTATTCAATTTTTAATCTGCGTATAACCGAACTTCGTTCGGTGCTCTACAAGAGAGCCTGCTCATTATATCATACTCGGTTTTCGTTTGTCAAGCGATTTTCGCAAGATTTTTTATCTTTTTTGAAAATCTTTTTGAGTTTCGTTCGCCTCGTATTTTGTAGAGCCGCTCTTTGCGACAGCCTAATAATCATACCATAACCGATACTTTTTTGTCAAGCGTTTTTCAAAAGTTTTTTCACTTTTTTTGAACACCCGCTTTCTCGATTTCGGTTTCTTACCGGCTCCCTTGCGACAGCTTGCAAAGTATATCACAAACGATTTTGCTTTGTCAAGCGAATTTCCGCATTTTCTTTCGGTTTTTTCGCTTTTTTCGGCATTTTTTGTCGTTTTTGACATCCGTTGCCCGCTTCCTTGCGACAGCTCGACTATAATAGCACATCGAAAACGGAAAGTCAACTGTTTTGAAAACTTTTTTCGCGTTTTTTCCTTTCTTTTCGATTTTTCCTTGCTCGCCCTCCCCCGAAATTCCGCCGCCGCAGAATGACTTTTCAGGGCTTTCGCCTTCGCAAGCCGACCTTTCACGGCTCGTCGCAAACCGGCTTTTTTCGGGCGCTGCTTTTTTGCCGCCTTTCCCTCGCCCGTTTTGAAAGGCAAAAATCGGTTGCCTGTTTCTTCTTTTTTTGCTATAATGAAGCCATCCGAAGAAAAATTTTCGCGGGAGAAACTTGCAGCGAAGAAATTTTCGGAAAAGAAACTCCGAAAAGGAGGTTCGAGCGGGAAATTTTCGACGGAAAACACTGTGCGCGAATGCGCGAAAAGGAATGCTATGTTCAAAATTTTGCGAATGGTCTGCTCGATCGTTGCGGCGATCTTGGTCACGGCGTGTATTTTTATCTTTATCTACGTCAATACGTTGGCGGGCATTGCATGTGCCACCGCCGCGCTGCTGTTCTTTGTCCTGACGATGCTGTTTAAGTATTTGCAGGAAGAACGGGAAAAATCTTCCGACTCTCCCGCTCGGCCGAATACGCCCGACGCGGACGTTCCCCCCGATGACGGCTCGGACGATCCCTCGAAACGGTAAAACCGAATCTCATGGCTCGCGCAAAGGAGACTTCCCTTCGAAACGAAGAATCGAAACGGTAAAGCAAATCCTCGCGGCTCGCGCAAAGGAGGCTTCCCTTCGGCACGATCGGAAAAAAGGCGACGTCGCCCGACACCCTTTCGAAAACGTGAAACCGACGCTCCGCGCAACCGATCTGCGACAGAACCGCCCATCGGTTCCAAAAAACAACCGCTCGGCAATGCGCCGAAGATAAGTAATTTTCGCACCCCTTTACGCCCCGCCGCGAAGCCGAGTTTTGTTCCCGTCCCATGAACAGCGATCGTTTTTATTGCATAACGATCGCTGTTTTTATTTTATAATCGTTTTTTTATTTTATAATAATTGTCGCGCGCGCGTATATAGAGAGATCGCGTTTGGGCGACAATGTTTTTGAACGCAAAGGGGCAGGAGACACAAGGCTGTGTCTCCTGCCCCTTTTGCCGATCGGACGGCGAAGCCGAGCCGTACTTACCGTTTGTTAACGGTTTTCCTGGCGATCGACCATATCCACGATCTCGCTGATGCGATCGAGGTCGTCGGTGTTATAATAGTCGATATAGATTCTGCCCTTTTTGTCGTTGCCGATGAGCGACACCTTGGTCTTGAAGGTATGGCGCATCCGCTCGATGAGGTCTTTCAACTCGATGCTGACCTGTTGTTTCTTCTTCTCTTTTTTCTCCTCCAGCTCTTCGGGGGAAGAAAAATAATCGCGCACGCTGCGTTCGATGTCGCGAACGGACAAGCCGTCCTTGACGACGTCTGCGGCGAGTTTATACTGCACGTCTTCCGGCAAGGTGACGAGCGCGCGGGCGTGTCCGGCGCTGAGTCTGCCCGACGACACGAGATTGATGACGTCCGGCGTGAGCGAGAGAAGGCGCAAGGTGTTGGTGACGGCGGGTCTTGACTTTCCGATGCGTTCCGCCAGTTCTTCCTGAGTGAGATGATACTCGTCCATCAACTGTTTCATGGCGTTCGCCGCTTCGATGGGGTTCAAGTCCTCGCGCTGCAAGTTTTCGATCAGGGAAATTTCCTTGATCTCGCGATCGGTATAGGCGCGCACCACGACCGGGATCTTCGTTTTTCCCGCGATCTTTGCCGCACGGTAACGGCGCTCGCCCGCGATGATCATGTACTTGCCGTCCTCTAAATTGTTGACGACGATCGGCATGATCATGCCGTGTTTTTTAATGGAATCCGCCAATTCGTTGAGCGCGTCTTCATCGAAATGTTTACGCGGCTGATTCGGGTTGGGGCGAACCAACTCGATATCCACTTCCATCAATCCTTTGATATCTTCGGGCAGCGGCGTGGGCAAGGTATCCGCCGCATACGGCTGTTTTGCCGCATTTTCATATGCCTCTTCCGTATCCGAAAAGAGTGCCGAAAGCCCCCTTCCTAATCCTCTGTTCGATTTCATAAACTCCTCCAAAAACCATTCAAACTGAGCCGCAGAGCCTATGCGCCGACCGCAACCCGCGAAGGCGGATGCGGGCGCTTGCGCCTAGACCGCGATGCGCCGCACGGCGATCGTCGCGGCGAAATGTTCCACGGATCAACCGTTCTTTTTCTCTTTTTCTTCTCGTGCGAGGTATTCATCGGTGAGCGCCTTATAGGCGCGCGCGCCCGTGCATTTGGGGTCGTGAACCATGATGGGTTTGCCGTAAGAGGAAGCCTCCACCAACCGAATATTGCGGGGCACGACGATTTCGAAGAGGCGTTTGGTGAAGAATTTGCGGATCTCTTCGGCGATCTGTTTCGAGATGAGGGAGCGGTTGTCGTACATAGTGAGCACGACGCCGTCCACATTCAGCGCGGGATTGAGGTGTTGCTTGACGAGCGTGATGGAATTCATCAGCTGCGACAACCCTTCCAAGGCATAATATTCGCTCTGGATGGGGATGATGACGGCGTCCGCCGCGGCGAGCGCGTTGATCGTCAAAAGTCCGAGGGAGGGCGGGCAATCGATAAAGATATAGTCGTATGTATTGCGCACCTCTTCCAGAGCATTTTTCAAAACTTTTTCACGGCTGCGCTTGTAGACCAACTCTACTTCGGCGCCCGCCAAATCGATGTTCGAGGGCATGACGTCCAACTGCGGCACTTCCGTCTTGAAGATGTTGTCCGAAGCCTTCTCATCGTCGATCAAAACATTGTAAACCGACTTTTTCAGCGAACTTTTGGAAAAACCCAACCCCGTGGTCGCGTTTCCCTGCGGGTCGATATCAATCAAAAGAACCCGTCTGCCCGTTCCGGCAATAAACGCCGCCATGTTGACACAGGTCGTCGTCTTGCCGACGCCCCCTTTCTGATTCGAAAACGATACGATCTTTCCCATTTTCAACGTCTCTCTTTCTTATTTTTTCCCGAAGCCGCAGCACGTCTGCGGCTTCGCTTTTTTGCCCTTCGATCACGCTTTGTCCTGCGGATCTTTCGCTTCGGAAGATTCCGAAGTCGTGTCTTTTTCGCTTCCCGCTCCGCTCTCTTTCTTCTCGCTCTCCGCGGAGAATTTGTTTAATACGCGGTTAAACGGGTTCTCTTGCGCCGCTTTTTCCTTTTTGTCCATGTAGGAATACACTTCGTCGACGCCCTTTCCTTCCATCAACATATCGACTTCATCGGTATAGATCGTTTCACGCTCGATCAGCACGCGCGCCATGTTGTCCAGAACCTTTCTGTTTTCCGTCAACAGCTTCACCGCCCGCGCGTGCGCGGTCTCTATGATCTTGTGCACCTCTTCGTCGATGATGCCTGCCGTCTCTTCCGAATAGCTGTTGTGCGCTTCCATGTCTCTGCCGAGGAAGATCGGATTGTCCGAACGATAGGTGACCAGTCCCACGCGCTCGCTCATGCCCCATTCCGTGACCATCTTCCGCGCGATCTCCGTCACCCGCTGCAGATCGTTCGAGGCGCCCGTCGAAACGTCCTTGATGACCAGCTCTTCCGCAACGCGGCCGCCAAGCAGCTCGCATACGAGATCGGTCAACTTGTCTTTGGTCAGATGATTGTCGTCGTTATCGGGACGCGTCATCGTATAGCCGGCCGCCATGCCGCGCGCAATGATCGATACTTCCTGCACCGGATCGCAATGCTTGCAAAGTTTTGCAATGATCGCATGCCCGCTTTCATGATACGCCGTGATGCGCTTATCCGATTCCGTAACCAGCCGACTCTTTTTCTGCGGCCCCAACAAAACTTTGTTGATGCCCTCGAACAATTCGTGATTGCTGATCATCTTTTTGCTCGCCCGCGCCGCTAAAATCGCCGCTTCGTTGAGCAGGTTCTCCAGATCCGCACCCGAAAATCCGCTCGTCATGCGCGCCAAAACCTTGAAATTCACGTCCGCTTCCAACGGTTTGTTTCGAGCGTGTACCTTCAGGATCTGCTCTCTGCCCCGCACGTCCGGCAAATTCACGTGGATCTGTCGGTCAAATCGACCCGGCCGCAACAGCGCGGGATCGAGAATGTCCGCACGGTTTGTCGCCGCCATGACAATGATCCCTTCGTTGGTCTCAAATCCGTCCATCTGCACAAGCAACTGGTTGAGCGTCTGCTCGCGTTCGTCATGCCCGCCGCCAAGTCCGGTTCCCCTCTGCCGACCTACCGCGTCGATCTCATCGATAAACACGATGCACGGCTGACTCTTCTTCGCCGCATCAAACAGATCGCGAACACGCGATGCGCCTACACCGACAAACATCTCTACGAAATCCGATCCCGAAATTGAGAAAAACGGCACGTTCGCTTCGCCGGCTACCGCCTTCGCAAACAGCGTCTTACCCGTTCCCGGAGGACCTACCAACAATACCCCCTTCGGGATCCTCGCCCCTAAATCGGAAAACTTCTTCGGACTCTTCAGAAATTCTACAACTTCCGCCAGCTCCGCTTTCTCCTCTTCCGCTCCGGCTACGTCCGAAAACCGTACCTTGATGTTCGAGTTCACCCGCGCTTTCGTCTTTGCAAAACTCATCGCTTTGCTCCCGCCGCCCTGCGTCTGCCGTATGATCAGCCAGAATACCACGCACAGAAGTATTACCCCCAATAACGGCACAAGATAACTCATAAAACTTCCCGCGTTCGGATCGGTATAGGATACCTTGATCCCCTTCGCGTTCACCGCATCCCAAAACGTGTCCGTTATGACGTTGTTCTCTCCGCGCGGCCCGGGTGCCTTGAATTTCACCGACCCGTTCTTCAATCCGTAGTAGATATAATTGTCTACTTCGATCTCGTCGATGTCTCCTGCCAAAATCTTGTCGTCCATCTCGGAAAAATCAATGGTCTCCGGTCCCATCAGCGTCGTGCTTAATACCACCGAGAGTACCATGATCAGTACCACCCCGAGCAGAACCCATAGCAGTACTTTCGATGTCTTGCTCATGTATTGCTCCTTCTCCTTCTTTCTTTTTCTTTTCTGTCTCTATATATATCCTGCGCGCTCCTCGCGCGTTGCTTGCTCCTTTTCAATAACCTCTTGCCGACCCGCTGTTTGCCCGCCTCTTATCCGTTTGTCCGCCGACTTAGTATTGCCGACCTGCTGTTTGCCCGTCTCTTATCCGTTTGGCCGACCGATTATTATATTGAATATCCTGGTGAGGC
>CALVYJ010000122.1 GCA_944372075.1 uncultured Clostridia bacterium | reverse complement strand
TTTTACATTACCAATCTCCACAAGATTTGTTTCAAGAAAATCTTATAAAGTGTTGCGCTTAGTTTGACAATTCATCCCGCCGACTTGTATATAAGCCAAGCGCACGCCTTACTGCCATTTTCATTTTAAAAGGAATTTTCGGGGTATAAAGGCGGTGTAAATTTTAGGCGAAAAGCAGGTTTTGGGAAGGCGGTTGGAGATACTTTTCGTTGAACTCTGAGAGCAGCAGAGGGAAGAAAAACGATTTTACGACGCGGAAGTTAAATCAGTCTCGTAAGATGATCTCCCACGCAAGTAAATGTTTGCTAAAATTTATCAAGAAAAATGCCAGTTATGGCAGGGGTGGGATGGTAAAAGAGGTAGGATTTCGGGCCTTCTTGTAAGGGGTCATGGTGAGGTTAACTTTTTTCCACTAAAGGGGAAACAACATGAAAAATGACGACAGAGAAAGCGATTGCCGAGAAAGATTGGGTGAGGGGAGATTGCATAGAGGTTATCTTTGTAGACGGCTTCGGTTAATTCCCGCAAGGTTGTGATTTTAATTACTTGCATATAGTCGTTGTTTTTTCGCCTCTAAAATTTTATCTGCCACTTTCGGCAAAAGATAGGGGAGTATAGGGCAGACAACGGTGAATTTTTTTGTGAATCTGCTGAAATACGGCGTTTGGGTGATAAAAACGAAAAGGGAGAAGCCATAAAAACAAAAAATAATCGATTAAAATCAAAAAATTTACCATTGAATCCATCCGAAAAATTTTCTATAATAGAGATACTGCAATAGTGGGCGGTTCTTTAAGAAAAGACCGATGGAGGCATATTATGAAATTTCAATATATTCGGGCATCTCTTTCTCTGAAGGGTAAAATATATTTGATGCCGGAGACCTTAACGAGATATTATTATAGAAAAGACATTGCATTGGAGCATAGCGACTATACAATCGAGATCGATTATCCTTTTGCATTCGATCTTTTTATTGATGGGCAGTTAATTCCTGCTCGCACGGGAGAAAAAATTCATTTTTTACCGATCGCTAAAGTAACTAAAATAGCAATACGTACCTATCTTTCAAACACCCCTATACGTTTTCTGCCGGTGTTGCATGCTGAAATTGTAATCAACGGAAAATTGATTGCGCAGACAGATAGGACATGGGGTGCCTTTACATTTGCTGCTTTTTATACGGAAAAAGAGGAGAAAGGGTGGCAGACCAGCACTTATACTGAATGTTATGCGAAGGAGTGCGAGGTTTCACCGTGTGATATTTTGCGGTCACATTATTTTCGGAAAGTATTGGAATTACCGAAAAAGCCGGAGGCAGCGCTTGCCGAAGTAACGGCAAAAGGGTTTTATCGGTTGTATGTGAATGGGAAGGATATTCTTGGCGAAACAGTGCTTTGTCCTGGCGTAAATACGGCGCCCGTACAGGGATTTCCGTATCAGTCAGCGAAGTGCGACCTGTATCAGGAGTACGACCTTATGCCGTATTTACGAGAGGGGAAAAACGAAATTTTGCTGTTGAGCGGCAACGGCTGGTATGCAAGCGAGGGCTTTAATGTGTTGAGAGTTGCTCCCAACGAGGTGGCTATGAATTTGCATTTATCCTTCGGGAACAGCCGGCAACTCATTCGTACTGACTCAACATGGGAAACGGCATTGTCTCCGCTGTTGGAAAATGATTTGCAGTGGGGTGAAAGGTGGGATGCTCGTTTAGATATTCAAACAGATGAAGAGGCGGTGCAGGCTGTTCGTTGGACGAGCGCAGTCTCGACTGATACGGCGGTGAAAGTGCAAAAACAAAGTTTTCCTGCAGTAAAAGTCGTTGAGGAAATCGAGGCAATTGGCATTTCGGACAGTTTGAAAGGAAAAATATTTGATTTTGGCGAAAATATGACGGGACGCGGGAAGCTTGTAGTGCAAGGGGCGCGGCGCGGGCAAATTTTGATTTTGCATTACGGGGAAAAGAGATTGCCGAACGGCGAACTAAGTGGCGGACCCTATCATGACGTATATTTTGCAAAGGATACGCATGCAGACGGTGTTGCCCAATACGGTGCGAGGTGTTTCGACGTGTATGTATGTTCCGGTGCGGCGCAGGAGGTTTATGAACCGTCGTTTGCTTTCACCGGATTTCGCTATATCGAGCTGATTGGAGCGGGGGATGCAGAAGTATGCGTAACTGCCCGTAAAATGCGAACGGCCGATTCAATGACGTTGCAGTTTTGGTGCGATAACTCCGTCTTAAACGGGGTATATGAAATTTGCAGCCGGAGCATTTTATCCAACACGGTCTGCGGCCCAATCGATTGTCCTACACGCGAAAAAAACTTTTGGAATGGAGATGCTTGCATCATAGCTCCGTCGTCTGTTTATTTAACTGATTGCTATGATACGCTTCGGTATTGGACAAAGTGGGGTAGAAAGATCAATTCCGATGCCGTTTGCTGGCGAGATGAAGAGTATATTCTGCCGTATGTCCTCTATCAAACGTATGGGGAGAAGCAGGTCCTGCGAGAAAATTTTTCCAAAATACAGGTACTGGCGGAACAGCGGATTGCCGCGGCAAAAGATGATTTTTTTGACGGAGAGGGACTTACGTTTTTCGGGGATTATGCCAATCCGCCGCGAGCGAAGGCGATGGGGCAAGGGAGCTTTTCTCACTTATGGTATTGTCGCATGCTCGATATCGTCGGCAGAATATGTTGTGTGCTTGGTAAAGAAGCGGAAAAAGAGCGTTATTTCGCGTTGTTATCGAATGCCAAACGTCGGTATCGAGAAATTTTTTATGAAAAGATAACGGAAAATTGGCAGAACGAAGCGATAGGGGAGTTTATTTTTCCCCTTGCATTCGGAATACTTAGTTCGGAAGATGCACACGTCTACCAGATGTTACTCGGGCGTCGGCTGGAATTAAACGGGTATACCGTCGATTGCGGTGCGGCGTCTGCGGCCGAGCTTTTGCCGGTTCTCTGTGATGCCGGCATGGTAGATGCTGCATATGCGGTCGCCGTCAATCAAAGTTATCCTTCGTGGGGTAGTATGTACGCTTCGGGTGCTACAACGGTTACGGAATATTGGGAAGGTATGAATTCTTCAGATGAGGGAGACAGCCTGAATCATCAATTTAAGGCATCGCCGCTGCGTTGGATCGTCGAATATATCGGCGGTATCCGTCCGGCGCAGGCTGGTTTTCGCCGACTGCAGGTTTCTCCCGTATTTCCTGCTGGATTGGGAGAGGCAAAGGTTGCCTATCAGAGCTGTCGCGGCTGCATTCGAACGGAATGGAAAAGGCTGGGAAACAAAATAGAGATTACCGTGTTTACAGCGGTGACCGGAGACTTAGTGATACAAGGCAAACGGTACCCTATACGGAGAGGCGAAAATCATTGGTTAATTTCGCTTGGCTAAAAATTACTTAATGTCGATAGTAAAAATAAGAAATGAGTCGCCGCCTTGACTACAAATGCGGCGACTCATTTCTTATTTTATATAGGGCTTAACTCATTGAGATAATTTATTCGATTAGCTT
>CALVYJ010000121.1 GCA_944372075.1 uncultured Clostridia bacterium | reverse complement strand
ACAACAAGTCGGGTGAAAGCACGGCAAAGACGAACAACCGAACGAACAAAGCGTGCAAGTAAAAAAGAGAAAAGCAAAGCCGATGCGTTCGCCGTATGACGTAAACGGAAGTTATACGGGTACGCCGTCGGAAGGGGAAAAGCCCGTGCAGGATGCAGACGATCTGTAACGGATGCAGCCTGCGGCAATCAAAAAAAGCGGGGCGCCTTTTTTAAGGCGCCCCGCTTTTTTGCAATGGGGAATATCGGAAAACGCAACGGCGCCAGAAGAGGGGGCTTTTCGGACAGTCTGAAAAGAGGAGAGGACGGGAGGCATATAACGGAACGGAAATAAAGGGAAAAAATATTTTTGATTGACAACAGATCGGCCGTATGCTAGAATGAATTTGTTTGATTTCGCAGGGGGGAAGAAGCGTATGATTCGCTATATTTTGGCACTGGTGTGTACCACGATTTTAGCGGTGGGGGCGGCGGTCGTCGGTCTTTATTTGCCGTCTGCGCCGACGCTGTGGACGGGACTGGCTATCGGCTGTGCCGTCTGTGTGGTCGGCATCTGTATCGGAAATCTGATTGCAGAATCGAAGCGCGTCAATTTTTTTCGGAAGATGACCGAGCGGCATCGCAGCGATTATCGATTAAAAGTAAAAGCGGAAATCGAACGCGATTATCGGAAAGCCGAGCGGCGCGTATGGTCGACGATCGCGTGGGGGTACGTGTATCTGGTCGGATTCGTGTTGCTCTGTCTTGTGGGAATTGCGTGTTTAGTCGCGCTGGGAAATACCGGCGTGGTGATCGCGTTTGCCCTTCCCGTAATGGGACTCTTTATGCGCCTCTTTGCGAGGGCGGAGATCTATAATCCGCAATCGGGTTTGAGCAGGAAGGAATATCCCCTTTTATACGCGCTCGCGCGGAAAGCGCAAGCGGAGGTCGGGTGCAAAGGGAAAGTGGCGATCGATTTCGGCGATTCTCTCGGAATAAACGAAACGCACGGCTACATCTACATAGGCATCAGTCCGATTTTCTATGCGATATGCACGGACGAGGAATTGTATGCCGCGCTGTTGCACGAATTTGCACACGTTAAAAACCACGATACGCGCCGATCGCATCGGTTTTTTCGGCAGAAGGCGTTTTGGCTGCACGAGGAAAGTTTGGGATCTTCGCTGTTTCTGTCGTTTTTGGCATCTTGCATCCAAATAAAGATCGATATCTACGAATGGATTTCTGCGCGCTATTACGAGCGTGCGGCGGATCAGCAGGTGCTGCAATCGGGGGCGGAGCAGGCGTTTATCAACGCCGCCGCAAAAGCGGAAGAACTCTCGATCTATTTCAATATGTATCGCAGGGAAACGCTGTACGACTGTTTTGCCTCGGAAAAGCCCATTCCCGATGCCGTGTCGTTGGAGCTGGCTACGTATAAGACCTATCGGGCGGAGTGGTCAAAGATCTGGGATCAGATCTTAAGCAACCGTCTGTCCGCGCTCGTCGATTCGCATCCTTCGCTCAAGGAGAGGATGGAGGCGCTGGGCGTAAAGACCTACGATGCGTCGCAGAGAGAGGACAAAGAGGACGCCTGCAACGAGCGCAAAAAGATGCTTGCGGTTGCCGATCGCCTCAACGCGCGTTCGCTTTCGAAGGAATATGAGGAATTGCGGCAGGAAGAGTATCTGGAACCGAAGGCGATCATGGAGGAATATTGCAAGGCCGAAGCAGAGGGAAAGACATTGCCCCTTGCAAGGTTAAAGGATTGTCCCAAAGCATTTTACGGAAAAGATGACGAACGCGTCAAAACGATCGCGCAAGAGCTGATTGCAAACGACTATTATGCGGCGGTAGGGCACGATGCGCTCGGAAAACTCTGGTATCATCGGATGGACGGCCGCTGTATGCAGGAATTGAAAGCGGCGATGGAGAGCAAACCCGATTTGTACGAAGATTGTCTGGAATATATGGGCAGCTTTGTCCTTCGCACAGGAGACGAAGAACAGATCCGTCGCTTCCGCGAAGAGTCTGTCGAGTTGGCGCAACGGGCAATCGATTGTTTGAAGGCGGCAAGATGGAGTATGAAGAGTCCTTCGTTGCGAAAGAGCTCGCTTTCGAACGAGCTTGTCGAAGGACTTTGCCGATACGTAAAAGCGCAGGGCGATCGCATACGCAGTATGTATATAGCCGATTACGGCAAGGAAATTACGGTTACCGCGATAATTTTGGAGACGAGCGCACCCGTGCAGAGTGCGCTGTGGCATGAAATTTTCGACGACGTGATCGATTATTTCAACGCTTTTCCCGTTTTGGCGACGTACGTCGATTTTACGGGGAAAGGCGTTGCACGCGCACTGTATCGCGCGAAAATTCAGCCCGTGTATCGGCAAGAAAGAACGTGAGGCAGAGCGCCTTTCGGTTCGGCTGACCATGCGGTTTTTCGCGCCGCAACGTGACGGGAAACGAGCGTTTCTAGACCATCAAGGGAAGTGGGCGTTTTCGGATCGTCGAGAAAAGATAAAGAGCCGACCCGTTGTGATATGCACCCCAAAAGTTGGACAGACTTTTGGAGGTGCATATTTTAATGTCAAGAGAAAAGAAGTTTAACACA
>CALVYJ010000120.1 GCA_944372075.1 uncultured Clostridia bacterium | reverse complement strand
CATTGCATGGGTGTTTGACTCCATCGGCTTGAAGGCGTACGATGCGGCGGAGGGACATGACTTCGTGTTCCGCGCGACGCTCGTCGAGGGCGGCGTTCGACTGCGCATCTACTACGGCAGTGAGATCTCCGCTGCATCCCTGATCTACGACTTGAAGATCGAAAGCAGTGCCGCGCCTACCAATCTCGCCAACACCTACTACGGCACGGGCTTCTTCAACGGAACGATGACGCTTACCCAGCCGCAGATCGCAAAGGTGACGGTCGGAGAAGATCCCGGTTTTGAAGAGCCTGACGTAGATGAGAACGGATGGCATTCGCTGAATCCGATGGCAGATCTCGATCTGTCGAATATGGACCAGACGACGCTGCAGGGCTCGCTGGTGCTGAACAATATGGATGCCGAGACGGCGGGCTTCTTTGATCCGCACGCGGGTGTTCCCATCCGCTCTTTGCTGGGCGGAACGGTCGATCCCGCAAAGGACGTCGCGGTCACCTTCACCATGCAGGCTTCGGGCGCGGGCGAAAAATACTCCACCGAAATGCATTTCTGGATGTATCTGTATTCCAATAACGCAAATCTCATGGGGATAGGTATCCTCAATCAGAATAAGATCTTCACCAACGCGGTCACGCGCGCGGCGATCGGCGGCGTAGCCGTTCCCGTCGTCGGTATCGATAAAGATGGCAACATGATCGGCGGAACGTCCGACAAATATGAAGGCTCGATCGGATCGCTTATCGGCAGCCTGACGGGCAGCGCCGGACGCGAGAGGACCTTCACCATCGTGTATTCGGTGATCGACGGCGTGGGCGTCATGCAGAAGATGTATCTGCACGGGCGCGATGCGTTCGATCTTGCGACGGCACCGCCCATCTACACTTGCATGATCTACACCACGAACACCGCGGTGTTCAACTATGAGACTTCTCTGTTCGCGGTGCGCTTCTTCAATACGAATGTGACGCTCTCCAACGTCAGCGCAGTGCAGGTCGACAAGGCGCAGGAGTATCCCTCCGGTCAAGCGGAGATCAACGGCGATATGGGCATCTGGACGCCGAACACCAATCTGATCGCAGGCAAGTACACGGCAAACGCAGACGGCAGCATCCGCCTGGACGACACGCTTACCTCCAACAGCACGGCAGGCTTGTTCGGCATCAAAGCCAAGCTGGACGAGATCGCGGGCGACAAGGACTATAAGACGGAGAACGACTTCGTCGTCAAACTGCACGTCAATGTCGCGGATATGGAGCGCGAGATGACCTTCTGGTTCAACTTGATCGACGAGAACGGCGAGTACGTCTCCATCGGTCTGTTCTATCAGTACATAAACAACGAATACCAGTGGACGTCTTCCATCGTGTTCTCCAGCCCCGGCAATCCTATTTCCGGCTATGTCTATGAAACGCTCGGCAAGACGAGCAGCACGTTCGAGAACCAGGCGTATAACTTCAGCGGCATCATGGCTGTGCCCGCCGTTGCAGGTTTTTCGCCCATCGGCAATGAGGATGGACATACCTTCTACATCCGCTATAAGAATCGCGGCAACAACTTGGAGATGGGCTTGTACTACGAGTTCCCCGACAGAGAAGTCAACTTCAAGACGGACGAAGAGCTGTACAAGGTCGTGATCTACGACTATGCGATCGAGGATTGGTCGAAGATGTCCTTCGGCTATCGCGGTCAGCGCGCCGATTCGACGGTCAACAGCTGCACCATCGAGAACTTCTCCGCGCTCTACGAGGCTTCTCCCGATCTGCCTACGCCTCCTCCCACAGTGGATGACGATCCGCAGGGCGGCAACCAGGGCAACGACAACGACGAAGACGGCAACGGCGGTAAGGTCGGCTGCGGCAGCTCCATCGCGTTCGGCGGCTTGGGATTTGCGGCAGTATTGCTGATCGCCGCAGCGCTCATCGTCTGCCGTAAAAGAAGAGAATAGTACTTGACTTAGCGAGGAAAGGAAAAAATGAAACGCTTTATCGCAGTGGGACTAACCGCATTGATGTGCTTACAATTATCCGCTACGCTGGCGGCGTGCGGTCCTTCCGCGCCAAAAGAGGAGGAGAAGCCCGATCGGGTATATGCAGATGTTTCGGGGGCGTTATCCGATAAGGTGATCGCCTCCGGGAATGACTATATCATGAAGGCTCCCGGCTTTCATCTGATCTTCCGCGGCGGCTCGGGCGGATATTCGCTGGAAGTCGCAAAGCAAACGGGCGAGGTGCTCGCCCGTTCGGAAGAGCCGGTTTTTCTTACGGTGGCGAACGAGGTCACGAATATCTCCGTGGACGAGACAGAGTACACGAGCACTTACGACGGAATGTATTCGGATGAAAACGGCGCGCTGCTCGCAGCGGCGACCATCCGGTCGGATGAGGGCAGCATATTTGAACTCACAGACGTATTTACTTTTAAGGGCAACAGCATAGACGTGACGCGCAAAGTCTCCGTCCTCAAAGCAGAGAAGGGGAACGAGGGCTTTTCCACCCGTATCGCGTTCCGCAGCAACATCGACACCGATCGCGGCGATTACGAGGACTGCGAGTATTTTATACCGAGTATCCTGTATAAGGACGAGAAGTATAACGCATCAGGCTCTATCGGATCGAGTCTGCGCGTAAAGCAGATCCTCGTCAAAGAGACGCGCACGGGCTTGCCGATGGTCATGCTTCGCAATGTCAGCGACGGCGCGTCCATCTCCCTCGTGCGCCGCGATCCCGTCATCTCATCGCCGGACGAGCGCGCGTTCTCCTTCTATACCGTGGACAACAGTTTCAAACACGGCTCCGTCGGCATCATCCGCGATCCCAGCCCGCAGGTATGCTACACATATCCCAATTTTGAAACGCAGGGCTATTTCGTCAACAGCGGCGCGACCAAGCGGTTTGCCGAGGTGCAGGAGGACAACTCCGTCGAGTTCACCGTCGGTGTCTTTGGAGAGGTGTATGAAAATTACACGGACGCGATGGTCGGGACGTATAAGGAACACTATCAAAATCAGACAAAGACGATAAAAGAAGTGGATCTCGAGCGCATCTACGAGACGTCCATCCGCGATTTGGGAGAGCTGTATTGCTACGACCTCGTCAGCGGCGCGGGCGGCTTCCCCTTCGCCACGTATGTGGAGAGCGGCGAGAACTTGTGGGTGAGCTATCAGATCGGATTTATCGGCATGAATGCGGCGCTCGGCACGCAGATGATGCGCTACGGCATCATGAACAATGATATGGATACCTATGAAAAGGGATTTAATATCATTGATTTTTGGGCTTCCAATGCGGTGTCGGATGAGGGCGTCATCAAGATCTGGGCTTACGAGAACGGCTCGTTCAACAGATATCCGTCCTATCTGCGCACGATGGCGGACGGCGCCGAGGGCATCCTCGCGGCGTATGAGCTGGTCAAGGACACGGAGAGCGTGGAGTATTGGCTGACCGCCGTGCGCAATTTTGCAGACTTCCTCGTCTCCCATCAGATGGAGGACGGAAGCTGGTACCGCGCTTACGATTGGCACGGGAATATGTATAAGGACGACAACCCCGACTCATTGGTGGGGGACAAGAACACGGTGGCGGACAGCAAACTGAACACGCCCGTGGCGATACGCTTCCTGTTGCAGGTGTACGACGTGACGGGCGACGAGCGGTATTATGCGGCAGCCGTCAAGGCGGGCGAATACACGCTCGCGAATTTGAGCAATGCCGGCAAGTACGTGGGCGGCACGCCGGACAATCCCAACTGCATCGACAGAGAGGCGGGCATTTATGCGCTGTATGCCTTTAACGCGTTGTACAACGCGACGGGCGAGGATAAGTGGCTGTACTATGCGGAGCAGGCGGCGGTGTTCACCGTGTCATGGATGTACACGTACAGCTTCGTCATCAACGAAGAGGAAGGTCTGGAGCCTGCGAAACCGCTTGTGAACGGCAATAACGAGGGCTTGAGCATCATCGCGACGGGACACAGCTCCGTGGACACCTTCATGGCGTACACCTATTACGAGCTGTTTAAGCTGTACGTTTGGACGGCGGACGAGTTCTGGTACGATCTGTCGCTGTACGTGCAAAACAACACAAAGCAGACGATCGCCTGCGAGGCGGGGCTGGACTACGCGTATAAGAGCTTTGCCATCGAGGCGACGAGCATCGCGGATTTCTACTTCGTCTCGGCGGAGGGCGGATGCTGGTTGCCTTGGATCACCAACGCGAACATCGAGCCGTACACCAACATGATAGACGTGTTCGGGGTGGGGGATGTCAGGGATCTGAGCAAAGAGAACTTGCAGACGCTGCGCGATAAGCTCAGCGAGAATTATCGCTAAAACAAAAGCACATCGACGTTCGTCGGTGTGCTTTTTTGTATACCAAAAACCACGCGATAGTCGCGTGGTTGAAAAGAGGTTTACCGATGAGTCTTGAAAAAAAGACTCCGATTGTGTAGAAT
>CALVYJ010000119.1 GCA_944372075.1 uncultured Clostridia bacterium | reverse complement strand
ATAAGATGCAAACATAAAAACCCGCACACGGGTTGCAAATAACAAACGCGCTGACTGGCAGGTCGTCATATGTGCGCGGGGCGCACGGTCTAGTAATCAAGGGCTATGCCCGAAAATGAAGAACCCCCAGCTAAGCCGGGGGGTTACTTTTCTTTTTTTCGAGGGATGAAATTATATAGAAATACAGCAATTTTTAAGAGAATTTAGGCATTGAAAAAAGGGCTGTGAAGGTGTATATTTGAATTATCAATATACTCTAATGAAGGGGCAAAAGACTTGTATGGTAAAAATTGACATTCAACTGTTCAGTGAAAAGAAGATCGGCGAGGCAAAAAAAGAGCTGTATTCTTCTTTTATCGAACACATGGGCAGGGCGATCTACAGCGGCATCTACGAGCCTGACCATGTGACGGCGCAGGAGGACGGTTTTCGCCGCGATGTCGTGGATCTTGTAAAGGACTTGTCCGTGTCGTATGTCCGTTATCCGGGAGGGAACTTTGTCTCTGAGTACCATTGGAAGGACGGCATCGGCGACAAGAGCAAGCGGCCCGTGCTGCCCAGCCTGTCATGGCACCAGATGGAGCCTAATCTGGTGGGCATCGACGAGTTTCTCGTCTGGTGCGAATTGACGAACACGCAGCCCATTCTCGCCGTGAACATGGGTACGGGCACGCCGCAGGAGGCGTTCGAGCTGTTGCAGTACTGCAACGGCCGCGAGGGATATTGGGCGGAGCTGCGCAAGCAGAACGGGCATCCCGAGCCGTACAACATCAAATATTGGTGCATCGGCAATGAGATGGACGGGGAGTGGCAGATCGGAAATCTGTCCGCGGAGGCATATGCCGAAAAGGCAAAGTGCACGGCGAAGATGATGAAGGCGTACGATCCGAGCATCAAGCTGATCGCGTGCGGCAGCAGCTCCTTTGAAATGCCGAGTTTTCCGCAGTGGGATCGCACGGTGCTGCGCGTCTGTTTTGACTATATCGACTATATCTCCTGCCACAGATATTATCAGTACGACAAAAAGACGGGCAAGGGGAAGAAGGAGTTTATCGGCGCATATCAGAACTTGCATAAGGGCATCAATACGCTCAAAGACGTGATCCGCGAGGTGTGCGCAGAGAAGGGCGTGGATAAGCCCATCAAGATCAGCATGGACGAGTGGAACATCTGGTATTGCGGCGAGGGCAGCGAGGCGGTCAACGAATGGACGGTCGCCGTCGCGCGCGAGGAGACGAAGTTCTCGAGGCTGGACGCCGCCGTCTTTGCTTCGCTCATCTCCACCCTCCACAACAACACGGATATGGTGGATATCGCCTGTCTTGCGCAGCTCGTCAACGTCATCGCCCCCATCTTCACGATAAAGGGCGGAGAGGCGATCAAGCAGACCATCTATTATCCCTTCGGCTATGCCGCGCGGTATATGAAGGGCGACGTGCTCGCCTGCGAGGTCAAGGCGCCCGAAATAGACGCAGGGGATTACGGCAGCACCGTGGGCGGTCAGGCGTCCGTCGTCAGGACGAAAGAGGGCTTGACGCTGTTGTACAGCAACCTCACGGACAGCGAGCAGGAGATGCCGCTGACGGGGGAATGGACGCGCTATGCGCCCTCGGAGCATATGTTCATGAGTGCAAGCGGCGAGAAGGCGGGCGAGGCGCTGCCCTCTGCGGACATCGTGCCCGAACGGCACAGCCTGAAGGGGAATGAAGAGACGCTGCGCTTTGCACCCTATTCATGGAACTTGATCACATTGAAAGTTAAGGAGGAGTAAGATATGAAACGTTGGGCATCACTTTTATTTGCAGGATTGATGTTATTGGCACCCCTGAGCGGCTGCGGCTCCAGGAGCGAGGGCAGCGAGGGTACGACGGACGATACGCCCGTCACGCTGCGCATCGCAAACTGGTCGAGCGCGGGCGAGGCGTTGGAGCGTGCGGGTACGGAGTGCTTCACGGATGCCTTCACAAATAAGTATCCGAACGTGAGCTTTAAGATCGACATTCTGCCCGATTATCAAAACCAATTCCAAAACAACATGGCGATCGGCTCGACCAACTACGACGTGTTCCTCGTCCCCGATTGCAATTTCGGCGCATGGGCATCGACGGGCGTCATGTTGGATCTGACCGACCGCGTCCAAAGCAGCGACGTCATCAACATCGAGGATATGTACGAGAACGTCGCCGAGCGGTATATGCTCAACGAGGAAAACCTCACGATCGGCTCGGGCAAGATCTATGCGCTCCCCAAGGACGTCGGACCTTACGTCATGGCGTACAACAAGGACTTGCTCATGGATCTGGATTCGGATACGCTCAAGAGCGGCTCGACGAGCGAGTATATGAGCATCTATGAAAAGTACGAGGAGCACCTCACGGCGACGGATGTCTTTGATATGGACGTCGCGATCGAGATGTTCCGCGAGATCAAGAAGGCGGATCCCACCATGTACTCGGTGGGCAATATGCAGATCGAGGGCATGGTCTGGTCCAACGGCGGCGACTTCGTAGACGATTCGCAGACACCTGCGGTATCCACCGTCAACACGCCCGAGGTCATCGAGGCATACAAAACGTATGTACAGATGGACGACGAGGGGCTGATGCCGGACGGCGCCACGCTGACGACGGTAGACGCGAACACCCTCTTCAGGCAGGGCACGCTCGCCTGCATCGTCATGCACAGAGTTATGGTCACGCCCTTCCGCCAGATAGAGGACTTTGAATGGGATGTCTGCCCCGTGCCCGGATTCTCGGCCGCGCCCACGCTGAACAGCAGCTCGGGCAGTGCGGGCTGGGCGGTGCACGTCAACTCTCAAAACAGATATTGGGCGTATAAGTTCGTAGAGTTCTGCGCCAGCCTGGAAGGACAGATCGCCGGTACGGAGATCGGCTTCTGCGTTCCCATGTACGACACGAAGGATGCGACGGACGCGCTGTATGAATTGGACGGCGGCAAGATGCCCTCCAACACCGAATGTTTTATCAATGCTGCGAAAAATCAGAGAAAGAACCGCCTCTCCACGCTTGCCTATTCGACGAGATGGGTTACCACGATGGATACGCTGTCGGGGTATATCTTCCTCAATCCGACGGACAAAGACCACATGACGGTCGAGGAGTTCTTGCAGGAGAGCGATCGTCAGATCAACTCTATCCTTCAAATCGACTATAACGAGGCGACATATTGATGCAGGAAGCAAAGCTGAAAAAGAGAAAGAACGAGGATATATTTTGGGCGGTGGTGCTCTTGGCGCCGCTGACGCTGGCGATCCTTTTGTTCGTCGCCGTGCCCATTTTATATTCCATCTATCTCTCCTTTACAAAATATGATATGTTCAATCCGCCGCAATGGCGTGGGTTGGACAACTATCGCCGTCTCTTTAACTTCTCGATGGAGACACAGTTTTGGAGGAGTTTCAAAAACATCCTGATCTTTGCCCCTCTGATGACGTTGCTGGGCATCACCGTCGGACTTCTCCTCGCAAACCTGCTGACGAAAGTCAAAAAGGGCAGCGGTGTGTTCAAGGTGATCTTCTACATCCCCGTCGTTTGCTCCGTCGTCGCGACGAGCTGCATTTGGGCGTGGATGTACAACGACGTGTACGGTCCGATGTCCATATTGTTCAAAGCGCTCGGGATACAAGACTATAACTTCTTTGCGCCGAGAAACGTCATAGCGTCCATGTTGTTCATGTGCCTGTGGAGCGGCTTCGGCATACAAATGCTGTTATACTTCGCGGCGCTGCGCAACATCCCCGATCAGCTGTACGACGCAGCCAAGATCGACGGCGCATCGGCGCTGCGCACCTTCTTTTACGTCACATTCCCCATGGTATCGCCTACGACCTTCTATCTGCTGTTGACGGGACTGATCGGCAACCTGCAGGCGTATTCGCAGTTTTTGGCGATCGGTCTGGACGGCTACACGCCCGTCCTCGTGGTCTACAGCTATGCGGGGCACGGATACGGAAACAATACCTACGGATATTCCTGCGCCATGGGCATCTTCTATGGCCTGTTCGTAGGAGTGATCGCCGTATTGAACTTCAGGCTTTCAAAGCATTGGGTGGGCTATGATATTATTTAAGATCCTGTTGTTTTTTGTTGCGGTGGCGGCGTTGTACTTCGGCTGGCGATTGGCTTGCAATGTGTTGTTCAAAAAGGGAAAGATCAAGGATACGACGTATCGCCTGCTCGGCAACACCATTCCGCTGTACGTCCTCGAATACGCCGTCTTGCTGCTGATCACCGTATGTATCATCCTTCCCTTTATGTACGCGGTGCTGCTCAGCTTCAAGGAGGGGAAGGACGTCTATGCGGCGACGCTGTTCCCCAAAAAGTTCTCGATGGTGAACTACCGCTATGTCCTGACGGACGATTATCTGGACTTGATACGCGGCTTCATCAACGCGATATCCTATGCCATCCTGCCCACGGTGGTCGGATGTCTGACCTCCGCGATGGCGGCGTTCGCCCTCTCGCGGCTGAACTTCAAGGGCAGGGACAAGATATTCGCCGTCATGTTCGCGACCATGTGTATCCCCGGCGTCATCACGCTGATCCCTTCGTATATCATGTTCGCGCGCATTTATAATTGGATAAACACGCCGCTCCCCTTGATCATTCCCGGAATGTTCGGCAGCGTGGGCGTCATGTTCTTCCTTCGTCAATCTTTTTTGCAGATGCCGAAGGAGCTGGACGAGGCGGGGATCCTCGACGGACTGTCGAAGGGAGGTGTGTTTCTGCGCATCGCGCTTCCGCTGACATGGGCGCCCGTGTTGGCGCAGATGCTCCTCGGCTTCAACGGCGCTTACAACGACTTCATGATGCCGCTGTTATATCTCGGCTCTGAAAAGCAATGGAGTACCATCCAGCTCTCCATCTACAATATGTATTCCAGCATGCAGTCGGCAGGCAACAACATGGCTCAGGTCATGGCGGCATGCGTGGTCGCGCTTATCCCCAGCATTGTGCTCTTCTTCTTGGCGCAAAAATACTTCATGGGAAGCGGAATCAGTGCAAGCGGCTTAAAGGGCTGACTTGTCTTGTATAATAAAATAAGGAGGAAATATCATGAAAAAAACTCTATTGGTGATATTGACGGCAATATGTTTGGTGTTCAGTATCGCCTCGGTAGCAGTTCTTGCTCAGCCGAGCGAGCAGACGTCGCCCACATGGACGAACGTCGGTATCGCGCAGGTCACGGAGAACGAGGACGGCACCATCACGGCGACGGCGAACTCAAACCCCTTCGAGCGCCATTTCTTCGTCACCCCTGCATCGCTGGGGGAGGCGACGCTCACGGATGTGTCTTATACCTATCACGCGAAATTCGGCACCGTTGCGGGCGGAGAAAGTGTCTATACCTTTAACTTCGGCATCGTAGACGGCTACGCCATCAACATCGCCTTCTATATACAGAATATAGCGGGGGTCGGCATGGGTTGGACGAACACCGTCTTGCACGGCGGTTTCCCCGATGCGACATACACGCTGAAATTGTACAAGAACGGAGAGTCGGTCGTGCCCGGCGGCGCAGGGATGGGCCCGACGACATCGGTAGCGTGGGATGCAACGGGCATAGCTGCATGGGTGTTTGACTCCATCGGCTTGAAGGCGTACGATGCGGCGGAGGGGCATGACTTCGTGTTCCGCGCGACGCTCATCGAGGGCGGCGTTCGACTGCGCGTCTACTACGGCGGCGCCATCTCCGATACTTCGCTGATCTACGAATTGAAGATCGAAAGCAGTGCCGCACCTACCAATCTCGCCAACACCTACTACGGCACGGGCTTCTTCAACGGGACGATGACGCTCACCCAGCCTCAGATCGCAAATGAGGCAGCTGTCGACGAGCCCGTCGTGGAAGAGCCCGTCAACGACGGCTCGACTTGGACGAACGTCGGCATCGCGCAGGTCACGGAGAACGAGGACGGCACCATCACGGCGACGGCGAACTCAAACCCCTTCGAGCGCCATTTCTT
>CALVYJ010000118.1 GCA_944372075.1 uncultured Clostridia bacterium | reverse complement strand
CCTTTAGCTCAGTTGGTAGAGCAACTGACTCTTAATCAGTGGGTCCCGGGTTCGAGTCCCTGAAGGTGCACCAAAACCCCTATATATAGTAGGTAATAAAACATACCACTATATGTAGGGGTTATTTTTTATGATTTGTATTAAAATTTATATAAAACTTTATACAAAACAGCCTAAAAAGTGTCAAATTTAGTGTCAAATCATGCGTTGTTTGGCGTCAAAAACCCTTCGGATGGATTGAGAATAATAAGTATAGAGGTTTGTGAAGCCGCCGGCCGTGCAATATCTGGCGAATTTATTTTCAGGCTTGCAATGCTATGCTTGTAGATAATTTTAGCGTGATTAAAGTCGGTTTTTTGTGTTCAAGCGTGCGATTGAGGTTGTTTTGAAGCTATCGTATCCATACGTCGTAAATTTGTTTACGAATTCAGAAGTTTTACGATAATTCTGTCTCCTAATGATTTTGGAAGAAAGCTGTAAAGGCGCAGTAAGACGCCTGCTTTGATCGTATAACAACATTTGGGATGTTTATTCTCGGCAATTTTGAAAAGTTTATATGCGAGCAGTTTAGGTGGGTGTGCTTTTCCGCTCATTTTTCGCATAATGCGGTCAAATTTTTCGGCTTGCGATCCGAACAATATTGTTTTTGATTTCATGATGTTCATAGAACCAAAGGAATCATCGATCAGAGACGTAGCGAATGCACCCGGGCGAACTTTAATGGCGTGTATATTGAGCAACGCAAGTTCGGCGGACAAAGAGTCGGCGTAACTTCCGAGGGCAGTTTTTGTCATGGTGTATATGCCGTTAAAGGGTAGAGGTTTTGCTCCGTCGAGCTCGCTCGTGACGTTAATAATTTTTCCGTCCTTTTTAATTATCGGCAAAAACGTCTTGTTGATACGCCATGCGGCGAGCAGGTTAACGTCGATTATTTTTTTTAGCAAGGTTTCATCGATCTCAGAGAAAGCATCCATAATATAAATGCCTGCAAGATTTAACAATACATCAATTTTGCCTTCTGCTTGAACGATATTGAATGTGCGGTTTATTTCATTCTGATCACATAGGTCTGTTTTAATAAATGTAACATTATTATCAAACGTGTTAGGTTTCAGGTCAAGAGCAAAAACCTTATAACCGTGATTCGCAAAATAAGAGCAAGCGGCAAAACCAAGGCCTCCGGAAGCGCCTGTGATTACGATTTTTTTCATAGTAACTCCCCATTGTGGCGATGCGATCGAATAAAAGCTGTGAAGAACAAGATGATTTCATAAAACTGAAAAGCATCGGACAATGATTGATAAAACGATGCCTTCATTATAGCATAACAAGGATCTTATTCCAACATTTTCATAAAAAAATTTAGCATATCCTTAAATTTTAGATGCGGATATAAGGTGATGATCCTCAAGTATTTGTTCGAAAACGGGTAGGCGCAATTTATTGGTGCAATGTATTAGCGGTTGATTTGCACGATTTACTAATCATATGCAGACTAATCAGGAGAATGAAACAAGCGATAATGGCGCCGGAAATGAGATTGAAAAGATGATTTTGTGTATGATCGAACGCTTGATACATAGATACTTGTAAGACCAAGACGGAATAAAGTGCGCTGACAAGATTAATATTTCGAATGGCTTGAATAAGGAGACTATCCTGTTTTTTCGCCTTAAAAAATTGTATAATGGTGGATATGATTTTAGAAAATGTGTAAGCGGCTATAAGATAAAGCGCATATTCAGAATACGCATAATACATATTCTCTTTGTTGATCAGAAAAAGGATTCCGATAATGGCCAGTGTGAATAAATTAAACAAATAGCCGCAAGCGTGATATGTTTTAATTTGTTTTTCATAGGTATATTTATACTTTTTTTCGCAGAATAAAACGCAGCCTTTCAATGCGATAAGCACAAAATAGAAGGCAGCGATGGCGAGATTCCAAACGGAAGGAATGGCGATCCCCAAAGCGGCCTGAAACACTGCATAGGCGCTATTGATAAAAAAACTCAAGAGGGCGAAAAAGAGGGTACGAAAGCTGTAACTTTCGAGAAAATGATTGGTAAAGGGGGAGCGTTGCAGAAGGAAAATTGCGGTGTTTTTAATTTTAGGCAAGAGAAACGAGACGGTCGTATAGACAAAGTAAGCAAGCCCGAGAGCCGATAAAAGGTAAAAGATATAATGTATGGCGGAGTGTTTTGATGTGAACACGAGAAGCAGTATCGTGCCGGTTACCGTTATTGGGAAGGCGGCGTAAAAGCAGAGTAGGAAAAGCGGCTGCGGATATTGAATTTTTTTAAGAAGCGCAAATATAAATTGTTTCATAATACTTAAAGACCTTTATCTGCAACGAATCCGACGGTCTATATCGAATTAGAGTTGTTCTGTACTCAAAAGATCGTTACCTTTTTCAAGAATATTTGCGAGTTTTTCTTCTGCCTGATCGATAACGGAGAGCAAGGATCGGGTTTTTTTATTGACGAACCGCTTATAGAGAAAATAATTAAAGCAGCAGGACACGATGCCGATACAGCCGAGGAAAACACCTCCGATCATCGCGGGGATATTGTCTGTTGCAAGCATAGATAGGCACA
>CALVYJ010000117.1 GCA_944372075.1 uncultured Clostridia bacterium | reverse complement strand
CAGATTGCCGAACAGATCCGTTCGGGTGCGCGGCTGATTGCCTGTTCGCGCGGGCAAGTCGATCCTTCGCTCTGCACGGCGGATAAAATTAGCGTATGGCAAGCGCGCACGGGCGTCAAGATCAAAGCCATGCCCTTCGGGAAATGAAGATGGAACGTTGTCAGCAAATCGAGCGCAGCATCATTACGACCTATCGAAAGCAGATCTGGAGCAAATTTATCAAGGCGGTAAAGGAGTACGAGCTCGTAGAGGAGGGCGATCGGATCGCGGTATGTATTTCGGGCGGGAAAGATTCCATGCTTTTGGCAAAATGCATGCAGGAATTGCAGCGTCACGGCGAAAGGTCGTTTGATCTGAAGTTTATCGTAATGGATCCGGGATATGCGCCGCAAAATCGCGCGCTGATCGAATCCAACGCCTCGCTTCTTTCGATCCCCGTCCATTTTTTTGAGACCGAGATCTTTGACGCCGTATTCGACGTGCAAAAAAATCCCTGTTATCTGTGCGCGCGGATGCGCCGCGGGTATTTGTATGAGGAAGCGAATCGGCTCGGTTGCAATAAAATTGCGCTGGGGCATCACTTTGACGACGTCATAGAGACCATCCTGATGGGAATGCTGTACGGCGGACAGATACAGAGCATGCCGCCGAAATTGTGGAGCACAAACCACAAACAGATGCAGTTGATCCGTCCGCTCTATTATGTTCACGAAGAGGATATACTTCGCTGGAAAAACGCGGCGAAGTTGCAGTTTTTGCGCTGCGCCTGTAAATTTACGGAGCATTGCGCAACGAACGAGGAGGATTCCAAGCGCCTGCGCGTAAAGCGTCTGATCGCGTCGCTCAAGCAGGAGTACGAAAACGTGGATATCAATATTTTCCGAAGTTCCTACAATGTGCACGTCGACACGATGATCGAGTATGTGTCGAACGGAAAGCGATACGATTTTCTTTCGCGCTATCGTCCGAAGGACTAAAAAGCGACAGACGTAGCACGTTTTTTATGCGTAAATGAGGAACAATGCGGCGCCTGCGCAAGATCATGCGCAGGCGCCGCATTGTTGAGAAAAAAAGAAAAGCGGTCTTGCATCGGAAAATTCTCTGCTGCAGACTGCATTTTTGCAGGGCGAGCCGAACGGCTGCGGATTCTTACAAGGAACAGCGTTCGGTAGTACCGTCAAAAATAGAAAAGAATGCCGCGCAAAGAAAGGACATGCAACTCCATACTATCGTCTAACATTGGGGTGCGTTTCAGGAATGTTGCGCGGCGTTTTTTAGACAAATGTTGGCAATCGGACAAATACAACATGCGTCAAATTTTGCGGCAGGGAAGGGCATCCCTGCCGTTTTTGTGCTTTCGGCGGACAAAAAAGCCGCTCCGAGAGAAGGGAAGATCGCTTAAGGATGCGGCCGGATATGATTGGGTAAAAATTTATTTTTTTTGACGGCTTCGTATGCGAGGACGGTGGCGGCGACGCCTACGTTGAGCGAATCGCAGCTTCCCTCCATGGGGATGGCGATCATTTGGCAGGCGGTGTCGTACCATTCGCGGGAGATGCCGTAGCGTTCGCTGCCCATGACCAGCGCGGTCTTTTTGCCGAAGGGTTCGTCGTAATAGAACAGATCGGCGCGCGTGTCGGCTAGGTAGACGGTAAAGCCGTTTTGATCCAACCAGGAGCGGCAGGCGGCGACGCTTTCGAATTCGAACAGAGGCACGGATAAAACGGCGCCTTGACTCCCTTTGATGAGTTTGGGGTGCGTCAGGCGAGCCTTGCGGTTGCAGAGAAAGACGCCGTCGATGCCTGCGCCGTCGGCCATGCGGAGCATGGTGCCGATGTTGCCCGGAATTTCCACGCCGTCCAAAACTAGGAGTACGGCGTCGTCGGCGGGGTGAAAGGAGGCCAGATCATGGCTGGGCAATTGTGCCAGCGCCATCAGGCCGTCCGGCTGACCGCGTTCGGAAATTTTATCATATGTTTTTGCGGAAACGGTAAAGCGTGTGCCGGCGCGCAGGGCGAGGCTATCGGCGAGGGAGGCTGCCTGCGAAGTATGTATGTATTCGGGGCAGAGGATAAGGCTTTCGATGGGGGTATGGAATTTTTCGCACAGGGAAAGCAACCAGATCCCCTCCGCAACGAAAAGTTTGTTGGGGTTCGGCTTGGTATTGGAAAGCACGCCTTTGATTTGTTTGATTTTCGGATTCTGCTCGCCGATGGCAAAAAATTCATGCGCGGCGAGCACCTGTTCGATGGTCATATTCATACGTTCATGGTAGCATTTTTTTTAATTGTCGTCAAGCGGTTGCGGGCATTCGCTCGAGAAAATGCACTTGCAGGTACGGTTGTCGCATAGAATATAAAGGATATTCTTTACGATGGACGGAAATGCGAAATGCAAAAGAAACTCAATGTGCGAACCGCCCGCGTCTGTCATGCCGGTGTGGTCAATCAAGCAATCATCACAAACGTGACGGCGCTTTTGTTTGTGCCGTTTTTGCGATTATACGGTTTTACATATTTTCAACTGGGGATGCTGACGGCGGCGGGATTCGCCGCGCAATTTTCGGCGGATATCGTGTTGTTGTTTTTGATCGATCGGATATCTCCCGATTTTTTGGCGAAGACGGCGGCGGCGATGTCT
>CALVYJ010000116.1 GCA_944372075.1 uncultured Clostridia bacterium | reverse complement strand
GGGCTTTGACAACGACCTATACATACGGTTGCAGAGTGAAAAGATTTTAGAGAGAATACAAAAGTTTGACAATAAGCTGTATTTGGAGTTCGGGGGAAAGCTGTTTGACGACATGCACGCGTGTCGGGTACTGCCCGGGTTTGAGTCGGATGCGAAGTGTCGGATTCTGATGAAGCTGAAGGATCAGTCGGAGATCATCTTTGTGATCAGCGCGGCGGATCTGGAGCGGAACAAGATCCGTGCGGATTTCGGGATCCCGTACGGGACGGACGTATTGCGGCTGATCGACAAGATGCGCGGACTCGGTCTGAACATGAACAGCGTCGTTGTCACGCAGTATCTGGGTCAGCCTGCGGCGGATAAATTTATCAACAAATTGAAGAATCACGGGTTAAAGACGTACATTCACCACAAGACGAAGGGATATCCGACGCAAGTGGACGTGATCGTATCGGACGAAGGGTACGGCGCGAACCCGTATATCGAGACGAGCAAACCGCTGGTAGTCGTTACGGCGCCCGGGCCGGGGAGCGGAAAGCTGGCAACCTGTCTGTCGCAGCTGTATCATGAATATAAGCGCGGCGTGCGGGCGGGGTATGCGAAATTTGAGACCTTTCCCATCTGGAATCTGCCGTTGCGGCATCCGGTGAACGTGGCATACGAGGCGGCTACGGCAGACCTTGGCGATATCAACATGATCGACCCATATCATCTGGAGGCGTACGGGGAAACGACGGTCAATTACAATCGAGACATCGAGTGTTTTCCGATCGTCAAATCGATTTTGGCAAAGATCACGGGGGATGAAGGGATCTACAAATCTCCGACGGATATGGGCGTCAACACGGCGGGATTCGGCATCGTGAACGACGAAGCGTGCCGCGTTGCGGCGCGGCAGGAGATCTTGCGGCGCTATTATAAGACGGAATGCGACTATAAGACGGGAAATGTCGGAGCGGAAGCGGTGGAGCGCATCCGTCTGTTGATGAACGAGAACAAGATCGAGTTGTCCGAGCGCAGGGTGGCGCGCTGCGCGCTGGATCGTGCCGAGGCGTGCGGCAGCGCTGCGGTCGCGATCGAGCTGGAGGACAAAACGGTCGTGACCGGCAAATCTACCCAGCTGATGACGGCCTGTTCGAGCGCCGTTCTGAACGCAGTCAAGACGCTCTCGCATATCGCGGACGAAATGTTGTTGCTTTCGCCCGTCGTGTTGGCGCCGATCATTCAATTAAAGAAGGACGTTTTGCGCGAAGACAAGGTCAAATTGTCGCTGGGAGACGTGCTGACGGCTCTGTCCATCTGCGCGGCGACCAATCCGATCGCCGAAAAGGCGATGGATATGCTGGTCAAACTGCGCGGCACGGATGCGCATTCTTCCTGTATTTTGCCGGAGACCGATCTGTCCATCATGCGCAAATTGGGCGTCAATTTGACCTGCGAGCCGGAATTCGGCTCCAAAGATCTGTATGGATTTTAAGCATAAGGTATACGTCGGCGGCTTTTGGGCAATACCGTTCGAGAGCCGTATAAACCCGCTCCGATGCCGCAAAGCGCCCCTCTCTTCGGGCGGCGCGCTTCCGTTGCCGGTCAACAAAAGGGGATGGGCTTGTACTGTTTCGGATGGAGGAGGATATTCATGGTAAACGCAGTGACCGCGATCGTTGCGATCGTCCTTGCTTTGCTCGGACTTTTGTTCGGTTTCGGAAAAACGCTCCGCTTCTTTACGAGGGGGCTCTTCGGAGTTATCATCTCCGTCTTTGTTTGCTTCACGTTCGGCGGCATGATCGCGGGCATTCCCGCCGTCTCCGAATGGATCGGCATGCTGGACGCAAAACTCGGGGAGGCCTGGGGATTTCTTCAGGTCATCCATCTAGCAAACGTTCTGTATTACGTCGTTCTGTTTTTTGTCGTGCAGCTCTTGCGCATCCTCGTCGTGAAGTGTATCGCCGGCATCTTCGAGGTCGACGTTCTGCCCATGCGCATCGTCAATAAGGTCTTGGGCATGGTCTTGACCGTGGCTGCGGTGTTCCTTTTGACGCTCCTCGTGCTCGCCGTCTTCCGCGTCGCGGAAGATACCGCCTTCGTGCAGAATATCCTCGCAAAGATCGACGGCACCTTCCTCGGCTCTCTGTATGAAAATAACCCCGTCAAGTTCGTGGTGGATCAAGGCGGCGCGCAGGAGACGGCCGCGTTGCGGAGCCTCTTCTAAAATATGCGATCGTACGGGACAACAGGCGGCGATCGCGCGAAATAGCCGATCTCGATCGCGTGGAATTACTGATCTCGATCGCGCGAGGCGGCGGTCGGCCGCGCAAAATTGCGGGCGACGATCGGTCAAACGGGCGGTAAATTTTACGATTCGGCAAGCAAAACAACGGTAACATTTGCGACTTATGCGGCGGACAGAGTGCAACGGCACTCTGTCCGCCGCCGCGATGCGGAGCAAAAAAACGGACGGCGTCTCGCAATTTCTGCGAGACGCCGTCCGTTTTGCATAAAATTTAGAAAAGCGAATTTCCAAGAGCCGCGCGAAAGGCGGCTCTCTTTTGGCAAACGGTTTTGTGCGTTGCAGGGCGGGCAAAGCGCGGCGCGGCGGGAAAACAAATTTCCAAGAGCCGCGCGAATGAAGTGAACCCCAAAGTTTGGACAAAAATTTAATTAAATCATTTGGCAATGAGTTCGGTATTGTACCGGGCTCAT
>CALVYJ010000115.1 GCA_944372075.1 uncultured Clostridia bacterium | reverse complement strand
CTCGCATCCGCACTTTGCGCGCCCACATCTAGGACGTCGGCAAAATCATGATGCCGTATGCCCGTCGCCTGTACATTCTTCGCGTCGGCGCGGCATGCCGTCGCGCGGCGAAGCAGGGGACGAAGGGAACAGAGGATATCCGATGCGCGGGAGGGAGAAGCGAGGAGGCTGCGGCGGTCTGAAAGATTGTACGCCGTCGGACGTTCGGTGCGGCGAGCGAGGGGAAAGGATCCGCGAGCGTTCTTTTGCGCGGCGCGAAGCAAGCGAAGGGAAGGGATGCGCGGGGCGGCGATTGTCGGGATTGTGTGCAAACGAGATGAAAAATGCGGAAATCTGGGCGAAATTTACGTAAATATGCAAAAGTACTTGACGATTTTCGAAATAACAGGTAAAATAAAGCAGTAGCGATTATCAAGCGGCAGGGCGCATGGGGAATGAGTCAGCCGCGTTTCAGGAGGCAATATGATAAAGACATTGGGCGGAAAACTCGTGCGGCTGTTTGCCGTAGCGATTTCTGTGGTCGTGCTGACGGGCTGTGCGCTTATGTTCACCGCCTGCGAGAGCAGTTTCCCGGAAATCAGCGTCCGCATTTCGTTTAACGGGGAGGAATATACTCTCAATTATAAGTTGTACCGCGATTATTATCGGCAGACGGTCGATCATTACATGGCTCTGATCGATGCGGACTTTTTCGACAACACGGTCATTCACGATTATCGGAGCGATCGGATGGTCGGCGGCGGCTATACCTATGCAGACATGGAAGGATCGGACGAGCTGGACGATCTTACCCAGCTGGATTACGACGGCGCTACGATCGGAGCGGACGGAACGATCAAGGTGATCACGCCCACGGTCTGGAGCGATTCGGCGCGCGAGAGTGCGACCAACCGTCTGCACGGCGAGACGAGCAAAAACGGATTCAGCATCAAGAACGGGACGGGTCTGACGAACAAATTGGGCGTATTGGGTACGTACAGCTATGTTCCCAGCACGGAAAAGCAGATCGTTACGTATAAGCAGAGCGGCACCGACAAATACGGCAGCAGCGAATATTACAAGAACAGCGTGACGAGCATGTTCTACATCTATACGGGAAGCACTGCCGCGGCGGACAGCAATTTCTGTGCGTTCGGCGAGTTGACGGACGAAGAGTCCACGACGGCGCTCAACGATCTCTCGCAGGCGATCAGCGACTATCTGACGGACAACGAGCTGGATTCCTTCACCGAAGCGAAGGACGTCACGATCGAAGATCCCTACGTAGACGGGGGGGCGTACGAAGCATCCTTCAGCGTGCCGATCGTAAAGGTCGTCATCGAAGAGATCCGCGTAACAAA
Source organism: uncultured Clostridia bacterium (assembly GCA_944372075.1). Lineage (GTDB taxonomy): Bacteria > Bacillota > Clostridia > Christensenellales > Borkfalkiaceae > Borkfalkia. The sequence continues at coordinate 1,463 of CALVYJ010000115.1, read as the reverse complement.
ATATTAAGCAGCAAAAGGGCGCGTGCCGATCGGCACGCGCCCTTTATCGATGTCGTACAAATCGCTTTTTTCGAAGCGCGTTTGTTTGAGATCGCTCTTTTGCGGTTCGCCCGTTTGAGCGGTCGTTTTTTTATCGACCGCTCAAACGGGCCGATAAAGAGGGTTGGAAAGCGCGATCAGAACGGAAACGCGGGCGCGCGGCGCAATGCAACATTCGCCTGCAACATCCACGCGCGGCAGGCGCATTCAACGCCTTTTTCGGCCGCCGGTCAATACGAGTACGTAGAGCAGGAAGCGGAAGAAGAGCAGCAGGGAGGTGAGCAGTGCGGCGACATAGGTCATGGCAGCGGCGGAAAGCACCTTGGAAGCGGCGCGTTTTTCCTCATCGCTCACCAGCACGCCCGTCTCCGCCAGCATGCGCTTCGCGCGCGCCGAGGCGTTCAATTCGACCGGAAGGGTGATCAGCGAAAAGAGGGTCGAAAGCCCGTACAGGCATACGCCGATAAATACGATGATGTTTCCGACTTCGGTCAGCGCGGCGATCCATGTGAGCAGAACTCCCACGATCACCAGGGGAAAGGCGAGCATCGTCCCGACGTTGGTGATGGGTACGAGCGCCGTGCGAAGCCGATAGAAGGCGTATCCCTCTTCGCGCTGGACTACATGCCCGATCTCGTGCGCGCTGACGGCTACGGCCGCCACAGAAGTGGAGTCGTAGGTGCTCTGCGACAGAGATACGGTCATCGTCTTGGGATTGAAATGATCGGTCAATTTTCCCTTGCCGCGCACGACCTCGATCCCGTACGCGTTGTTCCGTTCCAACAGCATGCGCGCCGTATCGCTGCCGCTCCAGTTGGAAGAAGTGGGCATTTGGCTGTATTTGTTAAAGGTCGTATGCACCTTTGCGCTCGCCCATATGGATAATATCATGCAGGGCAGCAAAATCAAGCCGGATAGCAAATATACAAAATAAATATCGATAAACATGGCTGTCTCCTTTTCAATAGTATAAAGCATATGCAGATATTTGTCAAAAAATTTATCCGAAAAAGTTTTGCGCACGGCGGATCGGCCCTTTGGCGCGGGCGGCGTGGCGCTCGCTTTGCCTTCGGCGGCGTTTCGAAAAAGCAATGCCGCAAACGCCGAAGCGGTTTTCGACGCTCGCCTTTTGACGCCGCCAAACGTCGGAGGTGCGAAAACTTTGCGGCGGATTCCGCGGAGAAACGCCCGGTCGGATCGTATGCCGGACAGGCTTCGGGCGATCGGTCCTCGTTCGGGCGATTTTTTACGAAAGAAAACAGAGGGGCGAAACGAAAAACGATAGGCGCTTTTCGTTTCGCCCCTCTGTTTTAGCAAAAATCCGCGGATCGAATAAGGAGAGCCGCATTGCGGCAAAGGTGCGAAATCCGCGGATCGAATAAGGAGAGCCGCATTGCGGCAAAGGTGCGAAATCCGCGGAACAG
>CALVYJ010000114.1 GCA_944372075.1 uncultured Clostridia bacterium | reverse complement strand
TAAGCGGCGGCATGAATGCCGGCGCGGCGGCGCGCGATTTGCGCGGCGGACGCTGCGAGGGCGGCGCGGATCAGTCGATGTAATTTTCCGCGCACAGCAATTCCGCCATCAGCACGGCTCCGCCGGCGGCGCCGCGGAGGGTGTTGTGCGAGAGGCAAACGAACTTATAATCGAACACGATATCCTCGCGCAATCTGCCCAACGAGACAGCCATGCCGTTTTCGAGCATGCGATCGAGCTTTGCCTGCGGGCGGTTATCCTCGGTGAAATAATGGAGGAACTGTTTGGGTGCGGAGGGCAGGTTTTTAGTCTGCGGCACGCCGGAGAAGGAAGCCCAATCCTGCAAGATCTGTTCTTTGGAGGGCGTATGTTCAAACGAAACGAACACGGCGGCGGTATGACCGTCGGAAACGGGTACGCGCAGGCACTGCGCGGTGATTTTGGGACCGGACGCATTGACGATGGCGTCCTGTTCGATTTTACCCCAGATTTTGAGAGGTTCGCGCTCGGATTTTTCCTCTTCGCCGCCGATAAAGGGAATGACGTTGTCGATGATCTCCGGCATACGGTCAAACGTTTTTCCCGCGCCGCTGATGGCCTGGTAGGTGGTTACGGCGACCTGTTTGATGCCGTATTTCATGAGCGGATGCAGGGCGGGAACATAGCTTTGCAGCGAGCAGTTGCTTTTAACGGCGATGAACCCGCGTTTTGTTCCCAGGCGTTTTCTCTGCGCGAGGATGATCCGGGCGTGATCGGGGTTGATTTCCGGGATGATCATGGGAACGTCCGGAGTAAAGCGATGCGCGGAGTTATTGGAAATGACGGGCACTTCGGCCTTGGCGTAAGCCTCTTCCAGCGCTTTGATTTCGTCCTTTTTCATATTGACGGCGCAGAACACGAAATCGACCATGCCTGCGATCGTTTGAATATCTTTTTCGGCGTCCAAGACGATCATGTCTTGGAATTTGGCGGGGATGGGGGAGGACATAGCCCATCTGCCTGCAACGGCGTCGCGATAGGTTTTTCCGGCCGAAGCGGGCGAAGCCGCGAGTGCTACGACATGAAACCAAGGGTGGTTTTCCAACAGCAGGCAAAATCTTTGCCCGACCATACCGGTGGCGCCGATGATGGCGACGTTATAGTTTTTCATAAAAAAGCTCCTGTAAAAAATTCGATCGTGAAATACGCAAAAAAATAGCGGCGCAAACAGCACCGCAAGGAGAAAATTAGGCATGATCGTCCGGAAAGCCTCATACGTTTGGCAAAAAAAGGATGTTCGGGCGAATAGTTCTCCACGTCGGTGACAGTCGCAAAGGTATTCTCCCTTGCGCCCAGCGGCAGGCGATATGCGGCGATCGTTCTGCGCTTCGGCGGGGATGCCCTTTTTTTCTGCCGTTCCGCAATCAATGCGCAGAAATACTGATGCTCGCCCGCTCCTCTATTACGCAGGGACATTGTACCATAACTCGCGGTAAATGTCAAAGAATTTTGAATTGCCGCGGCTGAAATATTTTTCCTGATTCGGTATGGGAAAAGGATGGCAGAACGCGATCGGATTTACGGCGGCGACGGGTACGGTTCAATGCCACGATATGCCGCGAAGCAAAAGAATGTGCGCGCACCGATACGGAGGAACGCGCGTTCCGTTTACTGATCGGCGTAACAGGAGGCCAATCGTTGGGCGCGTTCTTTCAAGGCGCGGGCGACCGATTGCGGCGCGAGCACGCGGATATCTTCTCCGAAGGCGAGCAGTTTCGAGATAAGAATGTCTCCGGAAGGCAGCGTAGCCTCCGCAAACAGCGTTTCGCCCTCCTGACGGATGCAATCAATTCCGAGCCATTCTTCCACGTCGGGCAAAGCCTTTTGCGAGATTTGAAGTTTGACGTCGGTCAGCTGCGCGTTTTCAAAATGAAACTGCAAGGGCAGATTCTGCTTATCGAATTCGCGGCGTACGAAATGCTCGCCGGTATTGCGCGCGCTGCGGATCCGTCCCACTCGAAACAGTCGGAAGTTTTCGCGCGTATGGCACCAGGCGTAGACATACCAGATATTTTGTTTGTAGATCAAAAGATGCGGCTCCACGATGCGGTGGGTCTGATTTCCCGATCGGTCGATGTACAGCATATCCAGGCAGGCGCATTGTTCGGCGGCATCCTCCAAAACCTGCAGTTTGTCGGAAAAGTCATAGGCGTCGCCCCAGGTGCCGCTGTCGACCAAAATGTAACCCGAAACGGTCAGATTCCTGCGCGAAGTTTTTTGTTGCATGGCAAGTTTATCCAGCGCCGACTTGACCGCTTCGGAAGGGAGCTGTTCATAGAGCGCGTTCAGAGCGTTGAAGGTTGCGGTCAGTTCCTCCGCCGAGAAAAAATTTTCCGGCAAACGATATGTGTCCGGCAGGCATATTCCTCCCGATCTGCCGCGTATAATATCCAAAGGTACCCCCGCAACGATCAATTCTTCCACGTACCGATAGATGCTGCGCTCCGAAACGCCGTTTTCCTGCGCCAGGGCGCGCGCGCTGACTTTGCGTACCTTGAGCAGCCGAAACAGAATGTGCAGCATTACTTGAAATTTCATGACGTACCCCTCAAAAATTTTTAGAATTTTTTGAAATTATTTTAGAATATATGACAATATTTGTCAAGTATATTGGTATATACTGAAGGTGTAAAAACAGCAGGGAGGACAAAGACATGGATATTTTGCAAAGAAGGAACAAGGGGAGAGAGGAAGTCTTGTTAATGTCGAACAAATGCGACAGGGCGTATCGCGTCATGCGCAGAGACAGTCCCGAGCAAACGCCGATCTGTTCAAAGGTAGTGCGCGAAGGCAG
>CALVYJ010000113.1 GCA_944372075.1 uncultured Clostridia bacterium | reverse complement strand
CTACTTGGCTGAATACGAGGATCTGCTCGCCGGAGGCAAGCGCGCCTATTCGCCCGACGCACAGCTGCGCCGAACGGTCGTCGACTATCTCTCCAATAACTATCCTGCCGCAACGCTCGGCGAACTCGCCGAACGATCCGGCTACAGCGCCGAGTACCTTTCGCGCAGGGTCCATGAACTCTTCAAAAAGCCCTTCCGCGAATTGCTCGCCGACCAGCGGCTAAAAGCCGCCGAACGAATGCTGCGCACCACCGACCTTTCCGTGTGCGAGATCATTCAGACGATCGGTTATGAAAACAACAGCCACTTCCACCGCATTTTTTTGCAGACGTTCGGCATGACGCCTCGGAAATATCGGCTGTACGCAAAATCGCAACAGTCCTCTGAACTATGAACATTTTTTGTAAAATCTTGTCAATATTGTATCGGAAAACCGCGTCGCTGTCAATCGTTGCGAGGCGGTTTTCTTTGTGCGCGCAAAATATGCCCGTTCGGCAATTTTACTTATAAGACCCACTCAAAATTCTCTGCGCCCGCGCCCTTTTCAAAATGATATTTGACGATTCCAAAGTCTAAACCTCGGCAAACGCCGCCCGTCTGCCGCAGACGAACCCCCTTTTCCCCGACTAACTCGATCCGAAATCTCTGCTGGTTGATCGCCGTGGGTGCAAGCAACGCCGCTTCCACGCCCCGACAAAACCATTCGGGAGGATTTTCCGCGCGGCTCACCTTTTCCGCCGCTTTGCTCTTATGCGCTTTCCCCGGTTCCTTCCCGTATCCCAACGCGATCACACACGTCAGCTTTTCTCCCCTTTGCAGGTTCAGCTTCTTCCGCGTCCTGCCCTTGGCAAACGACACCGCTACCCAACAAGTATTTAATCCGAGCGCCTGCGCCGTCAATACGAGCCGCTCCCCATAATAGCCGCAACGCTGTTCAAGATCGGAAGATCGTTCCCCGATCAGCGCAATATAATTCGCAACGTTCAAAAATTTTCCGTAATGCGCCAAAAAACTGTCGAACGCGTCGACGTCGCCCATCACGAGTCGGATCTTCAAATCGCCCGCCGCATTACATGCCTCTATCTCGCTTTTTAACCGCTCCGCCGCAATCGCCTCGATCGGCCTTTTTTCAAACGCCCGCACACTGTGCCGCGCCCGCATGATCTCCAGTTCGTCCATGCTCTCTTTTTTTCCCCTCCGTATCCAAGATCTGCCGACAAATTCTTCAGATCTTTTTGATTTTCAGTCGGATTTTCGATTTCCGGTTGCTAAAATACTTTTATCCTCTCCAACGCCGTGTCGATGCCCAAATGCCCCGCGTAGGTCAACTGTGCGCCTTCCCATGCAAACAACAGGTCGTATTGCGCCACTGCCTCCATCCATACGATCGAACGGAATTTAACGCGTATTCTCAAATAGAGTTCGCCGTTTGGCATTTCTGCCGCGTCTCGTACCGAAACGGACGGAACGCTCCCCATGGCGACGATCTCCTTGAGCATCGCGCTGCGTTCTTTCAACCACGCCTCGTCCAGTTCGATCGTCTGACCGTTCTGATCTTTGAGCGTAAAGGTCTCTGCCTGTTCATCGATATCATACTGCATACCCAACGGACGATACCGCTCCAGCAGTGCGCTCTCTTCTTGCGACAATACGCGACCCGTACGCAACTTAACACCCGTAACGGTATGCTTGTCATCAAATACCGCAACGCTGTCTCGCACATATAAAAACCTGTCGTATCCGACCGCTTCGTACGTCGAGATCCTTCCGCTTTGCATCCAGAAAAACCGATGGGACGACTGCCCGTCTTTCTCCTCCGAACAACAGACAACTCCTTCTTCCGCCACCTTCATCGAGCCGCTTGCCGTATCATACCTATCCACTTCCGTATGCGATACAAAATCGTACAAACCCACCGATTGACTCGTGCAATAGAAAAATACAGAACTTTGCTTGGCGACGATCGCAAATTTGCTGCCCACAAGAGGAATGCAATCCAATACGCCAAGCGAATCTTGACCCGGATAAAAATAAAATATATATCCGTCAAAATCCGCCAACACCGCCACAAACACTATGCCGCCTTCGTAGAGAACGTTGGTATCGATCGTCAAAACTTGATACGCCGATTGTCCGCCCAAATACTCTTGCGCATATTTGTTCGTATAATACATCAGCTCTTCCTTGCCGTATATGCCGTCGCTCGTCGTGCGGATCTCGTTTTCGGTCACCGCCGCAAACTTTGCGTCGATGCCTTCCGGCCCGATCATCTCCTGCAACCGCTCCCTTTCCTGCTCGTTTTGCCGAATATTTCCTTCGCATGACCGAAACAGCAGCATCGGAAACAAAATACAGGTGGTAAATACCATCAAAACGGCAACTACTGCCATTATGATCGCCGTACGCGACAGCTTTTTCATTTTCTTGTCCATAAATACCAGCGTTTCTCCATAAATACCTTTCTCCTATTATACCATACTTTTCCGTTTTGTAAATGTATTTGCCGCTTTTTTATGTAAATTCTCCGTCGGATCGCCGCCATAAACGTCGCTGCAACGACGCCTTTTTCGCTTGCCGCAGAAAATTTGCATTCTCTTGCCTCCGCGCCAAACAGCTTCTGTCTGCCTGAAATTTATCGCGCCGCCAAAATCAATACTTTTTATCGCCATACGTCTCAAACGATCCGAAATTTTTACAACCGCATTCGATTCTGAAACGGCCGCCGTAAACGTTTGCCCAAAAATCAAACTCCCTTTAGGCGCATGATCAAACTCGGAGCGTTCTCCGTTCCGTCAGATGAATTGTCAAACTAAGCGCAACACTTTATAAGATTTTCTTGAAACAAATCTTGTGGAGATTGGTAATGTAAAA
>CALVYJ010000112.1 GCA_944372075.1 uncultured Clostridia bacterium | reverse complement strand
AGGAACAATGGAATAACGCGCTGCGTGAAGATCCTTCCACCGTGTTTGTTACGGGCTGGAACGAATGGATCGCCGTCAAGTTTTATGAAGATATAACGGTTACGACGGGCGTGCCTTCCCGCCTGAATATTCCCGATCGCCGCGTGTTCTTTGTAGATACCATCAACGAAGAGTTTTCGCGCGATATCGAGCCGATGAAAGGCGGGTACGGCGATAATTATTATTTGCAGATGATCCAAAACATCCGCGCTTACAAGGGAACGGGGGAAGGCGAAGCGGTCGGCGGCCAGAAGTTGACGATCGATGTCAACGGATCGGTCAAACAATGGGAGAGCGTACAGACCTCATTCCGCGATTTTGTGGGGGATGCGGTGGTGCGCGACTTTGAGGATGCCGCCGGAATGAATAGGTATACCGACAATTCCGCTCGTAACGATATTTCCGAAATCCGTTTAACGTATGATGAGAACAATCTGTATATCCTGGTATCGACGGCTGAAGAGATCACCGAACACGAGGATGGCGATCTTTCTTGGATGAATGTGATGCTGGGTGTGGAAGGCGCCGAGGGCGAATCGTTTGAGGGTTTTCAGTACGTGATCAACCGTACTCCGGGCGACGAAAAGACTTCGGTGGAAAGGAGTATCGGCGGATACGCGTTTGAATCGATCGGGCAAGCGGATTATTCGGTGAACGGAAATTATCTGCAGATCGCGATCCCGAAAGCGTTGCTCGGCTTGGGCGATACGTTCACGCTGAACCTGAAAGTAACCGATCACGTCACGCATCCGGAAGATATTATGGATTACTATGTGAGCGGAGACAGCGCACCCATCGGGCGTTTGAGCTATAAATGGAAGGTATAAGAAATTGATAAAACGATGGATTTGTTTGCTTTTGAGCGGGTGTATTCTGGTGCTTTGCGCCGCATGCCAGCCTGTGCAGAAAAAGGAAGAAGAGGATAATACTATGACGGAAAAGACAGCCATTCAACCGCTGACGGAACGCGATAATGTTCGTGAAGCGCTTTGCGGAACGGATGCTTTGGGCAGGGAGATCATGCCTGCGGGAGAGACGAACGGAAAACTGGTCGGGATTTTTTATCTTCTTTGGCTGGGAAACGATTATTCGGATGCGGGCGAACCGTATTTTGACGGCATTTACGACATGTCAAAGATGGATTTTACCGAAATATATTCGGGATCCGGGTCGCCTTTCTTAAAAATGCATTTTTACGCGGAACCTCTTTTCGGCTATTATAATATGCAGGATTATTGGGTAGTGGAGCGACATGTGCAGATGTTTATAGCGGCGGGAATGGATTTTCTTGCCGTTGATGCCACCAACAACAATATTTACACGAAGCCGCTTTCCGTATTGTTGGAAATCCTCGAAAAATACCGTCTTGCGGGATACAAAGTTCCGAAAATCATGTTCATGACGAATACAAATTCCAACGAGCGCGTGCAGCAGCTGTACGATTTTCTGTATAAGGACAGCCGCTATAAAGAATTGTGGTTTTGCGATGCGGACGAAGGGCGCAATCCGGACGGGAAACCGTGGATCACGATGCGTACGGACGAAATGGTTTATTTACCGAAAGCGGTGCGCGAGACGTTTTATATTCGGGCAAGTCAGTGGCCGAACGAACCGTTCAAAGACAACGGGCTTCCCTGGATCGAGTTTACGCGTCCGCAGCCCGTACATAACGGTGTGATCAGCGTTTCCGTGGCGCAGAATGCGGGAATGCATATGAGCGATTCGGTACAGTACGAAAACAGTCCCAACAGTATCGATTATTATAATAAAAATTGGGGCAGGGGTTACACGACCGAAGATAAAAACAGCAAAGAGCGCGTTGCCGAGGGCGCTAATTTTCAGGAACAGTGGGATGTGGCAATGGCATCGGACGCGCGTATCGTTATCATGACGGAGTGGAACGAATGGTCGGCGCTGAAATTGGCAACGGAAGTGGAAGGAGTCGGGAACACGGTTGTGTTTTTCGATTGTGCCACGCCGGAATTTTCACGGGACATTGAACCGATCAACGGTTTTTACGGCGACAATTACTATATGCAGATGATTCGCAATATGCGCCTGTTCCGCGGCGAAGAAGGCGAAGGGATTTCGGTACAGGCGGCGGAACTTTCAGATTCGGAAATTTCGGAGGCCTGGAACGGCGTAATGTCGGGCGTTGCGGATTTTGCCGGGCAAAAGTCTCGCAGCTTTATCAACAGCGACGGCAGCGACGTTTATATAAACGACAGCAAGCGCAACGACATAACGGAAATACGGGTCGCGCAGGATGCGGAAAATCTGTACGTATTGCTGACGGCGGACGAGGACATTACGCCTGCATCGGATCAAAATTGGATGAACGTATGGCTGAAAACGGATAAATGCACGGCAGGATATGATTATGTGATCAATCGCAGCCGCACGCAAAACAGTGCTGCGGTAGAGAAGCTGGGTACGGATGCGCAGACAGCGGGCGAGGCGCGGATCGTCGTGAATGGTAAATATATTCAGTTTTGCATTCCGAAAAGCGTACTGGGCGGCGCAAGTTCTTTTGAGCTGAAAGCAACGGATAATGTGGATTTTTCGGCAGACACAATGTTATTATATACGCAGGGTGACAGCGCGCCGTATGGCAGGTTGAACTATAAGTTCGTGTTGTAGGCAAAAACGAAAGAAGGCTGAAAGAATGGGTTGCCGAAACAAAGGCGGTAAAGGACAAAAGTAAACCGAGCGAATGCCAAATTTTATAAAAACGCAAAAGGCGGTGCCGAACAGAGCACCGCCTTTTGCGCAGTAAAAAAGAAAAAGGTAAATCCAATAAAAACAAAAAAGTTATCGCGGGTAATTTGGGTAAGAATTGTTGTGGTGGGAAGAGGATACATATTGCCGAAACCCCGCAAGCGGGGTCCCCTCGGCAAAGCGTCGCGGCGCGAAAAAGACAAATTCGCTGAGAGCGGAAATTGTTGTCCTGCGCCGCTCGCACGA
>CALVYJ010000111.1 GCA_944372075.1 uncultured Clostridia bacterium | reverse complement strand
GATACCGCAGGAATGATCGCCGCCGCGATCCCGTAACACACCGACACCGGCAAATTCACCAGCGTTACGGCGCCGCCCGCAAACAATCCGTACAGCGCCGTCGCGTTGTCCGCATACCGCCCGATCATGCGCACGATCAGAATGCTGTCCGCAATCCCCGAAAGAGGCAGCAATCCCGCCGCTACCGTAACGGGAACGGTGATGCGCAACAGCGATCGGATGCGTACCCGCGGCAATCTGTCGCGAAAAAGCGGACGAACGTGTTGCGTGTTTTTGGCAAAAAGTCCCATCAGCAGGCAGGCGGCCGACTCGCTCGCCGTCACCGCAAACAGCGCGGCGGTCACCGCGAGTCGAACGTCGCTCTTATAGACGTTTACCAGCCAGAGCCCCAGCGCAACTTTGACCGCCTGCTCGCAGATCTCCGAGAGCGCCGTCGGCACAAAATTGCTCTTGCCCTGAAACCAGCCGCGAAAACAGGACAAGACCGACACGAAAAAAACGCCGGGCGCCAGCGCGCGATACCCCCAAACCGTACCCGGCTCTCGCTGCGCCATGCCCATGAGCGGCGCAAGCAAAACCATTGCGGCGCTCCCCGCAAAGCCGATCGCGGAAAATACCGCCAACGACGTGCGCAAGATCGCGCGGCTCCTTCTGAAATCGCCGCCCGCCTCCGCCGCCGCCACCATCCGCGCCAGTCCCGACGGTATGCCCGTCGCCGATACGGTCAGCAACAGACAATACAGCGGATACACCATCTGGTACATGCCCATTCCTTCTCCGCCCAACAGGTTGGTCATCGGAATGCGATAAAACGCCCCCAATATTTTTGCCGCGATCCCCCCCAACGCTACGATCGCCGCCCCTTTTAGAAAACTCTGCGATTTCATATGTATCCGCATCCTCGCGCGTCCGCATCGCTTTAACGCCGAACCCTTCGCCCCTCTGCCGTACGCAAAGGTTTATGCCGAACGTTTTAAGAAATGCCGCTATGTAGAAAGAGGAAAAAACCGACCGTTTTTTCCCCTTTTGCCGATGCGCTCGCTTACATGAATTGGTTTGCCAGAATGTCCGCGGTCAAACGGCATAATTTTACCGCTCCCGCCTCCATTCGCGCGCCCTCTTCATCCGACAGCAAAGACACCGCTCCCAGACAGTCTCCGCCGGCGACGATCGGAACGATGATCTGCGCCGTGATCTGCACCTGTCCGTCTTCGACGAGCGGGACGATGTCGCCGCCCTCCGCGCGGTTGGCAATGTAGCTGCGGCGATCTTTCATGATCTGTTCCAGCGCCGAAGAGATGTGCTTTTTCGCAAAATCTTTGCGCCCGTCGCCCGACGCATACAGAATTTCGTCCGTATCGCATATCACTGCAAGACAGCCGCTCAAATCGCTCAACGATTTGGTCGTGCCTTCCGAAAACTTTTCCAACGTAGCGATCGGCGAATATTTCTTCAACATCAATTCGTCGCGGTCGGTAAAAATTTCCAGCGGGTCGCCGTCCTTGATGCGAAGCGTGCGGCGTATCTCTTTGGGAATGACCACCCTTCCCAATTCGTCGATTCTCCTTACGATTCCCGTTGCTTTCATGTTTTCCTCCCTATTTACGCGGAACCCTTGCCGCGTCCTGTTACAAGTATGAGGCAAATTTTTGTTTTTATTCCGCAACTTTCCTTTTCTTTGCCTCCCCTCTTCGCCGAGCCTCTGCGCTTTGCCCGAGCGCGCGTCACTGCATCCGAAATTTTAAGACCAAATTCTTCCCCGCCAATTTTTGCTCTATGACAAACGTGCCGTCCTGCACGGCGGCTCGCTTTTGTCGGATCTTGCCCATCACCTTCGCCGAAAATACCAACGTATTTTCCTGCTCGTCGTAGACATACTTGCCCCCTGCCTGCCTTTTCTTTCCGCGCTTGTTGACGGCCGTGACCGTAAACGTGCCGTCCTCCTCCAGATGCAACACGACCTCCCGATAATCGGACAGGATATCTTTCCCGCCGTGCTTCGCATAAATACATTCGTACTGCCCGCAGTAGGGCTGCGCAAAGGCGGTCAACGACGACATCTCCTGCACGGCGCATCCCGTCAGCACCGCCGCAACTACCGCCGCAAGGAGCGCGCAAAGCAGTTTTTTGCCTCGCATATACGTAATTTTACACTTCAAAACCATTTGATTTTTGTTCTCCGACAAGCTATAATAGTAAGTGAAAGAACACTTCCGCCGTAAGTATGGGCAATCCGTCCGTTTTTATTGCGGATAAGGCAGGAGTTTTATGAAATTTGACGTGGAATTGGTGGGCAAGATCGGTTCAATGGCGCTGATCGACAAACAGGATAATATGATCGATTACACGCGCGTGGCGCGCCTGTCGCGCGAACTCAAACCCGGTTATATCTGGATCTCCAGCGGCGCGACCGAGATCGGACGCCTCGACTACATGATGCGCTCCGGAACGCAGCTTGCCGACGACGAGGACGCCAAAACCGATTACGCCGCTCAGGGACAAGCCATCCTCATGCAGACGTACCGTCAATTTGTCGACAGCAAATATTCCATACGGCAGATTTTGGTGGAGCACCACCACTTCAACGACGAGGTCAAGCGCGAGCATATCCGCAAATTGTTGCTGCGCTGCGCCGCACAAAACGCCATTCCGATCATCAACTACAACGACGCCGTATCGGAATCGGAAAACCGACGCATGGAAATCGCCGCATTGTCTCGCTCGCTCACAAAAGTTCACGAATGCATCGACAACGACGAAACGGCCTCGCTGGTCGCCTGCCTGGTAAAGGCGCAGACTTTGCTCATCCTCACCAGCGTGGACGGAATTTATACCGACCCGCACGATCCTTCGACGCTCATCCGCGAGATCTGCGGAAAAGACGCTTACGAATTGGTGGAAGCCATCGAAAATTATAAAAAGTTTTGCGACGGCGCTTCGCGCAAAGGCGCGAACGGCGCAAAGGCAAAGTTGGAATACGTGAAAGAGGCCGCCGCGCAGGGAACGCGCGTCTTGATCGCCAACGGC
>CALVYJ010000110.1 GCA_944372075.1 uncultured Clostridia bacterium | reverse complement strand
GCCATCAAATCGATCAACCCGCATTCTTTAACGGACAAACCGCTTTCTCGCCCGCCTTCAACTTCACGTCTTGACCGTAGCATTCCAGCGTCACTTCCTTGCCTTCGATCAAACGGAAGGCGGCATTTGCCTGGTCGACCGTCACCTCGACGCGGCACCCTCTGTGAAATACCTTGAACCGATATTGTTTCCAATGCTTGGGAATTGCCGGCTTAAAATGCAATTTGCGGTCGTAATCGCGCATGCCCGCATATCCGTTGACGATCATCATATACGTGCTGCCTTGACATGCGGAATGCACGCCGTTAAAGGTGTTGCGGTTGACATCGTCCAAATCCATCCTGGCAGCCTGCTTCAAATATCCGTACGCCTCCGTAGAGTATCCGATATCCTGCGCCACAATGCAATGGATCCCCGCAGACAGAGAGCTGTCGTGTATGGTCTTCGGCTCATAAAAATCATAGATCTTTTGCTTCATTTCCTGCGTAAATTGATGGCTGTACAGATAGATCAACAGGACGATATCCGCCTGTTTGATCACTTGATACCGCCACAGATTCAACGGATGCAGATGCGTCAGCAACGGCAATTTCTCCGGCGGAATTGCGTCCACATCGATCGGATCTTTATCCAGAAAATCGTCGTCTTGCAAATAGATCCCCAGCGCTTCGTCGTAACCGATATACATTTTCTCGGCTGCCGTTTTCCAGCGCGACAGCTCTTGCTCGTCTACCGCGCATTTGCTCAACATCGCTTCGTAGGCTTCGACGCTTTCCTCCTTCAGCTTATCCAAAACAGACAGCGTAAACAAAAATTGATCGCGCGTGAGCCAGTTCGTATAGAGATTGTTGTTCACGACAGGATTGTACTCGTCCGGCCCGCAAATACCGTTGATACAGAATCGACCGCCTTTGTGTTCGATAAAATTCCCCCTGTGCGAAAGACACTTTGACGTCTTTGCCAAAATCTCGATGCCGTATGTCTTCATAAATTCCCAGTCGTCCGTCGCGTAATAATACCGCTTGATTGCATAGGCAATATCACAATTCAAATGGTACTGCGCCGTAGCCGCCTCAAATACATGCCCGCATTCCTCGCCGTTGATGCTGTTCCAGGCATACAGCGCGCCTTCGTCTTCCATCTCTATCGCACGCTTTTCCGCATTGGGCAATATGCTGTATCGGTACACCAATAACTGGCGGGCAACCTCCGGCGTCGAATACAAAAAGGCAGGCGTCATAAATATTTCCGTGTCCCAGAACGTATGCCCCAAATATCCCGTTCCCGTCAATCCGTTCGCTCCGATATTGGTCTTACCGTCTCGCCCCACCGAGCTTTGCAGCATAAATAAACTGAACCGTACGCCCTGCTGCACTAAATCGTCGCCGTCGATCTCCAGATCCGCGTTCGTCCAAAATTCCGCCCACTTTCTTTGGTTCTCTTTCGCGCTTTCATCAAACCCCTGCGCTCTTGCCTTCATCAAAGATTGAATCGCCGCGCCTTCAAACCCCTCCAAGTCATGATCGGTATAATACGATATCGACCTCTCCAGCACCAAATCTCCGTTTCCCGTCACGCCTTCGTACCAATAGATCTCTCCGCCCTCTTCTTTCTCTATGGCAAGCGCCGCGCCCTTGACTTGCTCCGACAACGCCGCCGCAACGCGGAATTTCGAGACCGACGCTTGATATACCAGCAAACGGTATTCCTCCGTTTGTACGGATTTCTCTTCGATCAGCCGCACGGCATTGTCGTCGCCCATCTCTTCCTTTCGCATACCCTGCGCCTTGCCTGGCAGACAAAACCGACTTTCTATCTTAATTTCTACCTTTTCCGCACTCGCAACCGTGATCCGATTCCAAAGAATATGTACATCGTTCAGATCCGCAAAACGCTCAAATTTGAGTTCAACGCTCTTCCCGCTTCTCGTTTTATAGACAAAAGTCCTTACCATGCTCCCTTCTCGCATGTTGAGCGTTCGCTTGTACTTCTCACAGCCGGCATACGGCGTGCATAGTTCCCCGTTCGCATATACGCGCACAGAAAACGGATCCGCCTGCGCAAATATAGCGTGAAAACGCCCCGGAAAACCCGGGCGCTGCCATATATGATGGTACGGATGATACTCATATACCCCGTTGATCAGCGCCGAACGCTCCGTAGGTACTCCTTCCGGTACACCCTCTTCAAAATATCCGCGCACTCCACAATATCCGTTTCCTATCGTAAAGATCGTTTCGTTTACTATGCCCCTTTCTCGATTGACCCCCTCTTCGTTTACCGTCCATTTATCCGGCTCAAACAAAATCGGAATGTTCGAATGAACCTTGCGCATCCTCTCCTCCTCCATTTTTATAATTTTACTTTTTACAATCTCTATTATCTATAAAAACTATAAAATTTCAATGGTGTATCCTTCCACAATAAATAACTCCTTTTTATGAATAACATAAATTATTCTAACAATAAATATAGATAATTAACATAATTTTGCGCGAAATTTTGTCAAAACGTCTCCCGATCGATTTTTTTATACAAATTTTAATTCAAATTTTCTGTATATCAATACACCAAAAAAAATTTGTAAGAATGCGTAAAATCGTCACTTTCCAAAAAAATTACGCAAAATCTCTTTTCATATGAAAATATATCATTCCGCCCCGCCGTTTTTTACTAAAATCAAAAAACCCGTACGACGTAAATCCATCTTCAAATTTACTCCGTTCCCCCGGCAGATTTTTCATTTCCCGCACGGCGCTGCCGCCGCCTCGCCGTTCTGCCCGCAAAGCGGCCGACTCGCGCAAAATAAATTGCACGAGTCGGCCGCTCCGATTCCGCCCTGCCGATCATCCGAAAAGAGAGGCGGGGCGCCTTTCCCTTCGGGCATTCTTTGCGGTTTGCCGCTTTACGATACGAGAGGGGGCGCGAAGCTATGCTTCGCGCCCCTCGATTATTTTTGTCGATTTTGTTTCTGATCGCCGCACCCTGCATGCATCATTCAACGGCGCCGTAAAGGCATCGTCCGCCTTGCGCTT
>CALVYJ010000109.1 GCA_944372075.1 uncultured Clostridia bacterium | reverse complement strand
GCCGCCGCGCGGCGCGCCTTTTCTTCGATTTCCTGCGCAGTCCCCTTCATCATCCAGCTTCCGCCGCAGGCAAAAACTTTTTCAAACGCGAGATAGTCGCGTATGTTTTTTTCTCCGATGCCGCCCGTAGGAACAAAACGGATCTGCGGGAAAGCCGCCGAAAGCGCCTTGACCGTTTTTAATCCCCCGCAATTTTCCGCAGGAAAAAACTTGAGCGTATCGTATCCGAGCGAGATGCCCTTGATGATCTCCGAAGCCGTCGCAACGCCCGGAAGATAGGGGATGCGCCTCTGCATACATAAAAATCCGGCCTCTTCGGAGATCCCGGGCGACACGATAAACTTTGCGCCCGCAGAAAGCGCGCGTGCATTGTTCGCCGCCAATGATCGTACCCGCACCTACCAGCATCTGCGGAAATTTCTTTGCCGCGAGGCGGATGGCCTCCTCCGCGCAGTCGGTTCGAAAACAGATCTCCGCCACGGGAATTCCGCCGTGTACGGATAACTCGCATGCAGCAAAACGATCTTCTGATCGGCATGCTCGTCGATAAACTTTCTCAGATACTTCGCATGGCACGCCTCGGGATCGTTTCGGTTCCAGGCATGCTGGCCGGTATGGAAAATCAGATTCATCCCCGCCTGCCGCGCCTGCTCGGCACATTCCCAGATCACAAAATCATCCAGATCTTTCAGCTCCGCCATCGGCACGTTTCGATTGTTCTGCCCGTACAGGCGCGGAAGCACAAACTCGCCGTTTTTTACGAGCCTGAACTGCTTTTCCGCCCGTTCTGCGTCAGGCTCGGCATAATCCAGCCGCCGGTTATAGGCGGAACCGATCTTGACGTTCTTCATTCCGCACCGGCGGTAGATCGCAAACATCGCGCCGATCGCGCGCCGCAGATCGTCCAGCCCGCACACGGCCGCGCCGCTCTCGCGCTCGAGCAACGAAAGATCCTCCGGCGTAACCGGCGTCATGTACGAAACCGTCGGCACCGGTACGAGCATTTGACTGTCGTTGAAATATTCTATCCCGAAATATCCCACAAACGTCATCGCTTTGCAAATATTGTTGGCCTTGAAGATCGCACACGTATCTACTCCTTCCCGCAAAGCCGCGTTGACCCTCTCGCATTCCTCAAGCGTAAACGAACGCATCCCATAACACCGTTCCAACCCGCGCATCATGCTCTTAAAATAGGTCGTGTTTCGGATATGCGGTATGTATTTTTCGATCAGAGCAAACCGCTCCCCAAACGAAATTCCCTTGTCGTTCGCCCTCTGCCATTGCGACTCCTCCATCCCGCAGGACATCAGATTGTCGCATACGTACGGCGTCATAAAATCGATCACGTCCGTCGGCTTGCCCCGCATCTCCCGTTCGTGCAGCAGATGCTCATGACTGTCAAAGACGGGCATCGCCTTCAATTTTCGAAAAATTTTCTCTTTCATCGCCGTGTCTTCCTCCGCTTTGGTATAAAAATTATACCATATATTGACAAAGAAGCGGAAACAATGCTATAATATTTTTGTCAGAATGGAATGTATTCTGAACTAAATTGCAGGTACAGGCGGAAAAATGAATTTTTTTGAGTTGCTCGATTCCTCCTCTCTCACGATCGTCCCCACCGAATTTTATTTCAAATCGTTCGATGAATCCTTCAGCATGCACATGCATTCGCATGAAAATTTTGAGTTCATGTACGCGGAATCGGGGAATTTTTCCGTTTCCGCATTGGAAAACGGAGAACAACAGAATTACGAAGTGTTTGAAGGCGGCTTTATCTTTATTCACGCGCAACTCCCGCACAAACTGGTCGTTACAAAACCCGTAAAAATTTGCAACGTCGAACTCACCGTTTCTCCGCTCCCCTCCGATTGCAAAATTCAGATCTGCCCCATCCTAAACTCCTTTCCCATCTTTCAACACATGAAAAAAAACGCCCGCAACGTGCTCGTTCTGAACGATACGGAAAATATCCTCACGACCATGCTGAAAATCCATCAGATTTTGAAAATGTACACCAGCGCCGAGCCGCAGTTCTTTCAACTGCAAGCGCTCCTGCTCAGTTTGTTGATCGACGTCGGTAAATGCTATTTCAATTCAAAATACAACGTTGACGACCTCTATGTCTCCAAAATTCTGCGCATCATCAACAAAAATCTGGCGGCTGACCTCTCGGCAAAATCCATCGCCTCAAAATTGAAAATTTCGGAAAGCTATCTCTTCCGCCTGTTCAAAAAGAAAGTACACTGCACCCTCACCTACTACATCAACCAGATCCGCGTGGAAAAGGCAAAACAGCTTCTCACGAAAACCGACCACCCGATCATCAACATCGGCGCGGAAGTCGGTTACAACAACCGCCAGTATTTTTGCAAAGTCTTTTCCTCCTTTACGGGACTCTCCCCCATGCAATTCCGAAAAAAACTCAAAAAATCCGAGTACACGATGGCTCTTCAGGGTAAAACGCAGACCTTTTGGGACGAGCTGTAAATCCCTCCGCTTCAGTCATATATCTTACGCACGTTTACAATCGCTCCGGCAAACCTTTGCGGCGCCCCCTCTTCCTCTGCGAATCGACCCCAAAAATCCGTTCGGAAAAACCCTTCAACCCGACAAGCCGACTTCCCGTTCATTAAGCGGCAAACGCATCGGGCAGTAAATTCATCGGACGGTAAATTCATCGGACGGCAAATTCATCGGGCGGCAAACGCATCGGGCGGCAAACGTATGGGCGGCAAACGCAATAAGCGGCAAACGACAAAGCCGATCGCGTATCAATCGCGATCGGCTTTGTCGTAGCAAAATCCTATGCGTTCCACAGCCGAATCGACGATAAACCTTTTATGCGTCGATTCGGCATAAACGCTCCTGGTTTAGAACTGTTTTGAACAGGCCGAACAGAAAACTCTGCGGCAAAATTATTGAACGTTACGGCGCTTTTTAAGTATTGCCAGGCAACTCAAAGCGACGCCCGCCAACGCTATGCTCATTGAGCCGCCGAGCATAGCACCGCCGCAACCGCTTTGCTCTTGGGGCGGATTCTCTTGCGGAGGATCTTCTTGTTTTTGCTCTTCTTT
>CALVYJ010000108.1 GCA_944372075.1 uncultured Clostridia bacterium | reverse complement strand
AAACGATAAGAGAGAAGAGTTCCACTATGGGAACGGACAGAGGGTTTTCGAAGACGGGTTTCGCAGGATCTGCGCATGCCGCGCGACGCGCTGCGGGCGCGGGCAGAATTTTACGGACGCGGCCGAGCGAACGTCCGACGAAATCAAGTGCGCGGCGCGTGAATGTCCCGGCAGCAGAGCAAGGTCAATTCAAATAATTTTTCGTGCGCCATTGCCTTTCGGATGATCTGCGGCGTGACGGGCGACCCCGCCTTAGCCAGAACGATGCCGCGCGCGTCCTTGAGATCGCGCGGCAAAATTTTTCCGGTCAATAGTCCCCTGCCGGCACGGAGCGCCGTCTGCGGGGCGGAAGCGGATCGCACATCTTGTTCGCGCGCGGGCGAGGGGGAGACGGAGCCGTCCTGCCGTGCCGTCTGCGCGCGCTTGGTTTTGGCGGAGGGCGCTTTCTTTTCGGGAGGATTTCCCGTGCGGACGACCCGCTGCTCCTTGCCTTCCGGAAGGAGAATGACGGTATCGCTGACGGCGGCAATGCGGCGGACGGGGATGCTTCGGTTGTCGGAGAGGATCATGTCGCCCACCGTCAGGCCGTCGCGCGTGAAGTCGGATACGGTTCCCAAAAGCAGGCCGTCGTCGCTGAACACCTGCAAGCCGAAGGGAAGGGAAAAGCAGTTTTTGCAGGGATCGCACAGCCGTTTGACGACGGCTGCGTCGCGCCCGAAGATCAACGCGGAACAGGGCAGGCAAAACTCTTCCTCTTCCGTGTCGCAGCACTCCGCGTTTTTGAGAGTGGTCAATTTTTTGTCCGTTTGGATGTTTTTTATATAGCCGATGCGTTCGCCGCTGCGCGAGAGCAGCTCTTTTCCGATAAAATCGCTCACAAATTCTTGCATAGGCACCTCATATGGTTCCGCCTGGCTGCGGAATCGTTTTTTATATGGATAGTATTGCAGTGAAAAAATAATGCCGGAAAAAGGTCGTATTTTTTGCGGAAAATTGCCGAAAATGCGCGAAAAGCGAACGAGAAAGTTTGACAGGGTCGAAAGGAATGCAATATAATAGGGCTGCGAGGTGAAAAATATGGTAAAGATGTTTGAGCTTGTACCCGAACAGGAATATCCGGCGCTTGCGCAGATGATCGCGCAGCTTTGGCATTCCGCGTACGACGGATTGCTCGGTGTGCGGCAAGTCGAATACATGACGCAAAAGTTTCAGAGCGCCGAGGCGATATGTCGACAGGTTCAGGAGCAAAATTATCTGTACTTTTATTTGAAGAAGGGAGGGAAAACGATCGGATATTGCGGCATCCGTGCGGAAGAAGATAGGCTGTTTTTGTCCAAGCTCTATCTTCGGAAGGAGGAGTGGGGCAAAGGAAATGGTCGGCGGGCGTTGCAAACCGTTGCGGAGATGGCGAAGCGGTTGGGACTGGCGAGCGTCTATCTGACGGTCAACAAGCAGAATGCGCGGGCGATCCGAGTGTACGAGCGGTTCGGGTTTGTGCGAACGGACAGCGAGGTTACGGATATCGGCGGCGGATTCGTGATGGACGACTATATCTACGAATATTCGCTTTGAGCGGCAGGGGTATAAAAAAATCGAATACTTTGGTTAAGAAATGAGAATAGGAGCAAAGAAAGCGAAAGGATTGACACAGAGAGGATCGGTGTGCTACAATGCAGGCAGAAAAAGCGCGAAGACAGGGAGAAGTAAGGCAGGTCAGGAAATTTTCAGAGAGCGGTAGAGGCTGAGAAGTCCGCAATTTCCTCTGCAAGAAAAACACCCGAGAGCGGCGGTTGCCAACGGCAAAGCCAAGTAGTGATCGACGGGTACGCCCGTTACAGCGAGAGCCTTTGGAAGAAGGCAGGAGGCGTACAAGCCGCAGCGGCGGCGGGCGCGAAACCAGGTGGCACCGCGAACAGGAAAGCAGAACGGCCTTTCGCCCTGAGTAAGACAGGGCGAAAGGCCGTATTTTTGACGCAAGAAACTACAGCCTCTCGCAAGGGGTTTGCGAGAGGCTGTAGTTTGAGAGCGGCGCACGGGGACCGAAAGGGCAGGTCAATGCGCGGGCAAAGCGCAGGCGAACGGAACCCGTAGGAGGGAAGCGAAGATGTGTTCAATTTTTTGTTGTACGAGCAGAGAGGTCGATACGAAGGCGATGCTGGACGGTTTTTATCGCACGGTATCGCGCGGGCCGGACATGAGCCGAGTGGAGAGGACGCCGAGCGGGTATATGGCGTTTCATCGATTGGCGATCATGGGACTGAACGGAGCGGGTATGCAACCCTTTTCGATGGGAAAGGATAAACTTGTCTGCAACGGCGAGATCTACGGATTTCGCCCGCTGAAGCGGAAGCTGGAGTCGTTGGGGTACGTGTTTGCGTCGGAGAGCGACTGCGAGATCCTGTTGCCGATGTATCGGGAATACGGCGTGAAGATGTTTTCGATGCTGGACGCCGAGTATGCGCTCGTGCTGTACGACGGACAAAGGGGCGAATACGTTGCGGCGCGCGACCCGATCGGGATCCGACCGCTGTATTACGGGTATCTGGAGAGCGGCGCGATCGTGTTTGCGAGCGAGGCGAAAAACTTGATCGGGTTTGTTGCGGGCAAGGTGTATGCTTTTCCGCCGGGGCATTATTATAAAGGCGGAAAATTTCATCGCTACTGCGACATTGCCAAGTGCGAAGGGTACAACTCGGACGATCCGGAAGAAATTTGCCGCAACATCCGCGTCAAGCTCACGGAGGGGGTGCGCAAGCGTCTGGACGCGGATGCGCCTATCGGATTTTTGCTGTCCGGCGGCTTGGATTCTTCGCTGGTGTGTTCGATCGGAACGCGCCTGCTCGAGCGTCCCATCCGAACGTTCGCCGTCGGCATGGAAAAGGACGCCATCGATCTCAAATATGCGCGGGAAGTTGCCCAATCGCTCAAGAGCGAGCATGAAGAGATCTATATGACGCGCGAAGAGGTGCTCGACTCGCTGGAAAAGGTGATCGCGGCGCTCGGAACGTACGATATCACGACCATCCGCGCCTCTGTCGGGATGTACCTGATCTGCAAAAAGATCCACGAGCGTTCAGACGTGCGCGTTTTGCTGACGGGCGAGATATCAGACGAGCTGTTCGGGTACAAATATACCGACTTTGCGCCCGACGCGCAGTCCTTTCAGCGCGAATCGCAAAAGCGCGTGCGCGAGTTGCACATGTAC
>CALVYJ010000107.1 GCA_944372075.1 uncultured Clostridia bacterium | reverse complement strand
CCGCCCTCCGACAGCCGACCGTTCCCGAAGGTCGGCGTTTATCCCCGTTTTCCCGTTCAAATCGTCTCCGTTTTCCCGTTCGGACGGGCGAATCCATATCCGAGGGGCTCTGCCCGCACGCGATGCGTGCGGGCTTTTTTCAAATCCCATGCGAGCGCGGTCTGGCGATGCGCGCGGCGTCGCTGACGTGCAGCTCGCCGCGGCAGCGCTTGTCCACTGCCGACAATACCCCCGCACGCTTGACGCGCTCCAACAAATTTTGCATATATGGTACCGAGGAAAACGTCCGAAAAAACCAATTTTCGTCCATTCCTCTTTGCAAAAACAAGCTGTTCAGCTTTTCTCCCAGCTTGCGCTGCCGTCTGTAATACGTCCGCTCGCAAAAATTGCACTGCAGTTGGGCAAATTCCCCCTCCAGCTTGCGCTTCCTTCGAAAATATTTGTACTCCAACAGGTATAATTCCTCTCGGCTTAATTTCGCAAAAACTTCCCCCATCTGCTCGCGCAATACCGTAAAACAATCGCGTATATACAGGTAGTCCAAAATCTTCTGCACGCATTGCTCCGACGTCTCTCTGCCGCTGAACGACGCATATGCCTTCGCCTGCGCATATTGCCCGATAAATTCCGTCAGTTTTTCCAACTTCGGCCAGACAAGCAACAATACTTTCTGATAATCCTTCACGTTTCGTTCCTCCTTCCTCTCGATCCCTTTTCTTGCCCTCTTTCGTTCTTCCACCGAAACTCTTTTTGCCCTTCCTCCTTTCGTATTCTTGTCCGCCGTACACCTTTTGCCTTTGCCTGCCGCCGTTTGCCCCCCTCTGCGCCCTACCTTCAAAAATTCCGCCTTCGGCAAACTCCTCTTTCGTAAATTGGCAAAAATTTCCTCTCACGCACCTATTATCGCACGCTTTTTTGCCATTTCCTAATGTAAACGACAAAAAATACAAACATATGTTCGTATTTTTACATGGCAAGTATACCAGAGAATACAGGCAGACGCATGCCTCTTTCAAAAAATAATTTCAAGAATTGGAAAGAAAGATAAGCATGAAATATGGCGAATTTTATCGACAAACGCGCGCGCGTATGGTATAATGTAAAAAACGATCGAAACCCGATGCCGCCGCGAAAGAGGCGCCGACGGCCGAGCTGCTCGGCAGGCGCGACTGCTCGCCCGCAACGGTGGGCATGTTTGACGACGCGGGACAAACGAACGGATCGCTCGGCTTGCCGCAACGCGCGGCGACAAGCGAAGGGAGACGGTGAAGGCGGATCGCTCGGCTTGCCGCAATGCGCGGCGATGAGCGAAGGAAAAACAAAAAAAGCGCGCAGAACGTGCGCGCGGGGAAACATATGAAGAGAAAGCTGACGATTTTACTTTTAACAGGAATTCTTGCGATGGCGGCCGTGCCGATGATCACAAGCGCCGCCGACGAGACGGGAACGCAGGGTACGGCGGGGCTCGATCTGGTCATGCCGACCAGTTACGAGCAATATTTGGAGCTGAACGCGCCGACGGACATGGCGTTCCATGAAAATTACATAGCGATTGCGGACAATCTGTCCTCTTCGGAAGCGGCGATCTATATTTATGACCGCAATGCGCAGGAATACCGATCGGTAAAGATTACGACGCCGAACAAAATATCGTCGCTGAACTTTTACGATTGTGAATCGGGAACTTATCTGTACTATATTTTGACGGGGAATTTTCTGTATCGAATCGATTTGAGCGACGCGGCGCTGATCCCGACGCTTGAAAACAGCATACGCCCCTCCGTGATGCTGATCCACAACGACACGGAGGTCTATTACGCGACGCAGACGGGCGAGAGCAGCAACCTCTATTATTCGACGATCACCGACCTTACGATCAGCGAAGGGAACCAGATCGGCGCCAGTCCGTTGACGACGCAAAAGCCCGCGTTTTCCGAGTTCGGAAACACGGTGTACGTTTCGGAAAACAAGACGATCTACGAATGCACAAAAGATTCGTTCACGTCGCGGTTTTCCACGATCGACTCGGCAAACAATTTTGCCATCCTCGGAACAAGCAACTATGAACTTCTATACTCGAATCCCGGCGGAATGCTCTACTACGGAAACGAACAGCAGGCGCGCGCGCAGGGCTGCTCGGTGATCAAATATTTTGAAGGCGAAGTATATGTTTTGACGGAGGACGGCGTAGCAAAGTTCGATATATCGAGCAAGCAGTTCACCGATTATCGGATTTCCAAGTACTCCGACGCAGACAATCGCCTGGCGCAGGGCGCGGCAGATCTTTCCGTTTACGGCGACACGCTGATCGTAGCCGACAAGGGAAACAAGCGCATCCAAATTTTCAACACGCGCACGCAGGCATACTCTGCCGTGACCGATTTGGATTTTTCTCCCGAACTGCTCTGCGCGGGCGCGCAGGCGTTTGCCGTTTCGGATACCTATCAGATCCGACTGTACAAATACGACGGAACGCTTCTCAAGCGCTATGAAGCCAACTCGTTCAGCTCCACGATCTACGGAATCGCCTACTCTTACGGAAACTTTTACGTCGTGACGGGCGGCAACAACAACGCGTATATCCTCTCCGAAAACGGCGAAGCGTTCAAGGCGGGCTCCAATCGCAACACCGCCACGTCCATCGCGGCGGACATCTTCGGAAACATCTATATCGTACAGGACGATTCCGTCTATTATTACACGCAGGGAAATTTTGCAACGGAAATTTCGGGCGAACTGCTCATTTCCTTCCCCGAAGCGCCCAAAAAATTGTTATCCGATTACGAAGGCAACCTCTATGCTCTGACCGGCTCGACGATCTATCGCTATAGCAAACAAGAACAGACCATCCGCGCATACGATCTGACGGCACAGCTGAACAAACTCGTCTATAACCCGTCCGGATCGCAGGCCGTTTCGTTTGCGTTCGGCTTTGAAAACAGACAGGCGTACGTCCTCTCCGACGGATTCATCGCCAAGACCGACGATCTGGACACCGCTTCCCTGGACAACCTCGATGCGGCGCAGGCCTATGAAAGCATCTATTCGACAAGACCCGACGCGTCCTTTGCAAGCGATCGGCTCGTTCGCGCCTATGCGGGCTGCATCCGCGTGACGATCGACATCCAGGCGCTGGAAAACCAAAACCCCACCCTCTCCTGCGGCGAATACGCACAGCTCGATCGGGAACGCACGGGCGTCGTTTTGGCGGAAACGGAATACGGGATCATCGCCCTCTTCTACGACCGCACGGTCGATGCGAGCGGGATCCAAACGACTCGCAGCTACGAAGTCTGCCTCTTGCTCAAGGGCAGCCGCTATGAGACGCTGGGCGATACCTGTTTCACCGCCCAAGAATACGAAGCGACCATCTCCAAC
>CALVYJ010000106.1 GCA_944372075.1 uncultured Clostridia bacterium | reverse complement strand
GATATACCACGCTCCGCCCTGCTCGTATACCGACGGTTCCCCTTCCTCCCTGCCGCACGGCAACAGCCGTTCGGGACAAAGTTCGTACCGAGAAAAGCGCTCGCCCGCCATAAACATTCGGTAATGCACCGCGATGTGCGCAGCAACCGTCTCCGGAGAAACATACGACGTATCGATGACGTACCGATAATTCTCCATATCCTTGATATTGACCGAATACAACTGGGTATACCGCAGCATTTCACTCTTCCGCCGCTCCGTGATCGAACATACGGCTTCCTCGACGCTGGCAAACGGTTCGCTCGACCTGCCCGCCTTCATGATCCGCTCCGCCGATATATACGGCTCCGCCATCATGTACACCGAAAAAGACGACGGCACAAAATGCCACGCCATCCTCGAATCGATGATCAGGTTCTTCTCTTCCGACTCCAAAGCGCGCAACCCGTCGTCGATCTTATTGTCGATTTCCGGATGCGTCTCCATATATTGATTTAATTGCAGCGTGGTCATCCCCATTTCCGTCGCAATCGCGCGCTGTATGGTTCCCGTCGAATACAATTCCGCGCCAAACTCTTCCGCAAGCAGTTTCCCTACCGTGGATTTTCCGCTTCCCAAATCTCCCGCCAGGGATATTTTTATTCCCTTCATATCGCCAACTCCTGTCCTTCAAAATGGAAATTTATTGTAACACATTCCGCGGCATTTGTAAACAGTTTTATTCCCCGTCCGCAAAAGCCGCTGCGATCGGGATGCGATACCTTGCCGCAAAACCGCAAGAGCCGTCGATCGCAAAAAATTTTGCGATCGACGGCTCTTGCGCTCCTTACAAACCATGCGGCTGTGCGGCGGCGCGCGATGTGCGCCGCCGCACAGTTTTACCCGAAAGCCGCCGTAAGCGACGACTCAAGAAATCTTTTCTCCCTGGTGCGCAACCGCTCTTACGGAAT
Organism: uncultured Clostridia bacterium; assembly: GCA_944372075.1. Classification (GTDB taxonomy): domain Bacteria; phylum Bacillota; class Clostridia; order Christensenellales; family Borkfalkiaceae; genus Borkfalkia. Next base: position 2,854 of record CALVYJ010000106.1, on the reverse strand, counting down.
GCGGGCGCTCAAGGACGTCACTTTAACAGATAACAACTGGTAAAGGCAAGCGTGTTCTTCCCGTAATTGTAGGGGATCGACGACAATTCGCATACTTTGCTGACCCACAGTCCGTAGGCTTCCATCGAGGAATACGCATCGTCCGGGAATCGACAGGGCGCATCCGGATAGGTACAGCTCTTGCATCGCTGACAAGTCCCGGCTCCCATGCCGAGGATGTCCGGATAGCGCTGTTTTAACGCGCGCATCATCTGAATAAAACTCTCCGAATGCGCTTTCGACGTCTCTTGTATCGTTTCAAAGTCGAACTCGTCTTCCATCTTTCCTACCGTTTGCACGATCATCCCGAACGAATATTGCGCCGCCCGCGCGCTCGCCTCTTCTATACTCCCGCAAGCCGGCGGACAATGCCAGTTTTTCCCATATGCATGACAGCGGTCGGCTCGGCACATCTCCCGCACTTCCGGCATGAATACCAGCGCCTTTACGTTCAATTCCCCCGCATGCGTGAACCCGTATTTGAATGCAAGTTCCTTTAACTCTTCTACCGAATACTTCACCGCAATACCTCCCTTTTTATCCTTCTCATTATACACCCGCTTCCCATCAAAAATATACTGCGTTTTTTGCAAAAAAACAGAAATATCTTGCTATTTTCTCCCGCCCCTCGTTTATCGCCTCTTTCCCTTGCAATTTGCTCGCAGGCTTTTTCCTCCCATGCACGCCGATGCATACGTTTGTCTTCTTGACAAAACGGTATCCGTCTTCCCCATAAATGCGGCGGCTTTCGCTCAAAAGCGAATAACGCATCGTTCGCTCTTTTTTTCAAAATTTTTGCCAAAATACACGCACCTGCACCGACGCGCATACGTTTTTTACCACTGCGCTCGTTCCTTTTACGTACGGCAAGGCGTCCTGAAAAGCCAAGTTTTTCAGGACGCCTTGCCGTTTATTCAATAGAAACGGAGAACGCTGTCATAATTGAAACCGTTGATCCGCGAATTTCCGTGTCCGATCTTTTCGGATAACCGAAGCGCGAGACATGAAGAAAGGGCGCAAGATGCGCCCTTATCCTCGGTTTGGTGTACCCGACAGGAGTCGAACCTGCGACCTTAGGAGTCGGAGTCCTACGCTCTATCCAACTGAGCTACGAGTACATTTTTATTTTCTTCGCCTATTATAGCAAAAAAATTAAAAAAAGAAAAGGATTTTTGCACACTCTGCAAAAAATTTCCGTAAGATAATAACACAGTCTTATCTGTCATTGTTTCACGAACGAGGAATGATCTATGAAATTAAGCCTTTGCATGATCGTAAAAGACGAAGAATCTGTCATTGCCCGCTGTCTGCAAAGCGTAGGCGATCTTTGCGACGAGATCATCGTCGTCGACACTGGATCGCAAGACAATACCATCCAAATCGCACGCAACTGCGGCGCAAATGTATATTCGTTCCCTTGGCAGTACGATTTTTCCGCCGCTCGCAATTATTCTTTTTCCCTCGCTTCCTGCGATTATATCCTATGGCTGGATGCAGACGACATATTATCCAAAGAGAACTATTCTAAATTGATGGATCTGAAACGTCAACTGGACGGCAGCGTGGATGCCTACTTCCTGCGCTACGACGCCGCCTTAGATTCGTTCCACAACCCTACTCTTTCCTTCTATCGGGAACGCATCGTTCGCCGCGCCGCAAACTTCCTTTGGACGGGCGCCGTTCACGAATGTATCGCCGTCAATTCGAATATCCGCCGCTGCGATATCGCTATTACGCATCTTCGCAGCAACCATTCGCGGCGCGGCAGGAATTTATTCCTTTTCGCTCACTCGTTTGCCCACGGTACGATACCGGACGAACGGCAAAAATATTATTTCGCTCGGGAGTTGTTTGACAACGGGTTGTACGAAACAGCCGCCTCCGTGTTCGAAAATTTTTTGCTGGGCAACGGCTGGCAAGAGGATAAAATTCATGCCTGCCGCGCCCTCGCACTCTGTTATAAATGCCTAGGCCTACCCCAAAAACAGCTCGATTCCCTCTTCAAAAGTTTCGAATTCGCCCCGCCTCGCTCCGAAATTTGCTGCGATATCGGCGAGTTGTTCGTTCAGAAGAAAAATTGGAATCAGGCTATCTTTTGGTATAAACTCGCTTTGAACGAACAGTCCTGCGACGGCTTTACTTATCCCGATTGCCGCGGCTTCTTGCCCTGCATTTGGCTTTCCGTTTGCTATGACCGCCTCGGCGATCCCGTCAAAGCAAACGCCTATAACGAACAAGCAGGCCGCTATAAACCTCTGGATAAGAGCTTCTTGCACAATCGACAGTACTTTCATTCGATTTTGCATAAAAAAGGAGATACGTTATGAACGATTTTTACAAATGTCAATTTTGCGGCTGCTACCCTTGCGATTGCTGCTGCAATTGTTGTTACCAAACAATCTTGGTTCGAGGTACCATGGGCGCACAGGGCCCGACCGGCCCGCAAGGCCCTGCCGGTCAAACCGGACCGACCGGGCCGACAGGCGCGACGGGCGAAACGGGAGCGACAGGCGCGACCGGCGAAACAGGCGCAACGGGTGCTACGGGACCGGCAGGGCCGACCGGGCCGACAGGCGCGACGGGAGCAACCGGAACTACAGGACCGACCGGGCCGACAGGCGAAGACGGAAAGGCAGCGACCGTTGAAGTGGGAACCGTAACGACAGGCGAGCCGGGTACGAATGCGGAAGTTTCCAACAGCGGCACACCTCAAGCCGCGATCCTCGATTTTATTATTCCACAGGGTCCTACCGGACCTACAGGGCCGACCGGGCCGACCGGGCCGACGGGAGCGACGGGCGCAACGGGCGAAACG
>CALVYJ010000105.1 GCA_944372075.1 uncultured Clostridia bacterium | reverse complement strand
GTTTCGCGCATAAAGCGAAAAATGCAAAAGTCCTGCAAATGCGGCGGAAAAAATGCAAAAGATATGTGTAAATTCTGTAAAAAGTGGGTATAGGTGTTTACAGGAACGTAAAAACTGTGGTATAATAGGAAAGAAATAACAAAAAAAAGAGAGATGCGTATGTTTGCGACGAAAGTTAGAGTGTACGCGAAACTGAATTTATCGCTGAATATAACGGGGAAAGAGAAAGGCTATCACGCCGTTGACAGCGTGGTGGCGAGCGTAAATATTTGGGATACGATCTGCGTCAAGCCGCGGCGCGACAAGCTGGTCAACGTGTATATGCACGGCAAGGGAAGCGAGAATATCCCGCCCGAGCGGAACAACGCGGTGAAGGCGGGCGAGCGGTTTGCGGAAGTATTCGGCACGAACGGCGCGGACGTCGAAATTTACAAGGATATTCCCATCGGCGCGGGATTGGGCGGCTCTTCGGCGGACGCGGCGGGCGTACTGTTGGCGATGTCGAAGGCGTATAAAGTCGGAACAGACGCGTCATTGCGGGCGATTGCCGATTCGCTGGGGAGCGATACGGGGTATATGCTTCGGGGCGGGTACAGTCGCCTTACGGGTCGCGGCGAACAGATTTCGGAAATAAAAGGGGATACGCGTCTTTGGTTTTTGATGCTTTTGCCCAAGAGCGGAGTTTCGACGGGCGCGTGTTACGCGCAATACGATTTGGAGCGTCGGCAGGAGCAATGCAACAATGCCGCGCTCTGTGCGGCGATCGAAGCGGGCGACGTGCAAGGCGTGGCGAAGCATATTTCCAATTCCCTTTTGAACGCCGCAGGCAAGCTCAATTCGGAAGTTGTGCAAGCCGTCGAGGCGGCGCGCGGGTTATCTCCGATGGCGGTGGGCATGACGGGTTCGGGCAGCGGCGTATTCGCGCTGTTCGAGAACGAGGCGATGTGCAGCTGGGCAAAGAGCCGATACAAGGGAAAAATTCCGACGCGCGTGGTGCATACGGTGCAGCGGAAGCAAAAGAAAGGGTGGATGCGCAATCCGTTTGTATTGAGCGAGCAAGAGCGCGCGATGGCAGAAAACGAAGAAACAGGAGCAGAAAATGGAAGAGAGGAACCTTGAATTTGATGATGACGGAAAGATAAAGGTACGCAAGGCAGGCGGTTTAGAGGAATCGCAGGCGTCGGAAGACGGAGAGATCGTGATCGAGGTGCCGGATCTGGGCGAGCAGGCGGAAGGCGCGAGCGGCATTGCGACGGAAGAGGAGCTTGCGCGGAGAAGTCTTGAGCAGGAGAAGCGACGGGAGAAGCGGCGCGAAGAAGCGGAAGCGCTGTATCGGGAAGGCGAAGCGCTGTTTGCGGCGGGCGATTTAGACGGCGCGGGCGAGAAATTTTTGGACAGTGCCGCGCTGTACGGAGCGGATTGGCGGCCGTGGTTCGGCGTCGTGCGCGTACAGACGCGCGATTTCACGGAATTCGGCGGGATCTACGAGTGCGAGCAGGCATACGACAAGGCATTTCGCCGCATGACGAAGGAAGACAGGGCGCAGCTGGCAGAGAAGTACGGGAAGCGTCTGGAAGAGAAAGCAAACGAATGCGCGCAGGCGAGCGAGCGATTGAATGCGCAGGACGCGCAGGAACGCGAGGAATTGCGTCCGTACGTGCAGAGCGTGTACAAAAAGAGCTTGCGTCGGCTGATCGTCAGCGTGATCTTGTTGGCGATCTTTACGGCGAGCGCATGCGCGATGGCGCCCTTTGTCAGGAGCGTGCCGGACTACAGCATCTTGATCCCCTGTATCGTCTGCGCGGTGGTGGCGGTTGCTTTGCTGGTGGTGGCGATCGCGTTTTTGCGGCTGTTCATATTGGCGGGCTTGTCGCGGTCGGCAAATCTTCGAGCGGGTACGACGGCGGCGGGCGACGCGGCGCGGGCGAGCGCCGAAACGGAAGAGCTGATCCGTTCGATCATCGACGATCTTCAAAAAAGCTGAAACGTTCCTATGGCGAACGTTGCTTCAAGCAATATACTAAAAAAAGCGCCTCTAACGGCGCTTTTTTTAGTTATATATTTCATTTTGGTGTTGACAAATTACAAAAACCGTGATAAAATAAAAATAACAGCAGATATCTGCTGTTTTATTCGCGTGCGAATAAAACAAATTCTTTAGCGGAGGAAAAAAGCGGGATGAAAAAGACGGTACTGGGCAGCATTTTGGCGCTGGCAGTGAGCGTAGCGCTTTTGGCGGGCGCGACGTTCGCGTGGTTTACGGACAGCATCGTAAACAGCGGCAACACGATCACGGCGGGAGAGCTCAAAATCGAAGCCACGGCGTACGATTACGATGAGAATGGCGCGGGCGGCTATGAGATCAAGGGCGTAAACGGAGATAACGCGCTCAATTTTGAAACGGCGGGGCAGGATTTGCGCACGAACGGCGCGGCGATCATTCAAGAGACGAACTGGGAGCCGGGCGCATCGAACGCGAAGCTTCTGAAAGTGGAAAATGCAGGCACGCTTGCGGCGAAGGTGAAACTGGATTTTACAACGAGCGGAGATTTGACGGGCGCGCTGTGGTTCGACTTTATTCAAGTCGAAGAGGGCAAGATCACGGGCACGTTTACAAAGCGTCCGATGAACACGCTTGCGGCGTTGGCGGAAGATATAGAGCTTACGATCGAAGAGGGTGTCAACGTGCAGTTTATTCTGGTGTACGGGATGTACGAAGATGCGGGCAACGATTACCAGGGCAAAAGTTTTGCGGTAGACGTGGCGATCAAGGCGACGCAGGCGGCAGTCGAAGAGGACGGGTTCGGAAATACGGATTATGATACGGGGGCAACGTATCCTGCTTCCAATGAGCAGGAGGTGATCGAGGCAATCAATCAGGCGCAGGATGGAGACACGGTAGCCTTGACAGGTGAGATCATGTTAGAAAATCCGATCACCATAAATAAGGATGTCACCATTGACGGATTAGGGAACGGCATCGTTACCAACAAAGCCATCACGGTAACGGCTAATGTAACCTTTAACGATGTAAAGTTGATTGCCCCTACGAATAACAATAAAAGTGCAACGCATGTGTATGCGTATGACGGATGTGAAACTTTGACGTTTGAGGGAGTTACGTTTTCTGACCCGCAATGGGAAGCGATGCAGATAACTTCGAAAGATTTTGTTAAGCTTGTAGTAAATAATTGTACGTTTACGGCAGCCAATGTAGATGGCGCGGAAAGCAGTTATGGAAATACGGCAGATCAAGCGATTCGGTTTATACATATTCAGCCGAGAGAATCGGACAATGTAGTCGCAGACATCACAATTACAAACAACACGTTTGAGAATTGTAACAAGGTAAAAGACTCTGTTGTAGGGATCTATTATATCGCAGCGGGTTCGACGCTTACGGTCGGAAACAACGAGTTTGAAGATTGCAACCCTCCACAAGAAGATGGTACAGCCGGAATGTTCTGTTTTGGTTGGCCGGCAATGGTTGGCGTAGATGATTTAGACGTTTGGGAAGGGGCGGAACAGACGTTTATTTATTAAGGTTGTGAGGTCGAATCTCGTTTTCTAGCATCGTATCGTTAGAAAATTTACAAGATGAAAGGTTGGGCAGATAAAGCTCGAAACAAAAGCTGTTGCCTTTAACCCAATCGAAAAATGTCCGAAAAAGGCGCCTGTATAGGGTGCCTTTTTTGAATATTTTACATTTTAATATTGACAAATTACAAAAACCGTGATAAAATAAAGATAACAGCAGGTACCTGCTGTTTTATTCGCGTGCGAATAAAACAAATTCTTTAGCGGAGGAAAAAAGCGGGATGAAAAAGACGGTACTGGG
>CALVYJ010000104.1 GCA_944372075.1 uncultured Clostridia bacterium | reverse complement strand
CCGCCCCGCGTTCAGCCGCCCCGCCGCCGGCTTCCAAACCCTGATCGACGAGGAATACGCGCGGCTCTTTCCCCATCCTTCCGTCCCGCGTTCAGACGCCCCGCCGCCGGATCGCAAGCCCTGATCGAAAACAGTTTGCACCAATCTTTGCGGGCGGCAGGCGGTGACAAAGGCCGACGTGCCGATCTATACAAAAAAGCCGCCTCTCGCAACGCGTTGCGAGAGGCGGCTTTTTGCCCTTTGCGCAAGGCAAGCGTTCAATTCGTGAGGACGCTCTTGCGGTATTTGGACGGCGTGATGCCGACGTATTTTTTGAAAATTTTGATAAAGTAATTTCCGTCGCTGTAACCGACGCATTCGGAGACGTCCTCGACCGAACGCCCCTCCATCAGCAGTTCTTTGGCGCGGCTGACGCGCACTTTCGTCAGATAATCGCTGAACGTGACGCCCATCTCCCGCCGAAACAGGTGACTCAAATAGTAGGTGCTTACAAATACGTTTTGCGCGAGGATGTCCAAGTTGATATCTTCAAAGTAATGCGCGTTGATGTACTGAATCGCCTTATACAGATGTTCGCTGGTATTTTTTTTGCCGCGGCTGTCATACACGGCGTCCAAAAAGCCGTCCAGGATCTCTACCGTTTCGCGGCAGATCTCCGCGTAGTCTACGTTTTCCAACAGCAGGCGGGAATTTTTCTTGATAACGCCCGTGAGGGAGGACAGAGGCGCGCCCGCCTCGACCGCGCTGCGCGATAAAAACGCCGTAAATTCGTACAGCTTTGCCTTTACGATCTCCAAATCGCCGCTCGCATACGAAAAAATTTCATTCAAAAATCGGTTGATGATCGATTTCGCCTGGTTCTTATCCCCCATCTGCACATACGAGATCAGTTCTTTTTCCAATTCGATCGGATATTTGTTGTAGCGCGGCTGCGATTGATGGATCTGCATCTCCTTGGCGGCGCGGATGCGCTCCATATTCAGCCGCGAAAGCTCCAGCCGCTGCTGAATATACTTCGTTTCTTCCTGCAACATATATTTGATCAGCATCGTCAGCGTCTCGGCGACGCTGGTCATGCTCTTGCAGTCGATCTGGCGAATGGAATTGAGATCAAAACCGCTCTTGTCCGCCAAAAAACCGCTCTTTTCACAGTTTTTCCGAAATTCCTCGACAAAAAACTCGTCCTTTTCCCAGAGAACGACGGGACCTGTCGTAATGTAACCGAGCACGTCCTCTTCCACGATCAGCGGCGTGATGCACATGATCAAACCGCAGGGCGTTTCGTAAATATAGGCCGATCCCAGCTCCGAAGCCTTCTTTCCGCTATGCGAAATGCTCGCTCCGCACGGAAAATACCCCTTGCCGTATTCGCAAATACTGCCGGGGTTGCGTACGCATAATTGTTCTTCGCCGGACACGTCGTACAGCGCTACGTCCAGCCCGCTCGTCAGAGAATAATTCTTGAACAATTTTTCCAGTTGTTTGAAATTTAGGATGTGATTTAATTCCGTCTCTTTAAGATTCATTCCCGTTCAAGAACACCAAAGTGAAATATGTTACGGTATTCTCGCCATTAGTATACTTGATTTTTGCCGTTTTGGCAAGGGAAACGACGTCGATTCCGCACGCCTCTACCGAAGATTTTGCACGATCGGGGAACCGACACGGCTCCGGATACGCACAGCGCGCACAGACGTTGCATCCGCCCGCTCCCAGCACTTTGCTCCCGCGCGGCAGTACGGGACGGATCAAATCCTCCACCTCTTCATGCTCTGCTCGCGCCGCCTCCATTCCCTCTACGTCAAAACTGTCCTCGATGGAATGCTTGGTCGTAAACACGAATGCCTGCGGGTATTTCGAATATTCGGCCTTCAGCTCCTCCAGCTCTCCCACGTGCGGCGGACATTGCCAGCACCGACCGTAATTGCCGCAAAGATTGGCGCGGCACGCCTCCACTACCTCCGGCGAAAATTTGATCTGATCGAACGTCAGCTCCGCATATTCCCAGATCCGATCGCCGGCAACTCGCATGATCTGCTCTGTCGTCTTGCGCATTTCACTCTCCGAAATTCATGTTTTCGATGTATTCTTCCATAAAGCGCGGCGACGCCGACAGATCGATATACTCCGCCTCCGCGGCAAGCCGCTCCGCTTGCGCTATGCGCGATTCGGAACAAAGACACTGCTTCGTCCCCGCCAGCGCCGTATTGCCGACAACGACGATCTTATCCGCCAGTTCCTTCGGAAACAGTCCCACTTCCAGCGCGTTCGCTATGTCCAGATAGAACCCGAGCCCGCCCGCAACGTAGAGGTGTTCCAGCTTCTCAAACGTCACGCCGGCAGTATCCAACAGCACGCGCAGCCCCGCGCAGATGGCGCTCTTTGCCAGCTGAAAGGCCCGCACGTCCGCCTGCGATACGTACACCCGCTCGCTGATCCGAAACTTTCCGCCCGCATCGGCAAATGCGCCCGTCTCGTCGATCTGCCCCGTACGCACCATCCATGCGATCGCGTCGATAAGTCCCGCGCCGCAGATGCCCGTCGCTTCTTTGCCGCCGATGACCGTGTAGGCGACGGAGCCGCTTTGCAGGCTCACGCTGTCGATCGCTCCGACGACGCCGCCCGTGCCGCATTCGATGTTCGCCCCCTCAAAGCACGGCCCTGCCGCCGTGGACGTTGCCAAAAATTTCCCGCCGGCATGCAACAGCATCTCGCCGTTCGTGCCGATGTCCGCCAGCAAGTTCACCCCGCTTTCCACGTCGCAAACCAACCCGCCGACGACGGCGTCCGCGCCGAAATAGGCGGCTACCGAAGGCAGCACGACCACTTCATCCACCGCCAAACCGAGCGCCTCGCCCGCCTTGCGGACGGTATGGAGAAATTTCGCGCGGAAGGGATATTGTCCGATGCCGCGCGCGTCCTCTCCCAAAAAGAAATGCAGCATGGTCGTATTCCCGCATACCGCGAGCCGCTTCAGGCGCGCGATGCCGCGCTTTTCGCAAAAATGCGACAACGCCTCCCGCGTTTGCTCTAAAATGCTCGCCTGCAGTTGCGGCGCCTTGCCCTGATCCGCCGCGGCGATGCGGCTGAGCACGTCCGCTCCGTAGCCGCCCTGCCGATTCAATACCCCGTATTTTTCCAGCTCTTCGCCCGTAGCCAGATCGACGAGCGCAAACGCCAGCGTCGTCGTGCCGATATCCAACGCGACGCCGTACCCCGCTTCGCCGTCGGTACAAAAGCGTTCCCCGATCGATTTGGTCAGTCCGCCGCCTTCCGTTTCGAACACTTCGATCGCGGCGTCGCCCGCGATCGAAGTCATGCAGGACAGCACGTACCCGTCTCGCATGCCGTCAAAGGCGCCTTCCATCACCCGAACGCGGCATTTTCCGCATTTTCCGTTCCCGCCGCACCGCGCGGAGAGCACATATCCCTTTTCCTGCAAAAAGCCGAGCAGGTTTTCCCCGCCCTTGCAGTCAAATTCCTTTACGTTTGAACCCGATAAAACTCTTAATCGCATGGTACCACCCAACCGTTTTCCGCAAGCAGCGATACGCAATCGCGCACCGACCAGCCGCGCCCCGCAGACGTGTCCGCCGCCGTATCGCGCGGGTTGACGCCGTACTCGGCATACAGCTGATTGATCCCCGCCAACATCGCGGCGGGATTGACTTCGTGTACGTTCATCGACTCCGACGGGCGCACCGCCAGCATTGTGACCGCCGCGATCTTCGCCAGTTCGCGCGACGGCAACACGCCCGCATCCGCCTTCCTCGTGCCGCATACCCCGACGCGGCGCATCACCGCCATGTACTTCACGTTCAGCCGCTGCGCGCGCATGATCTCGTCCGCGATCTCTTCATGACGATGCTCCGGCCCGATCGGCTCCACGCAATAGTACAGATCCAGCCCCGCGCTTTGAATGGCCCGCAAGGTCTGCTCCCTGCGCGATACG
>CALVYJ010000103.1 GCA_944372075.1 uncultured Clostridia bacterium | reverse complement strand
AGTTTGCTTGACAATCGTATCGAGCTGGCGGACAATGTATTTGAAGAAAAAGCAGAGGACGATTATGCTCCGTCGGAAATTCTGACGCCGCTGATGGCAGACAGTTCGCAATTTGCGGCGATTGCAGAGGCGGCGGCGGGGGCTACGTTTGTGCTGCACGGGCCGCCCGGAACAGGGAAAAGCCAAACGATCACAAACATCATTGCGAATTGCTTGAATCAAGGCAAGAGGGTTTTGTTTGTGGCGGAAAAACAGGCGGCTTTGTCGGTCGTTAAAAAGAGATTGAGCGCAATCGGGCTGGGCGATTTTTGTTTAGAATTGCATTCGGCTAAATTGGACAAGGCACAGTTTCTGAAAAATCTGGAAACGACGCTTTCTTTGGTTGCCGAGCAAGAAGATCCGGAATTTGCGATCCGCAGCGAGCAGATCGATGAAGTGCGAAAGACGTTAAACGAGCCGATTGCGGCGCTGCACAAAGTGCGGCGGCTTGGGGTGTCGGTTTACGAAGGAATTTTGGCGTATTTGAAAAATAAGAACGCGCCGGACGTATTGGATATCGAAAGCACGTTTTACGATAGTCTGACCAAAGAAAAGCTGGATCGGTACGAAAGTTTGCTGATCGAGGTCGCTGCGGCGGCGAAACAGTGCGGCGGAGTGCATAGGTCTCCGTTTGACAATGTAAATCTTGTTGAGTTTGATTTGGATGTTCGCAATCGGGTTTACTACTCGGCGGAAGTTTTGATAGCCGAAATCAAGCATGTAAAAAATTATTTGAGTTTGTTCCTTGATTTTTACAGACAGCGGATCAGCTCTTTTACCGAGAAGAAGAAACAGACGTTAATTCAGTTGATAGATTTGCTGCGCAGCGGGGTATTGGAAAAGTATTTTTGCTGTGAAGAGAATGAATTTTATGTCTTTTTCAACGCAAACAGGCGGTTGGATCGCTTGCTCGGGAATTATTTTAAGAGCTTTAAGGCGTTGATCGAAATCGATGCGGATCCTGCGATCATTGAGCAGGAACTGGATAATTGGGGGGAAAATTATAAGAGTTCGAAGGTATTGTCGAATGTAGCAAAGCGTTTACGGAAAAGTGCGGTTGCAAAGCTGTCGAGCGCGGAAGAATTAAAACATATCGGGATCGTCGCGCAGATCTACGAAGATTTACAACTGGTTAAGACGAATACAAAACTGGCGCAAAACTTTTCCGATCGCGGCGGTAAGATCAACTTCCGCAGGCGGGATGAGTTTTTAGAGTCATTAAAGCAGATGCATGCGCTTGCGGAAGGCGTATTTATGGATTACAATGCCGATAGCTTTAACAGCGTCTGCGTAAAGTCTGCGTACGGGCAGTATGCAATTCCGGTTTTGGATGGATTAAAGCAATCGCTTTTAAGTTTTTCTCATGCGCGGGAATGTTTTTGTTCTGTCATCGAGGCAGACGAAGAGAAATTTAACGATGAAGATATTTTAGATTATTTCAATGTTAAAGCGGGCGCATTGCTCGACAATATCGATATGTTGGCGGCGTGGTGTCTGTTTAAGAAATTATCGGCTCGGTTGGATGAAGAGGGGTTGAGTTTTATCACCGACTCATTGGAATCCGGGGCGGTATCTTCGGAAAAGATATTGGAAAGTTTCCGCAAGAATGTGTATCGGAATTTTGTAGAAACAAATATCGGAGCCGATCCGGTTCTATCAAAGTTTTCCGCCTCTGTTTTGGAGGAAAAGATCGAGCTGTTCCGAAATTTGGATGAAAAATTTGCAAAATTGGCGAAAGAACAAATTCGGAGAAAACTGATCGTCAACCTTCCTACGACATCGACGGAAGGGAGTTTGAGCTTAGAAGTTTTGGCGTTCCAGCGTATTCTAAAAAGCAATATGCGGGGCATGACGGTCAAAGAGTTCATCGCAGAAATCCCGGAGTTGTTTGCGCGGCTTGCTCCGTGCGTTTTGATGAGTCCGATAACGGTTGCGCAGTATCTAAAAGCGGATCCGGAGTTGTTTGACCTGGTGATATTCGACGAGGCGTCGCAGTTACCTACGAGCGAAGCGATCGGTTCGTTGGCACGAGCGAAAAGCGCAGTAATTGTCGGGGATCCGAAACAATTGCCGCCGACTTCTTTCTTCAGTGCGGGATATGTGGACGAAGAAAATTTGGACACGGAGGATTTGGAAAGTATTCTCGACGACTGTTTGGCATTGAGCATACCGGAAAAACATTTGAATTGGCACTATAGAAGCAAGCATGAAAGTCTGATAGCGTTTTCCAATATCATGTATTACGGAGGTAAACTTTGTACGTTCCCGTCGCCGGATGCGCTGGAGAGCAAGGTGCGATTGGCGTTAGTTGCGGATGGGGTGTACGATCGCGGATTTACGAAACGCAACAAGGCAGAGGCGGATGCGCTGGTTGACGAGGTCGTTCGAAGGTTGCGTGATCCGAAGTTAAGCCGTTCGAGCCTGGGAATCGTGACGTTTAGCACCGCGCAGCAAGACTATATTGAGCGTCGATTAGCGGATGCGTTGGTAAAATGCAAGCTGGAGGACGTGGCATATGAGCGCGAGGAGCCTTTATTCGTTAAAAATTTGGAAAACGTGCAGGGCGACGAGCGCGACGTGATTTTATTTTCCGTTTGTTATGGCCCGGATCGCAGCGGGCGAGTGTCCTTAAATTTCGGGCCGCTCAATCAAATGGGCGGCTGGAGGCGACTGAACGTTGCCGTTTCCCGTGCGCGCGAAGAAATGGTTGTATTTTCGTCTATGACATCGGCGATGATCAATTTGGCAAAAACAAACAGCAAGGGTGTTGCCGGGTTAAAAGCGTTCTTGGAGTTTGCGGAAAAGGGCAAGACATCGCTGGCCATCAGTTCGGACGAGCTGAAGAAAACATACAGCGGGATCGGCAAATATATTGCGCAAGAATTGCGCGTTTACGGGTATGAGTGTCGTTACGACGTCGGTGTTTCTGATTTTAAGATCGATTGTGCGGTTGTGGATCCGAAAAACAAGAAGCGTTTTATTTTAGCCATACTGTGTGACGGAACGACAGCGGCGCATTCCAGCGCAAAAGATCGCAACATTTTGCAGGTGCAGACCTTAAAATTAAACAACTGGAACGTCATTCGCTTGTTTACGATAAACTTCATCAATAATCCGAAGAGAGAAATCAAAAAGATAAAAGAAATTTTGGATCGGCTGTGCGGAATGGATAGCGCAGGCAAAGATTTCCTTACGAAATATCGTAAAAATTATCGATATGCCAAATTAGAGCAGAAGCAGCAGTTGTCGCAGTATATAACCGGAGGCGAGAACGACGGCGAAATTTTGAATCGGATAAAGGCAATCAGCGTAGCGGAAGAGCCGTTTAGCGATAAGTTTTTGATCAAGCGCTGTTTAATGTCATTGGGAATTCAAAAATACGGCACCAAGGTAGAAGAACGCATGCATTCTTTGATCAGTCTATGCGGATTAAAAGCAGAAATGTTGTGCGGCAGAACATATTTGCGCAAAACGGATAAATGCCTGGATTATGATTTTTACCGCGTGGAGGCAGGGGAACCGATCAGAAAATCGGAAGAGGATTTTACGCCGTACGAAATCATTGCGCTGATTAAAGGATTGTTGGAGAACAAGGTGAGCTTGTACGCGGATGAACTGACGGCGTCGGTATGTTCGGAATTAAAGATCGCCAGACCCAGCGATAAGCTTGTCGAGTTTATCGGAGACTGTGTCAATTTGGGCGTTGAGCATTCTGTATTTATACGGTCTATTTCAGATCGCATCAGTTTGTTTTAAGAAAAATGAAATATCTCAAAAAAGGTTTGATGCTTGCGGTATTTCTCGGCGTGGTTGCGGCGATTGCATTGTTGCCCGTCGCAACCACGCCGAGCGGATTGCCGATCAAGACGCGGACGTCGGCTGAAATTGTGTATGCACCGGCTATGCATGTAATTGGTCAGGGGGATTGTGTTTCCAATCCGGGAGCAT
>CALVYJ010000102.1 GCA_944372075.1 uncultured Clostridia bacterium | reverse complement strand
ATCTTATTCGGATCGTTTACGCCGGCCTCGGTCGTATAACCGCGCCCCCAGTTTTCATTGTAATACGTGCCGCCGGACGACGCCGCCACGTCTTTATATTGAACGGAATCGGAGAATGGCCAGCCCGGATGCTGCGACACCGATACGCTCATGATCGTTCCGCCCGTGACGCCGCCCTTCGGATACACCTTCTGATTGCGGTTAAAATCGATCCACGGGAATCCGTCTTCCTTGTCCTGCGTGCCCGGCCATTGACTGGAACGGAAATCAAAGAAATTGCGTATTTCCTCCGAACAACCTGCCTTATTCGCACAAATGATGAGCGGTTTTCCGTTCGGGCAAAACCACAGATCTTTGTACAAACCCTTCTCGTACAGCTGTGAATACAACTGCGTCACGCGCTGTTCCGACTCCGTATTCGTATAGAACATTATTTTCGGAACGGGAAAACCCTGCGCCGCAAATTCTTCCATGATCGGGAACAATACCTGCCACACCTGATTGTACGTAAATTGGTTGGTCGCGTCGAACACCAGAAAATCGATGCCCGCCATCGTGATCATTTCCATATGACGGCGCAAAACAAAAGGATCCTGCGCATTGTAATACCCGAACAGAGGCTCTCCCCAATAATGATACTGGTTGGGAGGAGAAGAGATGATCTCCGTTCCGTCCCAGAACTCTTCGCCGAGCTCTTCCATCAATTTCGTGGCATCGAAAATGTTTGTCTGCTTGGTGCGTTCCTGCCCGTTCCACAGAAAATAAAAAAGTCCCACGTACTTTTCACCGTTCGTTCCGCCAACGGACGGCACGGTACGCCCCAGTGCATCCGTAGCCGTAAGGCTGTTGACCGTCTGTTCACAAGTGTTGAGAAGCAGAATTTCATCTTCCTGCGGTTTCGGCGCAGGATCGGCAGGCTTACAGCCCGAAAAAAAACTTAAAATAATAACGATCGAACAAATCAGACTGATTACTTTTTTCATCTTTTTCCTTCCCTTATAATTTCATACCCGAAGCAAAATCGCCGTTGATAAAATATTTCAAGCCGATCAGCGAAGTGATCGCCAAAGGCACGCCCGCCAACAGATACATGGCATATGCCACGCCCGGATTGAGCTTGTTCACCGATTCGGCAAGATATTTGAGACGAGGCATCAGCGTCTGAATAGTATCCGTGCGCACGACCAACGTAGGCCAGAGAAAATCATTGTACATCAAGCTGAATGTCCCCAAACCCTGTATGATCAATACGGGAACGGCAAGCGGCAAAGTGATTTTCGCATACATCACGATGTCGTTTGCGCCGTCCAGCGTGGCGCTTTCAAACAGCGACGCCGGCTGCTGCGTAAAAAATGTTCGAAACAAAAAGATCGCCCCCACTTGTCCGCCCGCAATGCCGGGCAAAATCAACGCCCAACGAGTATCAAACAATCCCAAATTCAATATTGTCAAGTAGGAAGGCGTCATCGTGAGAACCGCGGGTACCATCATCAGCGCCAACACCAAAGAAAACAGCACTTCTTTGCCGAAAAACTTGTGCCGCGAAAACACATACGCCGTGACCGAACTGAAGAACACAACCCCTGCCGTGGTTACCACGCACACGAGCAGACTGTTAAACATATTGCCCCAGATCCCCTCAAAGGCTTCCACGTAATTCCCCCATTGCGGATCGTACGGCATCCGCCAAATATCCATCATGTGTTCATAGGGAAGTTTCAAAGAATACAAAAACGTGATGACAAGCGGCATCAGAACGAGCAAAATTATGATCGCAAGGGATATGTAGAGAAGAGTCTGCGCCACTACGCCTTCAATGCCGTGTTTTTTATGTTTGACCATTTCCTCCCTCCCCTTAAAAATTGCTTTCCGTCTTCTGCGCTTTCAGATTGATCAGCGTGGCGCCGAACACCAGAATGAACAACAGCATTCCCATTGCCGCCGCCCTGCCGTAACCCGACCCCGAATTGAGCGTCATATACATCTGTAAAGCGGGAATATTGGTTGCGGAAATCTGTCCCGTCGTCATATAAACGCGACCGAAATCCTGAATGGAATTGATAAACGTGATGATAAACACATACTTCAACTGCGGTCGGATCATGGGAAAATCGATGTACAGAATGCTCTTCAGCCAAGTACATCCGTCCAGCTTTGCCGATTCTTTGTACGAATCCGGCACGGACATCAGCGCCCCGTAAAAGAGTATGTACTGCCCCACCCACGGCAATCCTATGAGTATGAGCGAGAGAAGTGCGGTGTTATCGTTTCCCAGCCAGTCCACGCCCTTTCCGTCGAACAGTCCGATCAGCGAGTTGAAAAGCCCCATTTCTCCGTATATGCCCTTGGTCCAGATCAGAAGCACCGCCACGCCGGGCAGGATCCCAGGAATATATATCAGCACACGCACCCAATACTGCGCTTTTTTACTGTTCAACGCCAATATAAATTCCGCAATCAAAACGGCGGGCACCAGCGCTTTGAACAGGTCGGTAACGAGAAAAATAAGCATATTGCCGATCCCGCCCGTAAAGAACGGATCCTGCAAAACCGCGACAAAATTTTCAAACCCGACGGGTCGCGTATATACGCCCGGCACATAATCAAAGAAGGATAAGATGAGCCCCCATACCGTCGGAACGTACATAAACAATCCCAGCAGCATAAACGTCGGCAGAACAAACGCATAACTTTTCCAACTCTTGATAAACCCGACCTTAAAGCGATGCAACTGTTTGTGCAGACCCGCCCTGCGCTTTTCACCGATCGAAAACCATCCGAATACGGCTCCGCCAAGCGAAAGTATCGTCAAAACGACCGCCACATACTTCGCCCAACCGAAAAACAGGAGCGCGTCCAGCGAACCGTATTCGTAACACTGCGTTTTGAAATCACGGTATTCGGAAAAGATGAGCAATCCGTCCTCGGAGAGCGTGATGTTCTGCACCTCCGTCGGCACGGAAATCTTCCGCACTCCGCCCGTTTGAACGTTCATGACAAATCCGCTGCCGCTGATATTCGCCGCCGCCACATAATCGAGAGCCGGTTCCGCCGCAAACGCGCATAAAGTCATGCCCGCATCGATCGTGCGGACGAGTTCTTTGCCCGAAAAGACCGAAACGGTCCCCACCGTATCCGCAACCGCGAGATATTCGCCCGAAAAACCCAGAGCCAAAGGTTCATAGCGGACGGACGCATACAATTCGCCGTTTAATTCGCCGCCGCTCTTTGCAAACGTATAAATATTGTAATCGGTCGACAGCCCGTACAGGATCTTCTCCTGCGGATGAATTTTTATATCGCTTATGACGTTGGACAACGAAAGGGCAGTATCTTGCGCTTCGCCGAGATAATCCGCATAATGATAGATCACACTGCCTTTTAAGCCGCCCTTTTTGGCCGCTATGTAGAGATCGGTCGCATCGGCATCGATCGAAAGTACCTGATACGGTACTTCAAAACTCTTCAGTTTTTCGCCGCTCTGCGCCGAAAAGACATCGATATTGCGCTCCGAAACATAGCTCACCACAATATGCCCCGAAACCGCAACGACGTCGGAAGTACGGTCGGTAAGCGGCGTTTCCCAGATCAGCTCGCCGTTCTCGTATGCGGACAAAGCCTTGCTGTCATCCGAAATATAGAAGACGTCCCCCTTTTTTTGCACGTCGATCGTCTTTTGCAAGCCTGCCGGCAGGAGCGATTCTCCGCTATCCGCCGTAAAAACAAACCCGAAAATCATGAGCGCCGCAAACACCGCGAAAGCAACGATCGCCGCCGCAAACAAAAGCGTATTCCTCTTTGAAACGTTCATAAGCATCTCCCTTTTGCAAGAAAAGCTGCTTTCCGCCGCCAAGGACGGAAAGCGCCTTTCCTTTCAGCACAATTAAGCCTTCTTTTTGCGCAGGAGCAATATCGCCGCACCTGCCGCCGCCAGCACGAATGCTCCCGCAGCCGCTTCCGTTGCGGAAACAGCGCCGCCGCATCCGCCCTTTTCCGCCGGCTCTGCGTCCTGCGCCGTAACGGTAATCGCAATTTCTTCGCTGAACAGACT
>CALVYJ010000101.1 GCA_944372075.1 uncultured Clostridia bacterium | reverse complement strand
GGGAATATCCCCGCAATGTCTTCAACCTTCTCGACATTTAGCGCAAAACTTGCATAACTGACATTCGTTCCCGCACGATCCAAAACATACCACTGCGCAGACGCTAAATTCATCGTCATGCCCGCCGACTGGGCAAATCCTCGCAAAATTTCGATCGCTTCATTCACGCGCTCACTGCATTGCTCGCCCAACGTCTCCAATGCACTGCTCTCTTCCAACACATAATCTTTATAATCGTCGTAAAAATGACGATAATCATCTGCTCCCGTTATCTTTACCCAACAATCGGTCGCAACTATCGTGATCGCCTTTTCTCCAAGAATAAATTCGTTGCTCAAATATGAAAATATCGTACCGCTTTTTTGCAAATCATATAGCTCTTCCGTATATCCGTATAAAACGGTTCCGATCTTTCCGGAGCCGAGCGACGTCGTTTCCCTGCCGTCCGTATAATAGTAGTCCGGCGAACTTACGATCCCAACAACTTCGTATTCCGTTTGTACATACACGTCTCCATATACAGAATCGTCGCTGTCAATTTGAATCACCGTTCCTACTTTTATCTTCTCGAACGCATTGCTCGGCTGTAACGCCAAGACCTCCTTCTTTCCGCGCTCCGGCATTCTCCCGGAAACCAGCGTAAGTTGATTGAGAGGTTCTCCGTCAATATCCAGTCCGATCACGCGCCCGATCATTTCCTTTCCCTCCGCCAATATCGCCGTATCGGTGGAAATGACCGCAGTTGCCGCCTCGACGCATTCGCTCCCTTCAATCTCCTGCAAATCTTCCTGCGTCAAACCATAGCTCGCCTTAATCGTGACATCCGAAGCCCTCTGCTCTTTATAAAATTTATCCATTGTGTTCTTCATGTCCGGCGTGGCCTGTATGATGCCAATCAAAAAACCGACGCCCAACGCGATGATCGCCATGATCGCTATAAACCGTGCAAATCCGGTACGAAATTCCTTCGCTATGTTCTTGTTGAATACTTTCATGGATGACCTCCCTGCCGCTTGCCTTCTTCTGCTCTTTACCACTCAATATCCGCAATGTCTGCCGGTTCGAGATTGACTTCCTCCGTTGAAACTTTTCCGTTTTTTATATGAATTACACGATCTGCCATCTTCGTTATCGCTTGATTGTGCGTAATGACAATGACCGTCTTTTTGTTCTCGCGGCAAACTTCTCGCAATAGCTTCAATATGCTCTTGCCCGTTTCATAATCCAACGCCCCCGTCGGCTCGTCACACAACAACAATTTAGGATTCTTCGCGATCGCTCGCGCAATCGAAACTCGCTGCTGCTCCCCGCCCGAAAGTTGCGCCGGAAAATTATTCATGCGCTCCCCAAGCCCTACATTCTTGAGCGTCTCTTCCGCATTCAGCGGCGCTTTGCAAATCTCGGAGGCTATCTCAACATTCTCCTTCGCCGTTAAATTCTGTATCAGATTGTAAAATTGAAAGACAAACCCCACATCGTATCGCCGATAGTCCGTCAATTTCTTCTCGTTAAAGGAACTGATCTCCACGCCGTCAACATATATCTTGCCTCCGCTCACTTCGTCCATCCCCCCAAGCATGTTCAGAACTGTCGTCTTCCCCGCTCCGCTCGGCCCAACTATTACGCAAAATTCACCTTCCTTGATCGTAAAATTGACTCCGTCCGCCGCCTTGATTTCATTGCTTCCCATCTTGTATACTTTGCTCACATTTTCAAATTCTACAAATTCCATAACACCCTCCTGTCATGTCCAGTCATGCTTTTTGTTGATCCGTAATCAATCAATATTACAATACTGTAAATAATTTCTAGTGTTTACAATTTCTACTTTTATTATATGCCTATGTTACAAAAAAGTCAATAACGGTTCGGTTAATTTTTTGTGAAAATTTAATCGCACAGCAAACACGATTCGAATACAAAAAAACGGGATGCATATTTCATGCATCCCGTTTTTTGCGGCCATCTTTACGCATTGCTATCGCGTCTGTTAGTAAAACGAAGAATCCCGTTCGCAAAGACTGTGTAAACAATCAGCCAAATCGCCGCCAAAGCAATAATGACATAGGTAATGATCGCGCCTACGCTTCGAACCCCCATAAATATAGCGGATACCAAGTTAAAGTTAAAAATGCCGTACAATCCCCAATTTACCGCGCCGAGCAGTACGAGGATATACGATACAAGATTGGCAATAAACATTCCTTTGCACCTCCTGTAAAAAGTATGCGCAAAAATCGAATGGATATACGCTGCCGATCATTTCGCCGCAGACTCAAGATATGCGCGAATCTGCCGATCCGTAAAAAGGGCCATATCCTCGCCGCACTGCCACGCTTTTGTCCATGCAACCGTTTCCCGCACGGCATCGTCGATCGAATAATGCGGTCTCCAGTGCAATGAATTCCGAATCTTTTCATTGTTCAGTTGCAACCGTTCCGTTTCATGCCAAGCGTCGGGCATAGATGAAACGCTCGACCTGCCCTCTCCCCATTCTCGGCATACTTTTTCGACAAGCACGCCCGTTTGGATTATTTCTGCGCCCGGAGCAACATTATACGCCCCCGCGAGCTCGATTTGTTCCGCCTGCCGCACGGCAATGCTTATATAGGCACAAAGCGTATCCAAAACATAAAGATACGGCCGTACGGAATACGGATGGCGTACCTGTACCGTTTCTCCTTTCAACAGAGCGCGCATACAATCGGGCAAGATGCGATTCGCCGCAAAGTCTCCGCCGCCCAACGTATTTCCCGCCCGCGCCGTACTGATCGGCGCAGACATTGCAAAACTGCGCCGATAGCACGCAGCCGCCAGTTCCGCACAACTTTTACTGTTGGAATACGGATCAAAGCCATCCAAGGCGTCGTCCTCCCGACATGCGTTTTTCTGTTCGCGATACACTTTATCCGTCGTTATGAGCACTACGCTCCGAAAACCCCTTCCCCGACGAATACACTCCAGCAAATTGACCGTACCCATAAAATTGGTCTCGTATGTTTCGCGCGGATAACTGTACCCCTCCAAGACAAGCGGCTGCGCCGCCAAATGAAAAATATATTCGGGCGAAAAATCATTTACAATGGATCGCAGATGAGAAAAATCGCGTACGTCGCCCTCATAACTCTTCAAAATCGAATCCTGCTTACACAAACGATACATCGACAGCTCTTCGGCTGGCAGCGCATACCCTGCAAGTTCCGCTCCTGCCATAGCAAATATTCGGCTCAACCAACTTCCCTTAAACCCGGTATGACCCGTAATCAAAACCCGCTTATCCTTAAAAAGCGACAATCTGTCTGTCATAACGCCCATCGTTTATCGCCTCCGCATCATTTTATCTAACACCGTGCGGCGGCGGGTATTGGGAGGAAACAATCCGTTTTTTATCCGCGCGCCGACGCCCGTTCTCTCCTGTCGTATTCCCTTCTCGGATATATCCTGCGCATACGCCGTACCTTTAGCGTATGCCGCGATCAATGCCTTTTCATCCTTTCCGGCCCGACGAAACGAACCGTTGCCGGCGCTGAAATCTATCGCGATCGTCCGCTTGTCCTCATCGATTCGCCCGTTATCCGGCAGGCACGCCCATCGCGGAAGCTCCTCGACCTCTCGAAAAATCTCATTATCCGCGAGCGCTTCTCGCAAATGCAAACGGAAGCGATCTCCCCTCTCCTGTATCGCCGAAATGCCGACCGCCACGATTGCTGCGGGCGCCCCCTTCTTGACACCGTTCCCGCGCGCAAAGACAACGCTTCCCGCCTCTTGCCGGGCAGAAAATATCTCCCGCGCATCCCGCAAAAAAACCACGCCGCTCTTGACAAACATACAGCGCGCATACGCATGAAAATTCGGCAATAAATCGGAACAGACTGTAAAATCGACCCCGTTTTCGCGCGCCGCTTCCTTCGCTTGCCATTCCCCTTCCAGTCGTCCGAGATCGGCAAAACGCACGTTGCAACCCGTTTGTCCTTCCGAGATTGTATTTAATTTTTCCCGCTTTGAACCTGTCAAATTTTTATACAATATCCAGATATCCAAGGCAGAGCTCATCGTCAAATTCTTTGCAAGGGATGCAAGCGTGATTGCCGTCAATGCCGGAACACGCCCATCCGCATACAAGATCAGCGCTTCTTGCGCCCCGCTTTTTGATTCGATGCTCACCGGCGGCTCCGTGTCCGCAAACACCGCCATGCGACATCTCCCGCACCGATATTTCTTCTGCTGTCGCAGATGCGTGTACCAAATCCCAAACAGGCGCTCCCCCAAATGACCGGGCGTGCGCAGCGATTCCGCAGTATAACCGAGCGCATGCATATCGCGCCGCGCATAGAATTTTTCCAGAATTGAAAACAGCCATTCGCTATATGCATAAAAAAGCTCGCGTCGCATGATAAACATATTGCAGGTATATAAATAATGACCGCGCAGATATTGCTCTGCCGCGCGCACATATTCCGGATAATCCTCTTTCAGTATATCCTCAATCGCTTGAAGATCCTCCGCGTGCAGATGCGGCGCATGAGCATATTGCCAGCGTACGGACTTAAAATAATAATTGGCCGGCGGCGTAACGATTACGTCGTAACGATCGATTCGCTCTCGAATCACCTCTTCGTCTGCCAGTTTCATCTCCTGCTCGCTGCCGGAGGTGTTGTGCGCCGCCAGGATGCCGTGGGCGATGGTGCCGCGGCGCGCC
>CALVYJ010000100.1 GCA_944372075.1 uncultured Clostridia bacterium | reverse complement strand
CCTTCTCCGTATGCGCCGCTGCGAAACTCCGCTACGTTTTTCATCCCGCGAAGATGATTGCGGATCCCCTCCTTCAATTTCCCCGTGCCCATGCCGTGAATGATTTTAACTTCAGACAGCCCTCCCAACACTGCCTGATCGATAAACGCATCGACCTCTTGCACCGCTTCCGAGACGGTCAATCCGAGCAGATTGATTTCCGTCTTTACCTCCCGCAGCGGTGTAATTTTTCGAACGACCTGAACCTTTTCTTGAGCTTGTTTCGCCTTGCCGTCTTTACTGCTTACACGATACAGGTCTTTTGCCTTCGCCTTAACGCGCATACCGTTGACCGACACTTCCGCCTCTTGCTTCTTTGCATTGACGGAAAGCACTTCTCCCGCCGATTGCATCGCTCCCACATATACGCGCGAACCAGCCTTCAGACAAGCAAAATCCGCCAATTCCGAAAGAGGCGCCTCCTCTTCCTCTTCAGAGGAATACGCCTTGTCGCTCAACTTATTTTTCAACGTTCTCGCCCGAATCAAATCTGCCTCGCTGACTTGTTTGCTTCGCACAATTTCCTCAAGCTCATTCAGCAATTCTTCCGCCTGCGACGTACGCTCGTTGATAATACGACGGCTTTCAATTCTCGCATTCAAATGCAATTTTTCCCTTTCGCGCTGAAGCCGCTCGCGTTCGCTCTCCACCTGCGCAAGTTTGCTCGCCCATTCCGCCTTCAACGCTTCCGACTGTTTTCTCGCTTCTTCGGCGGCCAACCGGCTCTGCTCAGCATTTCGCAAGATATTTTCAAATCTCCGCCCGCCTTCCGATAAATTTGACAGCGCATTTTCCAAAATCTCTTCGGGCAGACCCAGTTTTCTGGATATCGCTATTGCATTGCTGCTCCCGGGCATACCTAAACTGACTCGATACAGAGGTTGAAGCGTATCGTTGTCAAATTCCATACTCGCATTTTCAATACCTGCATGCTCATAAGCAAACTCTTTCAATGCAGTGTAATGCGTCGTAACTATTCCGCAACAGCCTTTGCTCAATAAATATTCGATGATCGCTTTCGCCAACGCCTGCCCTTCGTCGGGATCTGTTCCCCCGCCGAGCTCATCGATCAAGACCAGACTGCGCGCGTCTGCGCCTTGCGTTATCTCTATGATGTTCTTGATATGCGACGAAAACGTCGATAAATTTTCCTCAATCGACTGCGCATCCCCGATATCGCAAAATACTTGCCTGAATACCGAAACCACACTGCCTTCTGCCGCCGGAATAAAAATCCCGCAACACGCCATCAGACAAAACAATCCGCACATCTTTAACGTTACCGTCTTTCCGCCGGTATTCGGGCCGGTAATCAATAAAAATTTATACGCCTTTCCCAATTCGATCGATACCGGCACAACAGTCTTTCCGTCCAGCAAAGGATGTCTGCCCTTATAGATAATCACTTCGCCGCTATCCTTGACGGCAGGGCGCACACACCGATTTTTGTAGGAAAATTCTGCCTTTGCATAGCAACGATCCAACTCGATTAACCGCTCGACATCTTCCGATAACTGCAAAGCCATTCCGCCTACGCGATGCGACAGTTGCGCCAAAATCCGTTCGATTTCCTCCTTCTCCGCCGAGTGCAATTCGCGAAGCTCGTTGTTCATTTCCAACACTTGCTCCGGCTCAATGAAAAAAGTGGCGCCGCTTGCCGACCTGTCATGAACAAAACCGCGTACGCGCGCTTTATATTCTGCCCGCACTGGCAAAACGTATCGGTTATCGCGCATCGTGACAATGCCTTCCTGCAAATATTTTGCATTTTCTCCCGACAAATATTCCGAAAGCTTTGTGCGTATCCTTTCATTCAAAAGGCGAATTGAACGACGGATCGAATACAACTCATCGCTGGCATAATCGCTTAACTCGTCTTCCGAAACGATTTTTGTTCCGATATCCTGCTCCAGCAGCTCATCGAAATATATGCCGGATACGATATCTTTCAGCTGCGGACAGTCCTCAAGCGCGCTGATCCCGCGATACGCAATCCTCGCCGATCGCAACAACTGCGCAACACCCAGCAATTCCTTACAAGACAGGGAAGCTCCTACCTGCGCTCTCTCCAATTCTCCGTCAAATTCCGGAAACGATTCGATCCTCCCGACGCCATGCTGAAACAACGCGCGGTCTGCTTCGCCCGTCAATTGCAACAATTTCTCGACTTCTGCTCGTTCGGTAAGGGGAATTTCCCCGGCAATCTTGCTCTTCGTCTGCGGCAATACCGCAAAAGCCGCTACCCCCGCCAGTATTTTATTCAATTCCAATCGCTCAATTACTTTTTTATCCATACCAATCTATCCATATCGTTCCAATCTTTCATCCCGGCCTTCCCTTCCAAAATCGTATCTTAATGAATTTTGCTTGAAAATCTTAACGGATTCCGTTTTTGAAAGCCCCGCACGTATAGCAAACCACCGCATCCCGTTTCTCCGGATATCCTAAATAGAACAACTTTTGTTCGTCATTCAAAACCGAAAAATCGTATAACCTGTTTGTCGCAGGGAGATCCGCCGGCAATAACAATGCCGAATTGTACAATTCAAATCGACAGACGACTTCCTCGCGCCGCAGCAACGGAAACACTCGTCCGCCCTCGTCTTCCAGCTCATACACTCTTTTACGGTCGCAACGACCGCAATCGCGCCGAAACGGACAATGCCCCAACTCCATCACCTTTATGCAGCCGCCGACCAGAACGTACGCGCCAGCCTCCCGCATAGCCACGATCTCGCGCGAGGAAAGCTCTTTCGACAAACAATACTTTCGCGTCCCTTCTTCGCACAAAACGCGTGCGCTATGCTTATTAAAAAGATTAAATCCCAACCCGGCAAATAAGGCGATTCCCTTTTGGCGGCAAAATTCAATCGCATAGACGCCATCGGAATATATTCCGTCAAACAGATGAAGCATAGGCTCGATTTCATCCAAATCCTGTCCCGTACAATATGCCGGTAAATATAATAGTTTATTCCACACATAGTACTTCGCAATTTTGATAAATTTATCAAAATCCTCCACATTTTTCGCGGAATCCGGCTTAAATATAGCTGTTTGAATCGAGACCTTCGAGTAAATCTTTGACGAAAAATCACGATCGATTACGGCTATTTCGGGACAATGCTGAACGATCTGATCTTCGGAAGAATTAAGCGCCGACTGCGCAATCCTTCGCTTTGAAAGCGCGGGTCTGCTCCCCGCCAACAGAGTATAAACGGCAGAAAGCACCGAACGGCGAAAGGCGTTCAGTTGCGATTTTAAGACAAAACAATCCCCTTTGATCACAGTTGCGCCAAACGCAACGGTAAAGGGAAATTCGTCCGTTTTGGAAAAACAGGCGCGAAAATCCGATTCGGAAAACGGGCAGGTTTTTGCCTTTTCCGCAACAAACGGAGAGACAAAATCGCGCTCCCCAAACAGCCCGGAAACGGTAACCGTAAGCGGTTCCGACGGCGAAATTTTCCCTGAAATTTTGATCGGACATCTGCGCTCTCTCGCCGTTATTTTTGCCGCCAATGCGGTATCGGACGTGATGCAAACCTCGTCGCCGATCCGCATATTGCGGTCAGCCGATAAAGAAAAACCATCGACTTTTCGCGTATTTTTTTCGTGCCATACTCCCCCGCAGATCTCCTGTCTGCCGCCGCGCAATACCTTAAATCCGTCTCCCTCCGACGGTATGAACGAAGATTGCACGAAAGCTGTCTTTTTCTTGCTGTCGATCGCAACGATCGTGCCGATCTTTTCTCCGATGTGTCCTTGAATATCGGAAGAGATCAAATTCTTATCCTGCCCATTCGCATATCCCAACGTATAATTCCCGCGATTGAACGCTCGTTTTACATCGGAAATATCGGATGCCAGTTTTTCTTGCGAAGCGCCGGAAAAAATGTCCTTGTAATATTTGACGGCGCTCCCGACATATGTCGACGAACGCATCCTGCCTTCGATCTTAAAAGACACAACACCCGCCTTTGCAAACGACAATACGCTCTTTCCCAAAGACAGATCGGACAAGGACAATTTATACGATAACGATTCAAACCCCTTCCGATTGATTTTATACCGCTTTCTGCACGGCTGTTTACAAAAGCCGCGATTTCCTGAATTTCCGCCGATAAATGAAGACAGGTAGCATTGTCCGGAAAAACAGGTACACAGCGCCCCCTGCACAAAGATTTCCGTTTCGATCTCCCGCGCAATTTTTTCTATATCGGCAAAGGGCGTTTCGCGCGCCAAAATTACGCGGGAAAAACCGTACCGCTTTGCCAGCCGCGCCCCGTATAGATTGCATACCCCCGCTTGCGTAGAGAGATGCAACACCATTTCCGGATAAAGCGTATGCAAAAGCTTGCCTAAAAAGACGTCCTGTATGATCAGCGCGTCCGCTCCCGCATTCCAAGCCGCCAGCGCCGTGTCAAAAAATCGATCCGCTTCCTCGTTTTTTACCAGCGTATTCATCGCCACATATACTTTTACGCCAAAGATATGCGCGTACGACGTATATGCGCTCAAATTCTCCAACGAAAAATTTGCAGCCGATTTTCGCGCAGAAAAATCCGTCAGTCCTATATATATCGCATCTGCGCCGCAATTTACCGCCGTTTGAAACGCTTGCGCGTCCCCCGCCGGCGCCAACACCTCCACCATATCGACTCCTTAAAAATTTTTCCGATTCTATTGTAGCATTTTTTATTCCGTTTGAAAAGAGTTTTTACTTAAAATGCGAATACTTCCTTGTCTTGCCAACCAAGCAAAAGCGCCGCCACACCCTACTGAAGTGAACCCCAAAGTTTGGACAAAAATTTAATTAAATCGTTTGGCAATGAGTTCGGTACCCAACCGGGCTCATTCCTTTTAATTTGAGAGAAATTCTCTTGTTGTTCCAGTAAAATATGTATTCATGCAACTTCTGTAT
>CALVYJ010000099.1 GCA_944372075.1 uncultured Clostridia bacterium | reverse complement strand
ATCGATGAGGAGGACGGAGAGCCGGACGGCCCGCGGGGTAAATATTCTCTGATGATAAATGAAGAGGATCATTTACGGGAGCAATACATTGCGGAAGGGTTGAATTTACCGTTGGCGTATCGTAAAATTTCAGCCGTGGACAATGCGCTTTCCAAAGAATTGCGATTTGCTTTCGACGATCAATTAGGATATCTAACTGCTTGTCCGACCAATTTAGGTACGGGATTGCGAGCATCGGTGATGTTGTTTTTGCCTGGTTTGACGCGCATGAATAAGATGAACCGATTGGTGAGCGAGGTCTCCGAACTTGGGCATACGGTGCGAGGTCTATACGGAGAAGGCAGTGCAGCCGAAGGTTACATGTATCAAATCAGCAACGAAGTAACCCTGGGGGTAACGGAAGATTATATAATTTCCGAAGTCAATCAAGCGGTTTTGGGGATCGTAAATTTGGAAGCCAAAGCGCGGAAGGCGTTGTGTGCAAAGGATTATGTAGGGATAAAGGATGAATGTTGCCGCGCGTTCGGGATTTTGGCAAACTGTCAAAAGATAGAGTATAAGGAATTTTTGGAATTGGCGTCGGCGATCAAGCTGGGGGTCGCGCTCGATATTCTGGAAACCAAACGTTTTTCCGACATGGATGCGTTGATTGCGGCGGTGCGTCCGGCGAATTTGAATATGTTGATCGATGAGCCGTTGACGGCTCGCGAGAGGGATGTGTACCGTGCCGAAAAATGCCGTCGCGTAATGGAAGGAATGCGCAGGAAGGCATGAGTCGGGCGATAGACGGGAATGGAGAAGTATGTACGATTTTAACAAATTTTCGATCAATTTACAGAAGGCATTGAAATTTTCGGTCGATGCGGCGAAATACTATGGAAGCAGTTATGTGGGAAGCGAACATGTTTTATTCGGGATATTGAACGTACCGGAGTGTCGCGCGTTTAAGATTCTGCAATCTGCGGGCGTTGAAGAGCCGGAATATCGGGCGGTATTCGTTCGGACGCTGGATAAGCGGGTAAAGATTCCCGGTTTTACTCCGCGCACGAAGAGCATGTTTGACAAGGCGTGCGAGTATGCTGTGGATCATGACGGCGCAGGGGCGAGCGTGGGCAGCGAATATATGTTGCTGGCAATTTTAGCGGACGAGGAATCGGTCGCGGTGCGTTTGCTGCGGATGTTGGGCGTCAACATCGATGAATTACTTTCGGCTTTGGATGAAGAGATGGGCGAGCCCGTACCGGATCCGGAGATTGAAATGTATGAAAAGATGTTCCGCGCACAGCGGGTAGGACAGTCGACGCACGAATCGCCGAGTGCGGCAAAAGCTGGCGGGATCAATCTCCGCTTTGGTACGGATTTGACGCAAAAGGCGCGGGAAGGGAAAATAGATCCCGTAATCGGCAGGAAGAAAGAGATCGACAAGATCATACAAGTATTATCGCGCAGGACGAAAAACAACCCTGTTTTGATCGGAGAGCCGGGAGTCGGCAAAAGTGCGGTTGTCGAAGGGTTGGCGCAGGCGATTGTGCGAGGCGAAGTACCGGATCTTTTGGCGGATAAAACGGTATTTTCTTTGGATTTGCCGGGCATGTTGGCGGGAGCTAAATACAGGGGCGATTTTGAAGAAAGGCTCAAAGAAAGCATTGAAGCAATTCAAAAGAGCGGAAACGTCATCTTGTTTATCGATGAGATACACAATATTGTCGGAGCAGGCGCCAGTGCGGACAACAGTATGGATGCTGCCAATATTTTGAAGCCGATGTTGGCGCGGGGCGAGTTGCAGACGATCGGCGCGACCACACTGGACGAATACAGAAAATACATTGAAAAAGATTCGGCGCTGGAGCGGCGTTTTACGCCTGTAAACGTAGAGCAGCCGAGCGTTGAAGAAACGATAGCCATCTTGAGAGGGTTGCGAGATCGGTATGAGGCGCATCACAAGGTGACGATCAGCGACGATGCGATTGTGGCGGCGGCTAGTTTGTCGGACCGCTATATCACAGATCGTTTTTTGCCGGACAAAGCGATCGATTTGATCGACGAAGCGGCGAGCCGTGCACGGTTGGACAGTTATAATGGGCCTGCGGGCGTCAAGGAAAAGATGCAGGAAATCGAACGGTTGACGGCGGAAAAAAACAAGGCGGCCAGAAAAGATGATTTTTTGGCGGCGCAAAACATATTGAGACAAATCAAGCAGTTGGAGGATGAGATCTCCAAGATCCGAGAGGAGTGGGAGCGCAATCGCAACGAGAGTCATACCAGCATCGGCGGGGAAGACGTCGCAAAGATTGTGGCGAGTTGGACGGGAATACCGGTTGTACGGCTAACGGAAGAGGAGAGCAAGCGGCTTTTACACCTGGAGGAGGAGTTGCACAAACGGGTTATCGGGCAAGAGGAGGCGGTTTGTGCGGTGGCGAAAGCCATTCGCCGGGCGCGCGCCGGATTAAAAGATCCGAACAGGCCGATCGGTTCCTTTATCTTTGTCGGGCCGACGGGCGTGGGGAAGACAGAGCTGTGCAAGGCGTTGGCGGCGGCTATGTTCGGCGACGATAAATTGATGGTGCGTTTAGACATGAGCGAATTCATGGAAAAACACTCTGTCAGTAAAATTATCGGAGCGCCTCCCGGATATGTCGGATTTGAGGATGCGGGAGGGCAGTTGACGGAAAAAATTCGTCGCAAGCCGTATTCGGTGGTTCTTTTTGACGAAATAGAAAAGGCGCATCCGGACGTATTTAATATTTTATTGCAAATTTTGGACGACGGGCGCTTGACGGACAGCAAGGGTCGGGTAGTCAGTTTCAAAAACACGATTATCATTATGACGAGCAATGTCGGGGCGAGCAAAGTAAATGAAATGCGTCGGCTGGGTTTTTCCGGTTCGCAACAAGAAACAGATCTTACCGAATACGACCGCATGAAAGAAAAGATATCGGAAGACTTAAAGACGCAGTTCAAACCGGAATTTTTGAACAGGGTAGACGAAATTATCATTTTCCACAAGTTGAGTCGTGAAGATGCGGCAAAAATCTGTGATTTGTTTTTGGATACGTTATCGGATCGGTTAAAGAAGCGCGAGATCGAGATCAGCGTGACAGACGCCGCGAAGCAAGTGTTGTTGGACGAAGGGTATGACAATGTTTACGGCGCGAGGCCGTTGCGCAGGGTAATTCAGAGGAGATTGGAGGATGCGCTCAGCGAGGAGATTCTGGCCAATCGTGTTTTGCCGATGCAAAAGGTAAAGGTGGATGCGAAAGACGGTAAAATCGTTTTTCGTGCGATAAAGTAGAGCGCGGTCACGGTATCGAAAAGCGATAATGTGATTGAGTATAAGAACGTAAGGAGGGAATTTTATGCGTATTGAAATCAGTGAAAAGAATTGCAAAGCCGGCGAGAAGCTAATTGGCGTCGTTGAGAAAAAAGTCTCAAAGCTCGACAAATATTTTGACGAAGATGCCGTTTGCTCGGTTTATCTGAAACAAGAAGATAAATTGAGCAAGACAGAATTGACGATCTATTATAAAGGGAATATGGTTCGGGCAGAGGTCTGCGGCGATAATTTTTATGACAATATTGATGCTGTATTGCCTAAAATCGAAAAGCAAATTTATAAACACAAGTCCAAGATCGAATCAAAGTTAAAGAAAGACGCGTTTTTGGAGAAACAATTGTTTTTCAGGGAAGAGGTATTGCCGGAGAGTAAATTGGTCAAGACAAAGACGTTTACGTTGACGCCGATGACGACGGAAGAAGCGGTCGAGCAGTTGGATTTATTGGGCCATAGCTTCTATGTATTTCAAGATGTGCAAACCGATGAGGTACGCGTCGTATATTTGCGGGAAAACGGAGACGTGGGACTGTTGATCCCGAAAAAGGCATAGCGTTGTTGCGGGCGGGCGGATGGTTCGGCGCTTGAAAGCCGGATGGGAAGTTCGAAGAATTGAGAATAGGAAATAAAGAGCAACGGCGGCGCAGGAATTACGCCGCCGTTGCTCTTTTATGCGAAAAATTTTTTCCCATATGCCGACAAAATATGACGGCATATGGGATTATTCGTTCGAAATAATACGGTTTTTGAATGCCGATACAGGGATCATTGTTTCAATTTTTTGCCGTCCCGGAAAGCCGTTCCGACGCGTTCCGCAATTTTATAATAACCGTGCGTAAACGGGTCATAGGCGATCGCGTTTAATTGCGAAATGTCTACGTTGCCGTTTTTCAGGACGCTTTCTTCGGCGCAAGTATTGACGATTTTACCGATAACTCCGATGCCGTATTGCGAGTTTTGAAATTCGATGAATTCGCATTCCATGCAGATCGGAAACTGATCTATGATGGGCGCATCAACCAAGGCGGAGCGGGTTGCGGTCATTTTTGCAGCCGACAATTTATCTTGAATTTGATTGCCGGAATAAATTCCAAAATAATCTGCTTCTAAAACATGAGGCGAATCGGCGATGCTAACGGTAAAGGCTTTTCTCTTTTTGATGTTTTTTACGGTTTTATGCGTTTCGGAAAGGTTGAGCGCGATGATGTCGCTATCGACCATGGTTCCCCAAGCGGCATTCATTACATTGACGGAATTATCATCGTTATACGATGCGATCATCAAGACCGGCATGGGAAAAACGGCACATTTTGTTGCAATATTCTTTTTCAT
Organism: uncultured Clostridia bacterium; assembly: GCA_944372075.1. Lineage (GTDB taxonomy): Bacteria > Bacillota > Clostridia > Christensenellales > Borkfalkiaceae > Borkfalkia. Next base: position 454 of record CALVYJ010000099.1, on the reverse strand, counting down.
GTTAACCTCACAGTGTCGGCAAATTTGAGAAGCCGGCAAAGAAAAAATAATTTTTACACATATTTATTATAACGTAAAAGAAGCAAAAGTCAATAGCGGAGTCGAAAAGAGGAAGCGTAAAATTTGCGATATGTTCGGCATGATCGAATCAAAATGATTCTGAACGGATGCTTATGTTATCTGCCGTTGCGTGAATTTGAAATATGTCTCGGCGTGGGCGTCCATTTTTTGGCGATTAAGAAGAAATAGCAGGACGGATGAAACGGATTGCATCGGACTTTGATTGTTTCAAACGGGATGGCGTCGCATTTGTTAAGGAATGTAATCGCAAGATAAAAGAAAAAGGCAGAGCATGCTGGCGGCATGCTCTGCAAAGGTGGTACTCCCGGCGGGAATCGAACCCACAACGGCCCCTTAGGAGTTGCACATATTTTGTAAATCGGGGTAAATATCA
>CALVYJ010000098.1 GCA_944372075.1 uncultured Clostridia bacterium | reverse complement strand
GGTAAGGGGTATGACAGAGAAAGAGCTTCGCAGGCGGCAGGCGGAATTGGAGAGCAAGGGGCAATACGACGTGGACATGAACGAAGAGCATCGCACGTTCGACGCTCTTCCGATCGACGGGGATTTTGAATATTTGCCGAAACGGTTTTCCGAGCGGTTTCGGCGCGGCTGGCTCTTGACCGTCGTTACGATCTTAGGGCCGATCATCACCTGGTTTGCGGCGGGAACGCGCGTCAAGGGCAGAAAAAATTTGCGCGCGTTGAAGAAATCGGGCGCGATCTCCGTGTGCAACCACGTTCACACGCTGGATACGCTCATGCTGAAAAATGCGCTGGGCGCGTTCCGACTCTTCAATACGGGCTCCTATTACTTGATCAAGCGGGGATTCGCCGGCAGGATCTTTAAGGCGGGCGGTTTTCTGCCCGTGGGTACGACCTTTTCCGATCTGAAAAAATTGCAAGACGTGATCGAAGAGCTCGTTCGCCGCGGAAAGATCGTGAATTTTTATCCCGAACACGCGCTTTGGCCGCGGTATGAAAAGCTGCGCCCTTTCAAGCCGGGAGCGTTCCACTTTGCGGCTAAATTCGACGTGCCCGTCCTGCCCGTCTTGATCGAGTATCGCGATACGAAGCTCCGCACGCTGCTGCATTGCAAGAAAAAGGCGGTCGTACACATTTTGCCCGCCGTTTATCCCGAAGGGCAGGGATCGTTGCGCGAACGGGCGCAGTCGCTGCGCGAGCGCGTATTTTTGCAGATGAGTCGGGCGGGCGAGGAACTGTACGGGCATCCCATCGCCTGCGGCGAGCAAACGCCGCCAAAACAGCCGTAAGGATCGCCTGCGGCAGGGCGGAGCAAATTCTCCGGCCGAAATGTCTTATCGGACGATGGCAGACGCGCGGCGCATGGCGGCGCCTCGATTTTTTCGATGCGAACGGGCGCAGGGCGTCGGCTGTGCCGATTCTTTTGCAAGCGGGTGCGCTTGCGGGAATGCGGACAAATCAGCCCGCTTTGCGAGCGGTTGCGCTTGCGGGGGGGGCGGATAAAAAAATTACGGCGATGCGACCTTTGCCCGTTGAAAGGGGAAAGGTCGCATCGCCGTTTTGCGAACCGCGCAGCGTCGCGGAACAGGGCAAAGAGGCAGACCCAACCGCGCGGTTCGTGCGGTTGGGTCTGCCTTTATTTTGTGAGGGCTTCGATTGCGGCGGTATAGATCTCCAGGAGTTTGCGCACGTTTTGCAGCGAAATGTATTCGTCTTTTTGGTGGATGGTGGAATCCTCATCGGAAAATTGCGGGCCGAAGCCTGCGCCGTTTTTCAGGGCGCGGGCGTAGGTGCCGCCGCCGATGGCGAGGGGCGCTTCCTCTCTGCCCGTCTTTTCGCGGTAGACGCGTTGCAGGGTGGAGATCAAAAATCCGTCCTTGTCGTTGTAAAGGGGGAGCTGGCAGTGTTGGAGGGAGTAGGGTACGCCGAAGCTGTCCAGCCGTTTGCAGATCGATTCCTGCGTATAGGTGGCGGGGTAGCGGATATCGGCGACGATGCACAGCGCGCCCTGTTCATAGCGCACGACGTTGGGCGAGAGGGTGAGCGAGCCGGTCTCGTCGCAAAGTTGTTTCAGGCCCCGGCAATCGTCGAACAGGAGGGCGTGCGCCCTTTCGAGCTGCGGATGGAGAGGCGCAAGATAGCGCAGCATTTTTTCCAGCGCGTTCACGCCCTTTTCGGGCGTGGAGGCGTGAGCGGAGACGCCGCGCGCGATCAGATCGGATCCCTGCGCTTCGACGCCGCAGAGCGCCGCGCGTTCGGGATCGAACGGCGCGCCTTCGGCACAGACGAAATCGCATACCATATTGGCGCGTTCGCCGCCGCTGAGCGCCGTGAAGGGCGCGTCGTGCAGATCGAAGCGCATTTCAAAATGCAGGATCCCCTTTTCGGCGTAAATGGCGGGGAAATCTGCGTCGGGCGTGAACCCGACGTCGGGCATGTGCGCTACCTTTTTGTAATGTGCGATGCACTCCCAGCCGCTCTCTTCATTGCAGCCCACGATCAGCTTGATCTTCTTTTTCGGGCGAAATCCGGCATCTTTGAGCGCTTTGAGCGCGTAAAGACAGATGACGGCCGGCCCTTTGTCGTCCATCGTGCCGCGGCCGTACAGCTTCCCGTCCTCGATCTGTCCGCCAAAGGGGTCTTTTGTCCAGCCTTTGCCGGCGGGCACGACGTCCAGATGGCACAAAACCGCAAACTCTTCGCCCTCGCCGAAGATCGCTTCGCCGATATAATTGTCGTAGTTGTTCGTCTCGAATCCGAACGATTGCGCCAGCTTCAAGAAATACTCCAAACAGTCGGCAACGCCCTTCCCAAACGGCATTCCCGGCAGCGCCGCCGCTTGCGAACTGTCAATTCGCACGATCTCGCGGATGCTCTGTATGCAATCGTCTAAATAGTTGTCTGTTTTCATGTCTGCTATCCTCTCCGTTCGTTATTTTTTTGATGCTCCTCTATGCCCGCAAATTTAGTCCGCAGATGCAAAAAAGCGCATACGTCCATTCAATTTTTATCTCCGTTCGCCTTCCGTATCTGCGCCCCGCGCCCGCAAAATGCCTGCCGCCGCATACGATTTTCGCCCGCAGACGGTCTGTCCTTGCAGAGCCTTGCGCCTGTAAACGTGCGCAAACGGTCTGCGCCGAAAAGGACTTTCGTCGGCAAGGGGGCGCGGCGCTGTTTTGTGCAGGGCGACAGTGCAGGGGGCGCGGCGCTGTTTTGTGCAGGGCGACAGTGCAAAGGAGGCGCGAGGGGGGCGAGGAGGGGCGGTTAGAGTGTGGGGACGGGTTCTCCCCGATCGAACAGGAACTGCGCGATTTTGACGTCGGCGTTGGCGTCCTTGCAGTACCAATCGGCGCCGATTTTTTTTGCGTAGTCGGCGTTCAAGACGGCGCCGCCGACCATGACGCGACAGTCGGGGCAGCGTTGCCGCAAGAGGCGGATGGTCGCTTCCATGGAGGGAACGGTGGTCGTCATGAGAGCGGAAAGTCCGCACAGGCGCACCTGTTCGCGTTCGCACGTGAGCGCGATCGTTTCGGGCGGCACGTTTTTGCCGAGATCGAGGACCTGGTATCCGTAATTTTCCAGCACGGTCTTTGCGATGTTTTTGCCGATGTCGTGGATATCGCCCAAGACGGTCGCGAGCACGATCTTTCCGCGCGCCGTGCTGCCTTCGGGCATTCGCTTTTTGACCTCGGCGAAGCACAGTTTTGCGCTCTCCGCCGCCGCGATCAACTGCGGCAGAAAGAGCGTACCCTTTTCATAGGCGTCACCCACGGCGTTGAGCGCGGGAATGAGATGCCGTTCAATCAATTCCAAAGGCGGCATGGTTTCCAGCATTTCCGCCGCCAGGGCGCCCGCATCGTTCATGCCCTTTCGGATGGCGCGGGAAAGTTCCTGCGCGCGTGCGGACGACGGGGTTTCCGAGCCCTGCGCGGGAGCGGACGATCGTGATTCCGTTTCCTGCGCGGGAGCGGTTCGATCGACGGACGTCGCCACGCGGATGGCGGAATAGGTCTTCGTATAGTCGGCGCAATGTTTGTCCTGGCCGCTCAACGCCCTGTAAGCGGCGATCGCCTGTCTGTTTTCGGGTATATTCGGATTCAGAATAGGGCAATCCAGTCCTGAAAAGAGTGCGGCGGTCAGAAAGGCCGTATTGATGATCTGGCGGTTGGGGAGCCCGAAGGAAATATTGCTCACGCCGAGCACCGTATGCACGCGGAATCGCCGTTTGATGGTCTGCATGGCGAGCAGGGTCTGTTCCGCATGCTCCTGTTCGGCGCTGACGGTGAGGGTCAGGCAATCGATGAGGATATCCTCTTGCGGAATGCCGTAATCGGCGCAGGTGCGGAATGCCGTAATCGGCGCAGGTGCGGATGATCTTTTCGGCGATCTCCACGCGCTGTCGGGCGGTTTTCGGGATGCCGCGCTCGTCCATCGTAAGGCCGACGACCGCCGCGCCGTAGCGCTTGACGAGCGGCAGGATGGCGTGCAGCGTCTTGTCCTCGCCGTTGACGGAGTTGACGATCGCCTTGCCGCAACAGACGCGCAGGGCGGCTTCGATGGCGTCCGCCTTTCCGCAATCGATCTGCAGGGGCAGATCGGTTGCCGCCTGTACTTCTTGCACCAGCTTCGCAAGGACGGTGCGTTCGTCCAATTCGGGCAACCCCGCGTTGACGTCCAGAATATCGGCGCCCGCCTCGCTCTGTTCGATCGCCTGGTTGCGCACGAATCCGTAATTTTCATCGAGCAGCGCCTGTTTCATCGCCTTTTTCCCCGTGGGGTTGATGCGCTCGCCGATCACGCGCACGCCGTCGAAAAAGACCGCTTTGCGCGCGGAGCATACGCCGGAGCAGGGCGCGGTCTTGCGTTTGACGGGCTTGGTCGCGTCGGCGAGGGCGCGCAGGCGCGCGGTATATTCGGGCGTCGTTCCGCAGCATCCGCCGACGATGCGCACGCCCTCTTTGAGAAAGGTCGCGTACGTCTGCGCAAATTGCTCGGGGGAGACGTCGTAGCAAAGGTTTGCGTCGGGAAGTCCGGCGTTTGCCTGCACGATGACGGGTTTGTCCGTATAGCGGAGGATGGTTCGCACGACGGGCAGCAATTTTTCGGGGCCGAGGGAGCAGTTTACGCCCACGGCGTCCGCCAACGGGGAGGCGGTCATCGCGTAGCAGACGGGGTCGCATCCGGCGAACGTCCTGCCGTTTTCTTCGAAGGTCATCGAGCATACGACGGGCAGATCGCAATTTTCGCGCGCGGCGAGCAGCGCCGCGCGCAGCTCCTGCAGATCCGCCATCGTTTCGATCAGAACGAGGTCGGCTCCCTCTTTTCCCGCGTTCACGACGTCGGCGAACACCGAATACGCCTGCTCGAAGGAAAGCTCGCCCATCGGCTGCAAGAGCTTTCCGATCGGACCGACGTCTAAAGCTACGAACGCCGCGTCGGCCTGCTTGCGCGCAATGTCGATCGCCGCGCGGATCAGTTGCCGGCTGCGTTCGCGCGAACCGACTTTTATCTCGTTTGCGCCGAATGTGTTTGCCGTGATCACGTCCGCGCCCGCCTGTACATAGGCGCGGTGGATCTCGGCGATCAGGGCGGGGTTTTCAAGGTTGAGTTGTTCGGGGATCGTGCCTGCGTGCGGCGCTTTTTTTTGCAAAAGCGTGCCGAATGCGCCGGCAAAGACAACGATATTTTTTTGAAGAAAGGTTCGAAAGGCCCTAGCGTCCACGCGTTTTTTGAGGAG
>CALVYJ010000097.1 GCA_944372075.1 uncultured Clostridia bacterium | reverse complement strand
CATATACCTGCGAAGCCTGATTGTCGCCAACCAATACGACCGCTAAACCGATCTCCTTGCCGCGCTCCGATCGAAAGTGCCGCACTTGTTCGCACAGGTCTTGACGCATCTTTACCGCAAGAGCTTTTCCGTCAATGAGAACCATCCTTCACAACCTCCGCCATGTATGTACCCAATATGCCGTTTACAAAGCCGGCACTCTTTTCCGTAGAATATTTGCGAGCCAACCCGACCGCCTCATCGATCGAAACGACAGCCGGCACGTCGTCTATGTATTTGATTTCCGCCATCGCCATGAGCAACAGACTTTTATCGACGGGAAACATCCGCTTATCCGAAAACCCGATCGAATACCGATTCAAAGCCTCCGTCAATTCTTTTCGATTTTTCTCCACACAGTCCAACAACCGATCGGCATATGCGGTCTCTTCTTCGTCCAGCTCAAACGTCTTATACACCCCTCTGCGAAAGGGCGTATCCCCCGGTTGAAACAACGATGCAAAAATTACTTTGAATGCGCATTCGCGCGCTTTACTCCTCATAACGCTTCTTTCCCTGTTCATAATTTAAGGCAACACCGCCCTTATACAGCCCTGCCGCACAGCTTCCTTTCGCATGCGCGCGCAGACTGCATCTATGCAGTGTTGCCTTCATATCTCTCTGCAGAGAGATACTTCTTTGTTTCTTTCAGTCCGCCGAATAATCCAACGCCTCGACGCCGACGACATACACGTTCACTTTCGCAACTTTGTATTTTGTCATCGCTTCGACGTTGTGCTTGACCGTCTGTTGGATCTTGAATGCCGCTTCCGGTACGTTGTATCCGTAATCTACCTTCACCGATACGTTCGCGTATACACCGTCTTTTTCAAAATACAGACGGATTCCACGCTTCTTGCCCTGCATTAATTCCACGCCGTCGATCTCCGATACCGCAAGGCTGATGATACCGCTGACAATCCCCGAATTATACGATACTTTTCCCTTTTGTCCGTCCGTCGGAACACGCTTGAACAGTGCCATTTGTTACTCTCCAAGTTTTTCTTATGTATAGTATAGCATATTTTTTGAAAATTGAACAGTATTTTTACTAAATTTCCGCTTGAATCGGCATAATATTTACGTTTGCAGGATCACAACCCGCCTCTTCCGTCAAAATATTGTAAATCGACAGAAAATCGTTGTATCCCAATTCGCTCGCATTCACAAATACGTTTACGTTTTCCGAATCCATCCCGATACTCACGACCGCATCGTTGTACCCCAACGACTTGATGTACGTCTCCAAAAGCAATTCCCGCTCCATCATCTCAACGATCTGGAGTTTCAATGACATCGCCTCCGTATACGCTTCGCTGTTTGCCTCCGTACTCTCCAAGATCGAATCCAATTGCAGCAGCTCTTCGTTGCGCGTCGTGCTCCGCTCGGTACGATACGTCGTAAAATAATTCGCCGCCGTAACGCCGCTCTCTTCCGCATTCGGATCCAAACTTCCCGCCAATACAAAATTGAACACCGCCGTCACCGCCAGCAACAGCACCAATCCCGTCATAATGACAATCTTCTTTGTTCTCGACATTGTAAACACTCTCCTTTTTTGTTTTATGAATTGCCGCCCATCGTATATACTTTGATTATGCTTTGGTTTATATTCAAAACGGATGCCGTCGCTTCCAGCAAATTGAAGCGCACGCTTAAATCATACGCTCCCTCCGAAACGATCAGCACGCCCGTTATTTCCGGAGACTTTTCTTCCAATACGACCGGCTCCCCACCGGAAAATACCGGAATCGTCGTTACCGTCCCGTCTTGCGCGACGATGCTTTCACTCGCCAAAACCTTTTCGCCGTCCGATCCGACCGTAATAAATATTGCAACTTCTCCCGCTCCCTCTATGCGCGATAATACCGCCGACAGACGCTGCTCCAGCTCCCGGGCATAGTCGCCTTCCGCTTGTTCCGTCTTTTTGTCAAAGCCCATCAGAACTATCGCCGCCACGATCACCAGCAATATGATCACAATGACAACCTCGAGCAGCTTCCCCGTCTTGACCCTTTCACGTATCTTCGCCGTCGCTCCACTCAATGACTTGCACCTCCGCTTCCGAAAACATCTCCATTACACGGCTCTTGACCTGCTCTATAACAAATATATGCTCCTCTTCGCCGTATATTCCGAAATTTTCAATCTTTACCGACACTTGTTTGACCGTGTATGCGTATTCGACACATTCCCACACGATCTGCGTTTTCACGACAAGACCGAATTGCTCCTCCAATACCGCCTCGACCGATTCTTCCTGCTCGCGCGCACGTGCGGAAAACATATAGTCAAGAAACGCATCGTCCGGTTCCATCTCTCCGGAGACCGCAAACGACGGCGCTTCTTTTCCGAAAATCGTCTTCGCCAATCCCGGCAACGGCAAAAAAATGATCAGCAGGCAAAACACCTTCATGATTCCGTTAATAAACTTGCCGATCTTGCTCTCCGGCAACAGGATCGTCGCAATCGCCGCGATCAACACCGCGCCGCTGACCGATAAAATATAGTTCTGCATATTCAAAAAAGCGCGTTGGACGAGCAGATCAAAAGCAACATCGTGATAAAATACATAAACCCCACCGCCAACAATCCCGCCGTAAAATAATTGATCGTACCCGACAGCGAGGACAGAAACCCGGATATCCCCTCCTCGCCGATCGGTTCCGTCACCGCCGCCGCCAGCTTCAAAAACAATTGAAACGCGATCAGTTCCGCCAACGGCGCCGCCAACACGATCACCAATAAAAATATGCCGCAGGAACCGACCGAATTTTTTATCAGCACGCTGCCCGCTATCACCAAATCGAATCCGTTTCCGATAAATCCGCCGATGATCGGTATCGAATTGCTGACGGCATACTTCGCCGCCTTAAACGAGAGCCCGTCATACGTCGCAGACGTTATCCCTTGCACCGTCAAAAATACGGTGAATGCCGCCAACGTTATCCCGAGCGTCCACTTGATCACGGACGAAAACAGCGCCGCAAAATTTTTCAGCTTGATCTCTCCGCTCATATTGCCCACCATATTCAACACGCACATCATGATCGCCAAAGGAAATACGATCTGCACCACCACATCCACTATGATCTCGCTTAAAAACAATACCGCCGGCCGATATACCGCAACCGATACGCTCCCGCCGCTCGTTGCGATCAGCGTCAATAACAGCGGAAATACCGCCTGCATTTGCGCTTGCAGCGATTTGACCGTGTCGCCGCTGTCCTCCACCACGCCCATCAGCGCCGCAAGCACCAACACCAGCACGGAAGCATATCCCACAAAAAAAATCAGCTTCGCCGTACCCTTTTCCGAAAAGGAACTCTTGAACTTCCCCAACATCCCGCATAAAATCGTGATCGCACAGATCGAACAGAAAATCGGCAGCAAACCCGATATCTGTTTGAACAGCATCCCCGTCAATGCCGAGATCACGTCGTCATATTGCAGCGAAAAATCTCCCGTGAGCAACGAACGCAATTTGCCTGCTACGTCCTCCCCAAACGCCTCCCGCTGCTCTTGCGTGAGCGTTTGCAGATAATTCTCCAAATCTTCCACGTCCAGCTGCCCCAAAATCTGCTCGATGCTTTGACTTAAATCTTCCTCTTCCGCCGCAGCCGGCACGATCGAAACGCCCACCGTCAGCCAAATCGTCGCCGCCATTGCGAGCGTCAACCCGATCCGTACGCCCCTCTTCATAATAACTCCAGAAAATTTCCTATCAGCGAAACCATCGCCTGCAAAATCGGCAACGAAACCGCAAATATCGTTACTTTCCCGGCAAACACCAGCTTGTCCGCAATGCTTTTTGAACCGAAATCTTCCACGATCCCCGCCGCAAATTCAATCAGATACCCGATCGCTATAATCTTCAGCAATATTTTTATCAGCGCACTGTCGATCCCCGTTTGCTCCCCGATTTGCGCAAATATGCCGAACGTCTCCGCCATGACGTCAATCGCAAAAATCAGCAAAATCACGCCGCCGACTATCGTTACCGCAAACGACAGCTCCGGCTTCGTGCCGCGCAACAGCAGCGCCGCCACCGCCGTCAGCAACCCCACCCCGATCATCCGTATCAGTTCCATATCAGAATAAATCAAATAAGTTCCGAACAGAATCGAATAAATCCACAACCATGTCCAGCACCACCGTCAGCACAATGATCAGCCCCGCCAAACTCACGATCGTCGCTATATCCTCCCTGTCCGACTTCTTCAGGATCTGGCATATGATCGTGACAATCAGCCCAACCGCCGCTATCTTGAATATCACGTCGATCTCCATCTTCGCCTCCTATACGATCAATACCACCAAGATCAATCCCGCCAAAAAACCCAGCTTCATATACAGTGAAAAATATTTCTTGTATTCCTCTGCGCTCTCTCGCTTCTTTTCGTTGATCTCGCCGCGCATCGCCGTCAGATAGGTCTTTTGCGACGACGCGTCGCTCTTGCCGATCATTCGAAAATAATCGCTTACAAACTTGCGCTCATCTTCGTTGAGAAATTCAACCGAAAATTCTTGTTCTCGAAACTCCGATCGCCGCTTCTCTTCCAGCAGTTGCCGAAATTCTCCGCTGAACGTATACTTTTCCAAAAACGCCGGCAACGGTATTTTGGTATAGCTTACCTCATTCACCAGCCGCTCGTTGAACAGATCAAAATTATAATAAAATTGCATCCTCTGCCGATATTTTCGCGTCAACAGCCACGAAAAGGCTACGCATAACCCGACACAGCCGATGCACAATAAAAATTTAATCATACTTCGTAAACCGCATGAAATTGCCGATCATAAATGGCTGCCACTTTTCCCAACCCGTCCGCCTGCAAAAATACATAATACGAAAACACTTTTTCTTCAACCGCCGCCGACAACACGTTAAAATCGCGCAGACTTTGCACGTCTTTGCAATGCGCCGACGCTATCACCTCAACGCCGCCGCGCACACATGCCGCCGCCGCGCGGATTTCCGACTCCGTCACCAATTCATCCGTAACGATTACGTCCGGACGCATGGATCGCACCGCCGCCGCAAACGCATCTCTCTTGTCGGAATAGCGGATAACATCTGAAAAAGCGCCCGTATCCAGAGAAAAATCCCGATATGCGCCGCTGATCTCGTTCCGTTCGTCGTTGATCAACACGTTCAGCAATCTGTTCGAACACAATAAGCGCGCTATATCCCGCAATATCGTCGTCTTTCCCCGCCCCGGCGCAGATAGAATCAGAACGCTCGCCAACTCCCTCGCC
>CALVYJ010000096.1 GCA_944372075.1 uncultured Clostridia bacterium | reverse complement strand
CGTGCCGCGCACCCCTTCCGCCAATACACTGAACCAAATTTTCGGAAAGGCCCCGTAAGGCTCGCAAGCCCAACAAATTTTTCGTATGCTACCGAGCGTTTCCGCTCCCGTATCGCGCAATATCTTTCAACTGCGTGAAATCGTCGATCTTCAACTTCGCCGCCGCACAGTGCGAAGCCGGCCCGATGCCGATCGGGTAAAACCCGCCCGCCACCGCGGCGTCGATTCCGGCGTCCGCATCCTCCACCACGTAACACTCTTTCGGATCCAGAAAAATATATTCCGCCGCTTTGAGAAATACCTCCGGATCCGGCTTGCTCTTGGAAATGTTGTTGCCGTCTGAAACGGCGTCAAAGCACGAATCCAATTCCGTCCTCTGCAAAATCGTCTTGGTGTTCTTGCTCGACGAGCCTACCGCCAAACGATACCCCTGCGCCCGCAGATCTTTCAGCGTCTCGCGCACTTGCGGCAAGATCGTCCGCTCGTTGAGCGTGTGCAGCAGTTCTTTATAATATTCGTTCTTTTCGTTGCACAGATCCTCTTTCTCCGCCGCGCTCAACCGCCCGTCGTACTTTTCCAGAATGATCTCCAAACTCGCTTCTCGCGATACGCCGCGCAGACGATCGTTGATCGTGCGGTCAAACGGAATTCCCAATTTATCCGCTACCTTCTTCCACGCTTGATAATGCAGTTCGTCCGTGCTCAAAAGCACTCCGTCCAGATCAAAAATAAATCCTTTCATTTTCAGCCTCCGATCTTTCTCAGAATTGCATCCAGCTCGGCTATCTTCTCCGGCGATGCTCCGAACATGGGCAGATATCCCATATCCCGTATGCTCATGACCAGAAACTCCTGATTTTCGCCTGTTGCCATCGCATATGCCTGCGGCAACAACGCGCTAAACGCCTGCCTTGCCTGTTCGTTCGCTATCACATCCAATACTTTCCTGTCCACCGAATACGGATGACGTATGTCTTTTTTTAACGTATAGCTCCAACTGTACTCGCCTTCCGAAACCGTTTGAACGGGCTCGGACGCATAGGGAAGCGCGACCTCCGCGCCGCATCCCTGCGGGATAACGATATGCAATGTAAATTTGTTCTGTTCGTCCACATTCCAATCGACGCAATACTTCCCGCTTGCCGATTCGTACTCCGTTCGGCACGCGCTCACGCGATGATCGGGAACGGGAGCGATCCGCACGCGCTTCCAGCCCGGCTCGATGCCTTTTAACCCGCCGATGTGCGCGTAGATAGCTTCCGCCACCGAGCCGTACGCGTAATGATTCAACGAATTCATCGCCGTTCCGCTGATCGTTCCGTCCGGCAACAGCGAATTCCAGCGCTCCCAAATGGTGGTCGCCCCAAGGTTGATCTGGTACATCCAGCCAGGATGCTCTTCATTAAACAACAGACGGTAGGCGTCCTCTTCCAATCCGTTTTCGAACATGGTGCCGATCATCAGCGGCGTACCCGTAAACCCGCTTTTCATGCGATACAGATCGCGGCGCAGCCGATCGCGAAATCCCTGCAACAGCTTTTCGCGCTGCGGATAGATCCCGAAATGCAGCGCCAATACGTACGCCGTCTGCGTATCGATCGCCAATCTGCCGCTCGGGGAGAAATATTCCCGCAAAATCGCCCGCTTGATTTCCTCTGCCAAGCTGCCGAATTCCTGCGCGTCGCGCAGCTCTTGCAAGACGTTCGCCGCTTCCGCCGCCGTTTGCGCCGCATTGTAATAATAGATCGCGCGTATGAACGTGTCGTCCGTGCCGCCGCGCATGCTCTGCGAACAGATGCCGTCTTGCGCCAACCAATCCCCGAATGTGAACGGCGCGCTCGGCAAATGCCCGTCGCCGCGCTCGGCGTCGCCCTTCTCCAACAGCCGAACATATTTGCAGATCCCGTCGTAATGCTTGCGCAAAAGCTCCGAATCGGCATAAAAACGGTACAGCGTCCACGGCACGATCACGCCCGCATCCGACCACACCGCCCCGCCGACTCCGCTCGTGCCTTTCAACGAAGGGGAATACATCGGAAATTCTCCGTCGTAATACACAGCTTGATCGTATGCCATGTCGCGCATGAACTTTTTATAGAAGGAATAGGTCTCGGCATTGTACGAAGCCGTCGCCGCAAAGACCTGCGTATCCGCCGTCCAGCCCAGCCGCTCGTCGCGCTGCGGACAATCCGTCGGCACGTCGATAAAGTTGCTCCTCTGCCCGCGCTTTACGTTCTCGATCAGCGTGTTCAGCTTCTTGTTCGAAGACGTAAATTCCAGCGTCTGCTCCATCTTTGTACTGATGCGTATCGCCGTAAAGTCGGCAGGATCGATTTCTCCCTCCGTTTCCACCGACACGTATCGAAATCCGTAATAGGTGAAAAACGGCTCTACGTCCTTTTCCACACCGTCGCTGACATACACGTACTCCGCCTTCGCCGTGCGCAGATTCTCCCGATAAAAACAGCCGCCTTGCAGTACCTCTCCGTACCGCAACGTGATCTTTGCCCCGTACGGCAGTCGATTGCGGAATCGCACAAAACCCGCCGCATTGTGCGCAAAATCCAGGATCTTCTCCCCTTTCGGCGATCGGATCAGCCTTCCCGCCTCTCGCTCATACTCGCATACCCCCGACGTGTACTCGGGAACAAACCGAAACGCTCGTTCGCTCGCTTGCGCTTGCGTCGTCTCCTTTGCACGGAAGGTGTCGTCACGATGCTCGCCGTCGTAGATCCCGTTTTCGCGTATCCTGCTCTCGCAAACCTGCCAGCTCTCATCCGTCAAGACCTCGACCCCGCCGTCGGCATAGATCATCGCGTTCAAATAAAACCGATCTCCGTATATGCAGTCGCCGCGATCATCGATCCCGAACCTTCCCTTGAACCAGCCGTTGCCCAAATATACTTCGATTCGGTTCTCCTCCCGCACGATGCCGTCCAACGCATACGTTTGATAGCGCACGCATTCGTCGTAATCGTTCATCAGCGGCGTCAAATATTCGTCTCCGACCCGTTTGCCGTTGACAAATACGCGGTATAATCCCAACCCCGCAATCGCCAGCCTCACGTTCTGTACGCCGGCAGGCAGAACGAAGTCTTTGTAAAATACAGGACTTTTTATCGCCGCGTCCGCCGTGATCGTCTTGCCGTGCAGCGGCACAGCCGTTTCAAACGACAGTTCTGCACGATCGCCGCATTCGTTTTCGACGATTGCCGTGTAACGGCATCCCGGCTCCAAGCGCGCGTTCGGACGAAATCCGAGCGCATCGCTGCGCGTAAGCGCATACTCGGCTATCCGATTGCCCAAATAGTCGGAAAGGGAAAGCCTGAACGCATTTCCCCTTTCTGCCTTGAACGAAAACATCAGATCGCATCCGTCGACGCCGATCGTCCGCTCCGCCCTGTTGATCTTGAGATCGTATACTTTCATGATTGCCCTCTTTACAGTCTGGTATCCCACTTTCCGCAGAATGCGTCTACCGGACTCTTCCCGCAGAACGCGCTCTTGCCTGTCAATTTCTTCACCAACGCATCGAGTATTTCTTCCGTCGAACCATAGGTGTTGATAAACGTCTTGACGCGCGGTACATCCAACAAATGATAGGGATTTTCCAGCGATATAAACACCGTCGGTACCGAATTCATATAGACGGGAACGTCCGCTCCCATCGGCTCCGCCCATTCCAGACGCACGACCGTTTGGTTGGATTTCGTTGCCAAATTGGCTATATACACGATCAGATCGTACCGATCGTAGACATCCTGCACGGGCGTCGCCATGCCTTCCCAACCGCCGCCCGGAACAAATTCCGTGACGTCAAAGCCCTCGTCTTTCAGCTTTGCGATCAGCTTATCGGCTGCGCCTTCCGTAATGCCCGCGGCAACGGCGCTCGCCTTACCTTCCTTTTTGTAGACAAGCACCCTCTTATACCGCTGCGGCGTGATCGGCAGAACGCCCTTCTCTTCCTTCACCAACGTGATCGAACGATCGGCTATCTCCGCCGATATTTTTTTATGCTCGGAACACCCGACGATCTTTTCCGCCGCAGCCATGTCCGGATACAAACTGCCGTCCCGCTGTTTTTCATGCAGCTTCAGCGACGCCTTGAGCGCAAGGATGCGCGTTACGGCATCGTCCAACCGCTCCTTCGTGATGACCCCGCTCTCTACGCCCTGCGTCATAAACCGCATATCTTCTTCCAGATTCTTCGTAAACAGGAACATGTCGCAGCCTGCCGCAATGGTCAAAGGCACCGCCTTCTCCCGCGGCATGACCGTTCCCATCCCCGCCATCGTGGAAGAGTCGGTTACGATCAAACCGTTGAACCCCAAATATCCGCGCAGCAATCCCTGCAACAATTCGGGCGCAATCAGCCCCGGCATGATCTCCTCGTCGCGCAGCGTCGGCTTTAATTTCTTCGACCACGCCGGCTGCAAGATATGCCCGACCATGACCGTCTTCGCCCCTGCGTCGATGGACGTCCTGTATGCCTTTCCGTACGTATTTTCCCACTCTTCCGCCGTCAGACTGTTCACGGATGCCAGCAGATGCTGGTCGCGCTCGTCGACGCCGTCTCCCGGGAAATGCTTGATCGATGCCGCGATCCCGTACTTTTGCACTTCCTCTACATATGCCTTTCCGAACTGCGCTACCCTTTCCGGATCCGAACCGAACGTCCGCGTGTTGGTTATCGGGTTTCGGAAATTGTAATCAATATCTATAATCGGCGCAAATGCCCAGTTGATGCCCAGCGCCGAAGCTTCTTCACCGATAATCCTGCCCAATTCATGCGCATACTTCACGTCGTCCGTCGCCGCAATGCCCATCTCGCAGCCGACGCGCGTACCGGTCGAACAAGCTTGGTTAAGCCCCGCCTCAAGATTCGCAGAGATCAGCATCGGTACCTTTGCATTCTTTTGCAGTCTCGTAACCGTGTTGATCATTTCCTCCAAACTCATCGTGCGCGTCATGACTCCGCCCACTTTGAGTCCCTTCGCAAGATACGCCAGATACTGCTCGTCGTCCGTATATGTGATCAGACAAAACAGCTGCGCGATCTTTTCCTCTTGCGTCATCGAAGCCAGGGTCGATTGTACCCACTCAATATCCTGATCCGCAAGAAAAAACGGATTTTTTTTCAAATCAATGTACATCCGGCATCTCCTTTTTCCCTTGCTTTGTAAATTTTTCTATCGCTTTGTTCAGCACCTTTTTAATATTGCCTGCCTGTGCGGAGAACGCATAGAATGCAAGCATAAACATACCGAATATGATCTGCTGGTATCCGCCGGAGCCGACTCCCAGACAATCCAAGCCGTAGTTGAGCAGCTCCATGCCGATCGCCGCCACTACGACGCCAATCGCATCGATGCTCGCCGAGCCGATAAACATCCCGATAAATACGGGAACGATGTACGAGAACAAAATGCTGGACGTCGACAGATTGGACTGCGTGTTGATGATCTGCTGCGACCCGTAAACCAACGCGCCGAAGCCGAGGATGATCCCGCAGATTATATACGTGATCAATACGTTCTTGTTCTCACGAATACCGATGTTGACCGCAACTTTCTGATTCCCGCTCAAAAGTTTGGCGCGCCGACCTTCCGCCGTAAAATAGGTGAAGAATATGAACAGCGCAAGCACGATCAAAAGCGGAGTCAAGACCACCCGTAAAACGGGTGGCTTGCACAAGCCCTAAAAGGGCTTAATACCTGCCGGGCTCACGCCCTCGA
>CALVYJ010000095.1 GCA_944372075.1 uncultured Clostridia bacterium | reverse complement strand
TTGCGGCAAAGGTGCGAAATCCGCGGATCGAATAAGGAGAGCCGCATTGCGGCAAAGGTGCGAAATCCGCGGAACAGACAAGCAGAGCCTCTCTGCGGAGAAAGTGCGCGCGGATGCGCAAAGCCGCATGGGGGCGGATCAGTCGGCGACAAGCGAGAGATTGATGATCTTTTTTTGAGAAATATCGGCGGTAAAAAAGCGCACGTCATAGAGATTTTTTTCGCGGCGGGACACGAGTCCTACGGCGTTGACCATGCCGTGGATGCGGTAAAACTGATCTTTGGGCAGCACGGCCGCGCAGAAATTGCCGAGATAGGTTTGCAACAGCGCGGCGCGTTCCCGCATCTCGTCGCTTAAATAGGGCGTGCAATCGCCGCCCGCGGCAATTTCCTGAAAGAAAGCGAAGGGCAAGACCTTTTCGTCGAGCCTGTCGGGCGAAAAATCTTCGCGCGCGGTAACGGTTCGCTCAAATTCCGAGAGCGAATCGCCGTCTGCGCGGTATTTTGCCGTTACCGTGTGCCCTGCTATGTCGTACAGAGTCTGAACCGTTTGCAGGCAGTCTCCGCACGAAAAGGAGTCGGCATTGCCGTCAAACGCGCATTTGCGACCCTTCGCGAACAGCAGCAATCGGCGCTGTTGTGCGCTGTAAACGCGCAAAAACGTCTGTGCGCCGATGTTTTCCTGTCCTACGGCATAGTCGCGTGCCGTCGGCAAGGGATAGGTCTCGAACCCGTCTTTGTCCTGCACGCATACGCTCAACCCTCCGCAGCAAAAAACGGTCGCCTGCATATCGGCGGCGCTGCCCTGCGCGAGCGCTTCAAACGCGGTCTGCCGCGGCGCAAAGGAATTCGCAATGATTTCCGTGTAACAGCCGCAGCGCCACACGTCGCAGCAAGCGGGGGGCGCGTTCGCAAACGCGTCGCCCAACACAAAGCTGACGGGAAACAGATTCCCGTCGGCGGGTAAAAATTCGCACAGCATTTCGCCGTCGATCTGCGCGGTGAGCGTGTTGCCGTGCAGATATCCGACCGGCGCTCCGCCTACGCGCAGCGCGCACGGCTGCCGAGATGTAAAATAATATCGCATTCCGATCCTTCCTCCGATTGAACCGATCGTCCTGCGGCGCAAATTTTTGCCGAGCGATCGGTTTTGCATTGTCTCGCGCACGGCGCGGGAGTTCAGCATAAAAACAGCTTCAAAAGCAGAGAGCGCGTTCAACATAATTTTTTTGAACGCGTTCAACGTTACGTAATTTTTTTAGAGAGCGTTCAACGTAAAGTAATTTTTTGCGGCGAGCGCGTTCAAAATAGAGTGATTTTTTGCGGCGAGCGCGTTGAACATGAAGCTATTTCTTTAATGTATGTATAAAGAAATGAAAGTATGTCAATACCAGAACAAACCAAAGGAGGTATCAGCATGGAAAAGATCAACGGATATGCGCGGGAAGAGGCGGAGGAGCTGATTCAGAGCATAGAGGAAGGGAAAAAGCGCGGCAAGACGCTCACGTCGCTGTTTGCCGAATACGGCAAGGCGCACGGCAGGGCGGGGGGCAGCGTACGCAACTATTATTATCGGTTGCTCAAGACGCAAGACGAAGCGGTGCAGGGGATTTTGGCGGGCAAACATCTGCATGCCGAGCAGATACGGCCGTTTACGGAAGGCGAGCGGGAGGAGATGTTGCGGCAGATATTGCAAGAGCGCGGCAAGGGATTTTCGGTGCGCAGGAGCATAGCCAACGTCTGCGGCGGCGATGAAAAGAAGATGCTACGCTATCAAAACAAATACCGAAACATGATCAAGAAGCAGCCCGAGCAGGTGCGCGCGGCGGCGGAGAAATGGGGGGTGACGATCCAACAGGAGCGCAGGCCTGCCAAGCATTTGGAGCAGCGTCTGCAAGCGGAGATCGACGCGTTATACGGGCGATTGGCGATCTCGTTGCGGGAGGAGAACGAGCGATTGCGGGAGACGATACGCCGATTGCGGGAAGAAAACGAGTTATTGCGGCGAGCGGGGCGTCTGCCGCAGGCGATGCGGGCGGTCGAGCGGGCAAAGGAAGGCTGACGCATAAAAGGCGGAAGGGCGGCGCATACTGAAGATGCGGACGCGTGGCGTTCGCACGGAGGAAAAACGATGGAAAAATTCATAGCGGGTTTGGCGGCGGGTGCAATGCTCGGCGCATTGTGGGTAGCCAACAGCAACAAGACGCGCGCGCTGGTGCAGAAGGGGCAGGAAGAGATCAAAGAGAAGCTGGACGCGTACATGGACGAAAAACTTGCCGAATTCGAGCAGAAGAAGCAGGCGGGTACGCAATCGTAACAAAGGGAGCCGTCTGAAGGGCGGCGTGGAAGTCGGGGCAGTTTTCGCGGAAGTGAAAAATTGCCCCGACTTCTATTTCCTTACAAAAAAGGTACAAAATAGCGATAAAAAAAATACAAAAACGTGGTATAATGATAACATAAGGAGAATGGTATGCCGTCTACATATGCACATTATACGTTTGGAAAGCAAATGATGGAGCAATTCCCTGCGGAGTGGGAAGGGCTGATACGGGAGCACTGGGATCTCTATGCGATCGGGCTGCACGGCCCGGATATTCTGTTTTACTATCATCCGCTCAAGGCGAACAGCGTCAGCCAAATCGGGTTCGGGATGCACGATCGTCCTGCGCGCGAATTTTTTGCGCATGCAAAGCAGATCTGTCTTGCGGCATCGGACGGCGAATCGGCGCTCGCCTATGCGTTGGGGTTTGTCTGCCACTTTGCCCTGGATTCGACGTGTCACGGATACATTGAAAAGAAGATCGAAGTTTCGAAGCTTGCCCATTCCCGTATCGAAAGCGAATTTGACCGAATGCTGTTAGAGCGGAGCGGCGTGGCGCCGCTTTCGGCGGATCTGACGAGTCACATCCGGGCGACGCGGGAAAGCGCCGCCGTGATCGCGCCGTTTTTTGCGTCCGTCACCGAGGCGCAAGTGCTGACCGCGCTTCGTTCCATGCGGCGGTGCAGCGCGTTTTTGCAGGCGGCGCATGCGCCCAAGCGATTGTTTGTCAAGGCCATCCTGCGCTTTTCGAAAAACTATCGCGAAAAGAGCGGAATGATGATCGCAAAGCGTCCCGTGCGGGAATGTGCGGACAGCAATCTCAGGCTGGAAAAGCTGATGCGTTCGGCGCAGGCGAAATGCCTCGCATTGGCGAAAAATTTTGTCGATTTTGTGCGGGGGGAGGCGCAGTTGGACGCGGCGTTCGATCGTACGTTCGGGCCGGACGGCGATTGGCGCGCCATTCCCGTCTTCACAGAGGAAGACGAAAGGAAATATTCCGTTTGAGCGGAACCGTCGTCGGCGCGGCGTGCGACCGGCGCGGGATCGTTTGATCGGATCGGAGAAGAGAGATATGAAATTTACGATGACGAAAAACGAGAGGAATTGGGTATGGTACGACGTAGGCAATTCCGCGTTTACGCTGCTCATCACGACGTTGGTGCCGATATTCTTTGCGCAGATCGCGGGCGACGCCGCCGACTCTGCCACCGTTTACCTCGGGTATGCCACGAGCATTGCGACGGCGGTCGTTGCGCTGTGCGGGCCCGTACTCGGCGCGATAGCGGATCTTCGCGGCGCCAAGATCAAGATCTTTACCGCGGTGTTGCTGACGGGGGTGGTCGGCTGTGCGGTGCTGGGGTTTGTCGGGCATTGGATCTGGTTTTTGATCCTGTTTATCCTGTCCAAATCCGCCTATTCGCTCAGCCTGGTGGTGTATGATTCCATGCTCAACGACATCACCGACCGCGAGCGGCTGGACGAAGTTTCCTCGCGCGGCTATGCCTGGGGATACATCGGAAGCTGCGCTCCGTTCATTCTCTGCGTGGTCGTCTATGTGCTGTATGAGCCCTCGATCGGCATATCGATTTTGCCCTTTGCTACGGCAATGGCGATCGTCTTTCTGCTGACCGCCGCATGGTGGTTGGCTTGCTCGATTCCGCTGTGGAAGAGATTTGAGCAAAAGCGGTTCGTTTCCGCCCATAGCCACCCCGTCCGCAGCGGATTTCAGAATTTGGGCAAAACCTGCCGCGAAGTGATAAAAACCAAACACGTTCTCCTGTTTTTGCTCGCGTTTTTCTTCTTTATCGACGGCGTCTATACCATCATCGACCTCGCCGTCGCCTACGGTGCCGATCTCGGCTTTAATTCCGCAATGCTGCTGATCGCATTGCTCGTCACGCAGATCGTCGCCTTCCCTTCGGCTATCTTGCTGGGGATGCTCTCCCGCCGCATCTCGCCGAAATATCTCATCATGGCGTGCATCGTCGCCTATTTCGGCATCTCCGTCTATGCGATCTTTCTCAAAAGCATCACCGAGTTTTGGATCCTGGCGGTGAGCGTAGGGATATTCCAGGGTACGATCCAGGCAATGTCGCGTTCGTACTTTGCAAAGATCATTCCTCCCGATAAGTCCGGGGAATACTTCGGGCTCTACGACGTGTTCGGCAAGGGCGCATCCTTTTTGGGTACGTTTTTGGTCGCGCTCATTGCGGATATCACCGGCAGAGAAAGCGCCGGCGTCAGCATTCTCGCCGTCCTGTTTGCCATCGGATTCGTCCTGTTTTTCTTTGCGACGCGCGCCGTCGAGCGGCAAAGAGACCTTGCGCAAAGCGCGCAGCGCGAGGAATCCGAGCAACGGCGTGACGGCTCGGAAGGCGAGGCGAAAGGAGAGGAAAACGCGCGCGGATAGGCGCTCAAGGCGCGCGCGGAACGCGGAGGGCGCGTTTCTTTCAAAAATACGGAAAATTTTTGAAAAAGTGTAGACGCATAGCGGCGAATATGCTATACTGATAGCGGTCGGCGGCTTTCATTGCAGGCAGGAGGACGTATGGAGAAGCGAATCGTAGCATTTGACATAGGGGATAAACGTATCGGCGTTGCGGCGAGCGATCCGTTCAATACGTTTGCACTGCCCGGCACGACGTACAAGCGAACCAAGAGCGCGCAGGCGGACGCCGACGCGCTCGTAAAGATCGCAAAGGAAAAGGATGCGGGGCTGATCGTGTGCGGATTGCCGTATAATTTCGACGGTACGGAGTCCGTCCAGACGGAAAAGACAAAAAAGTTCGTACAGCTTCTGCAACAGAGAACGGATATTCCCATCGTGTTCGAGGACGAACGCTTCACCACCATGGAGGCGGAACGCGACCTGATCGCAGGCGGCGTACGCAGGGAAAACCGAAAACAGTCCATCGACAGCATCGCCGCTTCCTATATTTTGGAAGGGTATCTGAATAAAAAAAAAGGAGAAACAACATGAGCGAAGAAAAGAAATTGCACGAAGAGGGTTGCGATTGCGAAGATTGCTGCGACGACGAAGAAGTCAACGTAGTCGAATTGATCGACGACCAGGGCAAAGTTCATAAGTGCTATCATATCGGTACGATCGAGTACAAGGGCGGCTGGTATGCCTTTTTCCAACCCGCAGAGGAGGAAGAAGAGTCGGAGGAAGAAGAGGTCACCATCTTGCAGATCGTCGGCGAGGAGGGCAAGGAGGAGCTCGTTCCGGTAGAGGACGACAAATTGCTGGACGAAGTCTTCGAAGAGGTTTGCCGCGTAATGGAGGCGGACGGCGATGCGGACGAAGCCGCGTCACAAGAGACCGATTACGAAGAGGGTTGCGGTTGCGGCTGTAAAAATCACGACCATAAACACGAAAAATAATCGGCAAACACTAGCCGGAAGAAACAAAGGAGGAAGAAGGAAAAAAAGCCACCAAGACGAGAAGA
>CALVYJ010000094.1 GCA_944372075.1 uncultured Clostridia bacterium | reverse complement strand
GTGACTGGAGTTCAGACGTGTGCTCTTCCGATCTGCCGATGAGCACGCCGGCAGCCAATCCGATCAATACGGGCAGGATGACGCGCGCATAGCCGATCCGCCATAAAAAGAGCGCGGAAGCGGCTGCGGTAGCCGCGGCGGCGAACCAAGTGCCTGCGCGCAGGGCGCGCAGGAGCGATTTTTGGCTGACGTTTTCCTTCGTGCGCACGAAGAACGTGCCGATAATGGAGCAAACCACGCCGAAGGCGGCGATGGAAAGGGGAATGAGCGCGCCGTACAGTTCCAACCCTGCGGCAACGCCCAGCGCCATTGCCGAGAGCAGCGAGCCCACGTATGACTCATACAGATCGGCGCCCATTCCCGCCACGTCGCCCACGTTGTCGCCCACGTTGTCGGCGATCACGGCGGGGTTGCGGCAATCGTCCTCGGGAATGTTCTTTTCCACCTTCCCGACCAGATCCGCCCCTACGTCTGCGGCCTTCGTGAAGATCCCGCCGCCTACGCGGGCAAACAAAGCCATCGAGGATGCGCCCATGCCGAAGGTGATCATGTTGGTCGCAATAAAGGCGGACTCGGTGAGCGTCGTATCCGAAACCGAATAGAATGCCTTGAGCACAAAGTACCAGATCGAAAGATCGCAAAGCCCCAGTCCTACCACGATCAGTCCCATCACGCTTCCGGCAGAAAATGCGGCGCGCAGTCCCTTGTTCAGGCTGTCCTGCGCGGCGGTCGCGGTGCGCGCGTTGGCGACGGTGGCGATCTTCATGCCCAAAAATCCGGAAAGCCCCGAGAAAAATCCCCCCGTTAAAAACGCGAACGGCATAAACGGGCCGACAAACCCGGTCAGCGCAAGGATGCCCAACAACACAAAAATACACGCAAAAAAGACGGCAACCACCAGGTATTGCCGTTTCAAAAAAGCATTCGCTCCCTTGCGAATGATCGCGGCGATCCCCCGTGTCTGTTCCGATTCGGGCATTTTTAAGACTTTCCGCGCAAAAAACAGCGCAAAAAGCAGAGCCAAAACAGCTGCACCGGGGGCGATCAAGACCGCATATTCCATTGTTTCCTCCCTTCAAAGCGAATCGATCTCTTTTTCAAACAAAAAAATCGCGCTTTTTTTTATAATATCATAAAATGATCCCAAGGTCAAGACTTGTGAAAAAAAATCAACCATACGCTGAAAATAAGTCCGCTCGCGTGCCCGTTTCAAGCGATTGCCCGCGCGCCCGCATGTGTCCGCCGTTTCATGCGCCTGTCCGTCTTTTTATTCAAGCGATTGTCCGCACGCCCGCATTTTCTGGCTTTTCCGCTTGACAGCGATTTCGTCCGCCCGTTCCGTGCGTTTACCTGCTCCCGCTCTCGCTTCGCTCTCGCTCCCGCTCTCGCTTCGCTCTCGCTCCCGCTCCCGCTCCCGCTCCCGCTCCCGCTCCCGCTGTCGCTTCGCTTCCGCTCCCGCTCCCGCTTCGCTTCCGCTCCCGCTTCGCGACGGGGCAAAAAATCACCACTTTAAGGCGAATGGCATAGAATGAATTGATTTTTGTTCGCAGGGAGGCGAGACAGAATGGCTGAATTTCGCGTGTTGGGCGGTGCGACCGTCACGATTTCGGAGGCGACTGTGATCGGAGAGGATGTGACGATATTTCCGAACAACGTGATCGAGGGCGAGAGCGACATAGCGAGGGGCGCAACGATCTATCCGAACAATATCGTTAAGGATTCAAAGATCGGCGCGGGCGCGCAGATCACGGCGAGCGTGATCGAGCAAGCGAGCGTAGGCGGCCGTTCGACGGTAGGGCCGTTTGCGCATCTGCGTCCGAAAGCGACGGTGGGAGAAGGCTGTCGCATCGGAAATTTTGTCGAGATCAAAAACGCCTCGATCGGCGACGGAACAAAAGTCGGACACCTTACCTATATCGGAGATGCCACCGTCGGCAAAGATTGCAATATCGGGTGCGGCGTTGTCTTTTGCAACTATGACGGCCAAAAAAAACACCGCACGGTCATCGGAGATCGTTGTTTCATCGGAAGCAACGTAAACCTCGTCGCTCCGATCAAAATAGGGGATGGCTGCTTCATTGCCGCAGGAACGACCGTCACGCAGGACGTGCCGCCCGGTTCGTTCGTCATCGGAAGAAGCAAACAGCAGGTGCGCGCCGATAGACGAAAGACTGCGCCTCCGCCCATATCGGAAAGCAATGGCGGTTGCGAAACGCCGCCGTCCGCGCCGAGCGACTGCGCTTGCGAGCAGGGTAAAATGTCGCGCAAGGAATGACGCCTTTGCCGAAAATCGTTTTGCAAAGCCACTCAAAAAAGACATGAACCGTGTTAAAACGCGGTGGTCGGCGCCGCACGGGAGCATCTGAAGACATGAACCGTATTAAAACGCGGTGGTCGGCGCCGCACGGGAGCATCTCGCGCGGGCGAAAAAGCAAAATGGAAAAAACAAAACAGAAAAAATAAAACGAAAAAAGTGAAAAGCGAAAAGGCAACAGCGGGATAGGAAAACAACAAAAGGGAAAGGGCAACAGCGGGATAGGAAAACAACAAAAGGGAAAGGGCAACAGCGGGATAGGAAAACAACAAAGGGCAAAAGCGAAAAGGAAAATGCGGAAGGGAGAAAGCGAATTGCGAGAGAAAGCGCGACGGAGAACGAAAAGAGCGGAAACAAAAAAGAGAGGAGGGCGGAATGGGCAAGTATTTTGGAACGGACGGGATACGCGGAGTTGCGGGCGAGGAGCTTACGGCGCGGACGGCGTTCGCGTTGGGGAATGCGATATGTCGGCTGAAGGGCAAGGCGAGGGTGGTAGTGGGGCGAGATCCTCGCACGTCGTCGGATATGTTGGCATTGGCGTTGTCGGCGGGGATCACGGCGGGCGGAGGGGAAGTATTAGACGGAGGGGTCATGCCCACGGCGGCGGTGGCATATTTTGTGCGGCAGTTGTGTGCGGATTTTGGGGTAATGATCAGCGCGTCGCACAACCCGCCGGAATTTAACGGGCTGAAAGTTTTTGATGCGCAGGGGTGCAAATTAAGTGAACGGCAGGAAGAGCGAGCGGAGCACTGGTTTGAGGAATACGCGTTTGCAGGGGCGCTGCAGTGCGGGCGGATAAACCGTATCAAGAGGCGCGGCGCGTATGCGGAGTATTTAGCCGGCTGTGCGCAGGCGGATCTTGCGGGGAAGACGATTGTATTGGACTGTGCGAACGGAGCGGCGGGCGTGATTGCGCCGCGCGTATTTCGGATGCTGGGCGCGAAGGTATATTCCTTCGGATGTCGGCAAGACGGCAGGCATATCAATGAAAATTGCGGGGCGCTGCATCCGGAGCGCATGCAGCGAGCGGTCGTTGAGAGCCGTGCGGACGCAGGGTTCTGCTATGACGGGGATGCCGATCGGCTGATTGCGGTCGATGAGCGCGGCGAAATAGCGGACGGCGACAAAATTCTGTGTATATTGGCGCAGGAATTGAAGAGAGAGGGGGAGCTGAAAGGCGATATTGTTGTCGGCACGGCGCACACGAACACGGGCGTCGAGCGGTATTTGCGGGAGAGGGGGATCGCGCTGGAGAGGACGGACATAGGGGATAAATATGTATCGGCGCATATGCGAAAGCGCGGAGCGGCGATCGGCGGCGAGCAATCGGGGCATATCATATTGGCGCGGTACGCAACGACGGGCGACGGGATTTTGACGTCGATCAAATTGGCGGAGTTGTTGCGGGGCGGGGCGTTGTCCGAGCTTGCGCGGGTGAAGCTGTTGCCGCAATACAATGTGAGCGTAAAGGTCGCGGATAAAGTGCGCGTACTCGGCAACGAGTATGTGCGCGGGGTGATCGCGAAGGAGAGCGAGACGGTCGATCGGTTGGTGGTGCGCGCATCGGGTACGGAGCCGGTCATACGGATCTTTGCGGAGGCGGAAACGATGGCGCAGGCGAAGGGAGCGGCGGAGCGAGTGCGGCGCGCAATTTTGCGAGCGGAGGGATAGAAAGATGTGCGGGATCGTGGGATGTGTTGCGAAGGAAAATTGTTATGAGCGAATCTACGCGGCGCTGAGCAGGCTGGAGTATCGCGGCTATGATTCTGCGGGGATCGCGATGCTGCAAGAGGGTGCGGGGTTTCATTTGCGAAAGAAGCGGGGGTATGTGAGCAATCTGAAGGGCAGGCCGTTGGCGGGGGAAGCGGGGATCGGGCACACGCGTTGGGCGACGCACGGCAAGCCGACGGACGCCAACGCGCATCCGCACGGATGCGGGAAATTCATGCTTGTACACAACGGGATCATTGAAAATTATCTTTCGCTGAAGGAGGAACTGTGTGCGCAGGGGGAGCAATTTGCCTCGGAGACGGACAGCGAAGTGATCGTGAAGCTGATTTCCCGCGCTTATACGGGCGACTTTTTTTCGGCGGTGCGTACGGCATGCCGAAGGTTGCGCGGTTCGTATGCGATCGCGGTGCTGTGCAGCGATCATCCGGGCGAGGTGATCGGGGCGCGGCAGGGGAGTCCTCTGGTGGCGGGCGCATCGGATACGGCGCTGTATATTTGCAGCGACATCCCGGCGCTCTGCGGGGATGCGGATTATATTTGCCCCGCTTCGGACGGAGAATTTATCTGCATTCGGGACGGTAAGATTCAGTTTTTCGACGAAGCGGGTTCCGAACTTTGCAAATGTTTTACGCGCGTATTGCCCGAGAGCAGGGCGGAAACCTCCGTATCCGGCACGTTTATGGAGAAGGAGATCGCGCAGATCCCCCGCGCCATTGCAGACACGCTGCAAGGCGTCTCCTCCCTCGACTACGCGCCGTGCGCGCGCGCTCTGCGCGCCGCGAAATGCGTGTATGCCGTAGCTTGCGGCACGGCGTTCCATGCCGCGCTCGTGTTTGGCGACGTCGTTCAAAACACCGTCGGCGCGCACGTCGTGTGTACCGTCTCGTCGGAATTTCGCTACGCCAATTTGCCGATCGGGGTCGGGGATCTCGTGGTCGCCGTTTCGCAGAGCGGCGAGACGGCAGATACGCTGGAAGCGGTGCGCCTGGCCGCAAAACGCGGCGCCTTCGTCATTGCCGTGACCAATATCGCCCATTCGACGCTGGCGGCGCTCGCGGACTTTTCCATCGTCATGCGCGCCGGTCCCGAAATCGCCGTCGCCGCAACCAAAAGCTACAACTGTCAGCTCGTTTGCCTGTATTACCTCGCCGCACAGATGCAGTACTTTCGAACGCAAGCCTATCCCGTTTGGTTTTTATCCCTGCGCGATCTGCCCGCCGCGGCAGAGGCCGCCTTCGATTGCTTCCCGCAAATGTCGGCGCTGGCAGCGAAGTGGAAGGACGCGCGCGGAATGCTCTTTCTCGGCAGAAGCCTGGACTTGCGGACGGCCGCAGAGGGCGCTTTGAAAACTAAAGAGATCGCTTACGTGTTCGCCGAAGGGTATGCCGCCGGCGAGTTGAAGCACGGCACGCTCGCTTTGATCGAGGAGGGCTTCCCCGTCGTCGCCCTTTCCACGCGCCGCGATATCGCATCAAAGACGGAGAACGCTCTCGCGGAATCGAAAGCGCGCGGCGCACAGGTCGTGCTCCTGTCGCAGAGCGAAGAATCCCTCAACGAAAGCTGCGCCGATTTTCGGATCCGCTTGCCCAATCTGCCCGAATGCCTCATGCCCGCCGTCGCCGTCATACCCCTGCAATACTTCGCTTGCCGCCTCTGCCTTTTGCGCGGATACGACCCCGATAAACCGCGAAATCTGGCTAAATCCGTGACGGTAGAATGATTCCGCAGCGGCAGAATATGATGAATTGTCAAACTAAGCGCAACACTTTATAAGATTTTCTTGAAACAAATCTTGTGGAGATTGGTAATGTAAAA
>CALVYJ010000093.1 GCA_944372075.1 uncultured Clostridia bacterium | reverse complement strand
TCCGTACAGTCAAATGCGAGAAAAATGCGAGAATTAAGTTGTCAATATTCAGTCGTTTTGCAAATTTATGCAGAATTTAGACGATAGAGCGGCGATTATGCGCAAGGGATTGCGTTTTATGCAGGAACGCAAGCGATTTTAAGTCCCTTGCGTCTGCCAGTTTCGCCACAGCGGCATATGAAAAATGTATTCAATTATAGTTAATTTTAATCAAAAACAGAGGATGCCGTCTGATTTTAAGACCGCTGCATGCTTGCTTATTTTGTCTTTGAAGCGAAGAAACGGCGGACGGCTTACAGCGATCCGAAAGGGGAGGATGTCAAATCTTGTTGCATCATTTCTTGTTTGGAAATGCAATAAACCAGATGGGGCATTTGTAAGCCATAATACTGTTTGATGAGGGTTCCGCACGGGTGCATTCCGTTTCGCAGAGCGACTTTTTGGGAAGGGAAATTGTTATCACGAATGATCGAATAAACAATTTCAGCGCCCAGACGGTCGAATGCGTAGCGTTTGCATGCGTCGGCCGCTTCGATGGCGTAACCGCGATGCCAATATTCCTTTTCCAACAGATATCCTACTTCCAGAACGCGCTCTCCGTTGTACGGTTGCAGCGTCAAGCCGCATTGCCCGATGATATTGCCCGTCGCTTTGAGAATGACCGCCCACAAGCCGCAACCCTCTTCGCGATAGCGGCGGAGTTGATTGTTCAGCCAGGCGAGAACCTCTTCGTCGGAAAACGCATGTTCATACGCGTACATCGTTTCCTTATCCTGCAGCAGTCGGCGGATAGAAAATTCGTCCTCTTCAGTCAATTCCCGCAGGAGCAACCGCGTTGTTTGAAGGATCGTTTTCATAAGACAAAACCTCCGCTTCGCAAAAGCAAAGCGGAGGTGCGTTTTGGAGGCGCCACCCGGATTTGAACCGGGGAATCAGGGTTTTGCAGACCCTTGCCTTACCACTTGGCTATAGCGCCAAAAAATAAGTGCGGAACAGATTGGAGCGGGAAACGAGATTCGAACTCGCGACATTCACCTTGGCAAGGTGACGCTCTACCTCTGAGCCATTCCCGCATGTGTATTCCGCACTATATTTATGCAATTATAAATTGGTGGAAGTTATAGGGCTCGAACCTATGACCCCCTGCTTGTAAGGCAGATGCTCTCCCAACTGAGCTAAACTTCCGTTCGAACGCTTATATACTATACCAAATATTTCAAAGAATTGCAAGCGAATTTATATACTTTTTTTGAAAAAATAAAAAAGATTTGCCCGTTTATACGATATTTTTTGCGATTTTGCGGGGAAATATGCACGTTTTTCCAATTTTCGTTTATACTAGTATATGCAGACTGTCGCCATTGCATGCGGCGAACGGGGAGGAGGAAAAAATTGCCGGCGGAATATACGCATCAACTGATCTGTGAACGGGTATATGCAGGGCTGCCGGAGCGGATCCGGCAGAAGATCCGCGTGCGCTCCGCGTATTTTTGGGGCGCGCAGGGAGCGGACGTGATGTATTTTTTGCGGATGAAGAAAAAGCCGAATTACGGATATTTTCTGCACAATCGCGACGTATATGAAGTATTCTGCTCCTTTTGCGAACGGGCGGAAGACAAGGATCCGGATGCGATCTCGTACATGGCGGGATATATCACGCATTATGCGGCGGATTGCGTATTTCACCCGTACGTGTACGCGCTGACGGCGCGCCTAGCGGGGCAAGAGCCGCAGAGGCGTATTCGTTGGCATGCGTATATCGAGAGCGATTTGGACACGTATTTTGTCGAAAGCAGAGCCAAAACGGAAGTCGGCAAGTATCAAAATCCGATGCGCGGCGAACGCGTCGATCTGACAAAGATCGCGCCGCTGTTGCGGGAGGTCTGCCGCGCGCGCGGCCTGCAAGACTTTTCCGAACGCGCTCTGCGGCGGGCGGTTTGGGGATATTTGCTGTTTGAACGCGCCTTTACCGATCGCAAATACCGAAAGCGAACGCTTGTTTCGGGCGTCGAACGCGTATTGCATTTGCCGCAAGTCTGTTCCGTTCTGTTTCGAAGAAGACAGATCGATGCGCGCGTAAAAAATTCGGACCGACAAACTTGGAGCAACTTATCCGACGATCGGTTTCTTTCGGAAGAAAATGCAGACGACCTCTTTGAACGCGCCGTGCGGGAGGGGATTCGCCTTCTGTGCGTCTTTTTCGATGCCGCGGAAAACAAGACGCCGCTTCTTCGCGAGGATTTCGGCAGGGGATACCTTTCGGGGATCGACAGCCGCTTGCCCTTTGTCCGCCCGTCGCGGCCGAGCAAAAAAAATCCGTAGACATATGCGCGGATCGCGGCGGGCCGAAAAAGATTGGCGCGCATCCTTGCCGTTGCCTTCCGCGCGGGTGTATACTGGTGGCGGAGGGAAAAGAGATGCAGAAACTTTACGATTCGAATATGCAGTTGATCGGGTATTCCGCTACGGGCGCTTCGGGGAAAATTACCGTCTATGATTCCGATTATCGCATCTTGGGTTACTACAATCCGCAAAGCGATAAGACGTACGATCGCGACAGAAAATTGATCGGAAAGGGGGATTTGACGACGGTGTTTTTTGCCGAAAAAATCGGGCGGTAGCTTTGTCGGCTCTTGCGCCGTACCCGTCCGCCGAAAGGCGGACGGGTACGGCGAAAATCAAAAATTCGGCGGACGTGTCCGATTTTTTTTCAAAGAGCGGCGATATCTGCGCCGTTTTGGACGTGCGGCAGCCGGGCTGTTTTCGCGTTTCGGCGACAGCCTCCGCAACGCGAAAGGCGGCATTCGTTCGGCTGGGCGGGATAAGCCGATCGCCCGCGCAACCGAACGGCAGAAAAGACGGCGGGGGGAGCAAAAACTGCTCCCCCCGCCGTCTTTTTTCAGAAACGTCATTCGATCGGATTTGCCGAGCGTTCAACGGTTCAATCCCTCTTTATGGAACGTTCGGGAAGGAAAACGGCCGTCGGCTTGCAAGCGTCCCGCAAAAGAGGGATCTGTCGCTGTGCCGACCGCTGTGCCGACCGCTGAATCGATTGCCGAGCGAGGCGTCAAAGGGAAGCCTGATCGGACTGCACGGCGGCGATGACGGAGGCGGTAATTTGTTCCAGTTGTTCGGCGGAAGGTTTATAGGCCTGTTTGACGGCGGGCAAGAGCGGTTGACATTTGGCGGCGAGCAGGGCTTCGTAGACCTGATCGGGGGACTGTCCGCCCCAACCGTAGGAGCCGAAGGCGATGCATTTTTTCCGATTGCCGGTCAAGCCCTTGAAGTAGGTCAAAAAGGAAGCGACGGAGGGCATCATATTGTTGTTGAGGGTAGGGGAACCGACGGCGATATAGCGGGCGGTCATGGCGTCGGCGATGATGTCCGAGTTATGCGAATAGTGCAGATTATAGAGGCGGGGCTTTAAGCCGCAGGCGAGGAAGGCGCTTTCGATGGCGTGCGCCATTGCCTCGGTGGAGTGCCACATGGTATCGTAGACGATGACGGCGGTGTCGTCGCAGACGTTGCCGACCCAAGACGTATAGAGGGCGAGGATATCGGGGATATGTTTCGTCCAAACGATGCCGTGGCTGGGGCAGATGGTTCGGATGGGCAAGTCGGCGCAGGCGGCGAGCGCCTTGCCGGTCTGCATGCCGTATGGCTGCACGATATTCGCGTAGTATTTGCGCGCCTGGATATACGCTTCGGGGAGGTCGCATTCGACGTCCAGCCGTTCGTCGGAGGCGTAGTGCTGCCCGAACGCGTCGTTGGAGAAGAGTATATTTTCGGGCGTCATGAAAGTGACCATATTATCCGGCCAATGCACCATGGGTGTGGGAACGAAGCGGAGGGTGCGTTTGCCGAGGGAGAGGCTCTCGCCCGCCTTGACGCCGACGTATCCGAGATCGCCGTAATAGGCCGTCAAATTTTTCACGCCCGCGCCGAATGCGGTATAGACTTTTGCGTTTTTTGCGACGCTGCAAATTTCGCGCAGACAGCCGCTGTGATCGGGTTCGGCATGGTTGGATATGACGATATCGATTTTGGCGGGATCGATTACGGAGGCGATGCGCGCAAGCATTTCGCCGGCAAAGCCTTCCTTCACCGTGTCGATGAGCGTAATTTTTTCGTCGAGAATGAGATATGCGTTGTAAGAGGAGCCTTTTTCCGTTTCGTAACCGTGGAAATTCCGAAGATTCCAGTCGATCGCTCCTACCCAATAAACGCCTTCGCAGATTGGCATTGCCTTCATGGTGCAAAGACCTCCTTTCATTATTATATAAATATACGTTGGCAAAAGATCGGAAATATTATACAACGAAACGCGTTGGCAAGCAAGAGATTTTTCGGCGAAAACGCAAAAAACCGGGAAAGGCTCGGATTTCGGCGGAAAAAGCGGGTTCAGGTCTGCAAAAAATTGCGCAAGGCACGCAAAAAACGGTTGACAAGCCGAAAAGTTTATGATAGACTGTAGAACACACACCGCGGAAGGTGTGATTTTTTTGCATGGAGTTTTTAGAAAAATGGCTGCCATAAACAGAACAAAAGTTACATTCGAATGCACCGAATGCAAGCACAGGAACTATGACACGATGAAGAACAAGAAGAACGATCCGGAGAGATTGCAGTTGAACAAATACTGTCCGTTCTGCAAGAAGCACACCGTGCATAAGGAATCCAAGTAATTCGGCGAAGGATCGGGGGAAGGCGGCGCGCCGCCGCAATTTTAATTTGAGGTAATCATGAAAGCGAAAACAGCTGTTAAAAAGCCCAATATATTTGTGCGGATGGGCAGAAAATTCAAGGAAGTATTTTCCGAACTGAAGAAGGTAACGTGGCCTTCATTCGGAAAGGTGATCAAGTCTACGGGCGCCGTTTTGGCGGTGGTGATCGTATTTTTGATCGTCTTTACGGCAGTGAACTACGGATTGAGCGAACTGTTGCAACTGATCACGCAGATCGGCGCTTAAGGAGAGGATATGTCAAATTCGCGCGAGAGCCAGGCAAAGTGGTACGTCCTGCATACCTATTCCGGGTATGAAATGATGGTAAAGAGCAGTCTGGAACAACTCATCGAAAACAACAATCTGCAAGACAGTATTTTCGATCTGCGCATCCCGATGGAACAGACCATTGAAGAGAAAAACGGGAAAAAGAAGGTTGTAGAGCGCAAACTTCTGCCCTGTTATGTATTTATCAAGATGATCTATTCCAACCAGGTGTGGTATCTGGTCACGAATACGCGCGGCGTAACGGGTTTTGTCGGGCCGCAAGGCAGGCCGCTTCCGCTCAAGGAAGAAGAGGTCCGCAAGATGCAGCTGGAAACGGTGCTGATCAATGCGGATTTCGCGGTCGGCGACAGCGTGAGCATCGATGCCGGGCCGTTGGCGGGATTTATCGGTCAGATTAAGGAATTGAACGACTCCACGCAGAAGGCGAAGGTAAACGTGCTGATGTTCGGCAGAAACACCGACGTGGAAGTGGATTACGTACAGATCAAGAAGATCAACGCGGCGCAAAAGAGCGCGGCGGAAGAATCGCAGGAACAGGGTTGATCCCGTTTCTAATAAAGTGGGAGAAGCGCAAATAATTTAGGCGCTTTGTTAAAACCACAATCTCAGGAGGAGAACTTATGGCTAAAAAGATTACCGCGGTCGTAAAGCTTCAGCTGCCCGCAGGTAAAGCTACACCGGGCCCGCCCGTCGGTTCGACGCTCGGTCCTCACGGAATCAACATTCCCGGCTTTACCAAGGAATTCAATGCGAAAACCGCAGACCAGGCAGGACTGATCATCCCGGTTGTCATTACGATTTATCAGGACAGATCTTTCACCTTTATTCTGAAAACGCCGCCCGCACCCGTTCTGATCAAGAAGGCGTGCAAGATCGAGAGCGGAAGCGCAAGACCCAATCGCGACAAGGTCGCCAAGATCACGCTCGCGCAGGTCGAAGAGATTGCCAAGCTGAAAATGCCCGATTTGAACAC
>CALVYJ010000092.1 GCA_944372075.1 uncultured Clostridia bacterium | reverse complement strand
ATGGAATACAATTTCATACCGAAGTGCATCGTCCAATCGCCTTTCGCCCCGCACACTTCGTAAAGAAAATTATGCAAGATCTTCTCGCCTTCGACCGTATGATGCACTTCGGTATGAAATTGTATTCCATAAATGTTTCGGCGCGGATCTTCAAACCCCGCCGCAGGACAGGTCTTTGTCTTTGCCGTGACCGTAAAACCATCCGGCACGCGGCTTACATAATCGGTATGACTCATCCAACATATGTTTTCTTTCGACACGCCCCGAAACAATTTGCTCTCTTCGCTATATCGGATTTCACTCTTGCCGTATTCGCGAGTATCTGCATGCGTTACGTCGCCGCCCAGCGCATAAGCAATCAACTGACAACCATAACAAATTCCTAAAATCGGAATTCCCAATTCAAAGATACGTCGATCCACATCCGGCGCATCTTCAGCGTATACGCTGTTCGGCCCGCCGGTAAATATTATCCCGATCGGTTCATATTTCAAAATTGCCTCGATCGATTGATTAAACGGCACCAAATCGCAATATACTCCCTGCTCGCGCACTCGCCGCGCAATGAGTTGATTATATTGCCCGCCAAAATCCAGCACTAAAACTTTCTGATGCTGCATATATTCCATTCTCCGTCTCTCTATTTCATTTAGCAGAAAGAATGTACCGCATCCAAGTCGTTGCGGTACATTCCAGTATCATAGTCCTCTGGGACTGTAGTTCGGCGATTCCTTTGTGATCGATATGTCGTGCGGATGGCTTTCAACCAAACTTGCGTTTGTAATTCGGACAAATTTTGCATTTTTGCGCATTTCATCGATCGTATGCATCCCGCAATATCCCATTCCGGCACGCAAACCGCCCATCATCTGGAATACGATATCTGCCAGACTTCCTCTGTAAGGAACTCTCCCTTCGACCCCTTCCGGCACGAATTTTTGCGCGTTTTCCTGGAAATAGCGGTCTTTGCTTCCCGCCGCCATTGCGCCGAGTGAACCCATCCCGCGATATACTTTGAAACTTCTTCCCTGATAAATCTCTATCTCGCCCGGACTTTCCAACGTGCCGGCAAACAAACTGCCGATCATAACGACCGACGCACCTGCTCCGATCGCCTTTACGATATCTCCGCTATATTTGATACCGCCGTCTGCAATTATCCGTTTCCCCATCTTGTCAGCTTGCTCCGCACAGTTCATAATCGCCGTCAACTGCGGCATTCCGATCCCGGCAACAATTCGCGTCGTGCAAATCGATCCCGGCCCGATACCGACCTTTACAACGTCCGCACCGGCATCGAACAAAGCCTTCGTTGCTTCCGCCGTCGCCACGTTGCCGGCAATGATCGGCAAGTTCGGAAACTTCGCTTTGATTTTCGTAACCTCTTCCAAAACCCCCTTGCTGTGACCGTGCGCCGTATCCACAGTGATAACGTCAACCTTCGCCGAAACGAGCGCCTCGATCCGTTCCATCGTATTTGCCGACGTTCCGACCGCCGCTCCAACAAGCAAACGGCCATTTTTATCGCGCGCGGAATTCGGGTACTGTATACTCTTTTCGATATCTTTTATTGTTATCAATCCCTTAAGATATCCATCTTTGTCTACAATCGGCAACTTTTCGATGCGGTGTTTGCCTAAAATTTTTTGCGCTTCTTCCAAAGACGTTCCAACCGGCGCCGTAACCAGATTTTCTTTGGTCATAATATTATCAATCGGCTGATCGAAGTTGCTCTCAAATCGCAGATCGCGGTTCGTCAAAATCCCTACCAACTTCCCGTTTTTCGTGATCGGTACGCCGCTGATCTTGTAACGCTCCATCAGCGCTACCGCTTCGCGCACACTGTTTTCCGGCGCAAGAAAAAACGGATCCGTTATGACTCCGTGCTCGCTGCGCTTTACTTTGTCTACCTGGCTGGCCTGTTCTTCGATCGTCATGTTCTTATGAATGATACCTATGCCCCCTTCGCGCGCCAACGCAATCGCCAGCCTGCTTTCGGTAACCGTATCCATTGCAGAGCTCATCAGCGGAATATTCAAAGCAATGTCATCTGTCAGTCTTGTTCCCAATTTTACTCCGGAAGGCAATACGTCCGATGCCGCAGGTATCAGCAAAACATCGTCAAACGTCAATCCTTCTTGCACAATTTTATTCATAAGCATCTCCTTTGCAATATATTTCACCTTAAATCGTAAAAATCAAAAAACTATTGGCAATACGACCGCAATCCCTCTTTGAACTTTATCAGCTCTTCTTGATTCGATGCACTTATAGAGTCCAGTCGGTCTAAAATCATCCTGCAAAATTTCTTATCCTCTTCTCGCATTGCCACGGACGTGAGAAATACCACTGCATTGTTTTCGGAAAATTCTTTGCCGATCGCGCCAAATGCCGTGTCCAACGCGCGGTCACTTTTCACATAATATTGCGCCGCCGCAGTCAAACCGTTATAATATTGCGCCGAACTGCCCAACGTCAATTCCTGCGAAGCCCCCGTCTGCACATCCTTTGCGTTGCAAAAAATCAAAAAATCTTCCGATTGAATCAACTTGTCCCCCAAATCCGCCGCATCCTTGAAATGCTCCGCATAGTAGCTGCGCTCAACTGCCAACGCCAAATCTTCTATATCTCCGCTCTTTTCATATTGCGCCACACTGTAAGAAGCGCACGCGCCTTCCATTCCCAACTTGTCCGTCAGCGATACCATAACGGAAGGAAAAAATAAACTGAATATTCCAAACAAAATCAATGCCGCAGCTATGATCCCGCCAAATGTAATTGCCGCTGTCTTTGCAATCAGTTTTCCCATGCAATCCCTCTCAACTTAACCGTTCAAAATGTATCCGCTTCCCGTCCGATCCATCGATTCGTAAACAACAAATATTGTCAATTTGCTAATTTACTCCATTCTTACTATTTGTACTATTTTACCACACGCCCCTGAAAAAATCAACTTAATCCGATAAATTTCTCTTGCTTGGATAAAAATTTCTTTAATTCTTTTTTTACAAATTTACTTGTCATTTGCTTCGTTTTCGAATATACTATATTTGTAATTTATTCAACCTTGAAAACAGGTATTTTCTTTCTTAAAATTTTGCTAAAATTATATCAATGGAGATAGATCATGAAAAAAACAAAAATCGTATGCACTCTCGGCCCTGCCTGTAGAAATGAAGAAGTGCTGACAAAAATGGTCCTTGCAGGCATGAATGTTGCAAGATTAAATTTTTCACACGGAGATTACGAAGAACATCGCAAGAATATTGAAATGATAAAAAATATTCGTGAAAAGATGAACGTCCCCCTTCCCATCATGCTCGACACAAAGGGACCCGAACTGCGTATACGCACCTTTAAGGATCACAAAATCCAACTTAAAGAAGGCGATGAATTTTCCTTTACAACCGAAGACATCGAGGGCGATGCGTCGCGGGTTTCCGTTTCGTATAAAGGAATCGTAAACGATTTGCAGCCGGGGGATACCATTCTCTTAAACAACGGCTTGCTTGTATTTAAGGTCTTGGAGGTAGACGCCGTCAATGTAAAGACAAAAGTCGTAATCGGCGGAACTCTGTCCGACAAAAAAAGCATGTTTTTTCCCGACAAGACTTTAAGTTTGCAATATTTAAGCGAACAGGATAAAAACGATATTTTGTTCGGCATCGAACAGGGCGTGGATTTTATTGCCTGTTCTTTTACGTCAAAAGCGCAAGATATTATCGATATTCGCAAATTATTAGAAGCAAACGGAAATCCGGATATCGATTTAATTGCTAAAATCGAAAGCCGCAGCGGCGTCAACAATATCGACGAAATCCTCGAAGTGGCGAACGGGATCATGGTCGCGCGCGGAGATCTCGGCGTTGAGATCCCTTTCGAAGAATTGCCGCAAATTCAAAAAATGCTGATAGACAAATGTCGCCTTGCAGGAAAACGCTGCATTACCGCAACTGAAATGCTGGAATCTATGATCAACCAGCCTCGCCCTACCCGTGCCGAAATCTCCGACGTTGCCAACGCCGTCTATGACGGTACCAGCGCCGTGATGCTTTCCGGCGAAACAGCTGCCGGAAAATATCCCGTTGAAGCGGTGGAAGCAATGTCCAAAATTTGCGTCGAAACGGAAAAAAATCTCACAAACAAGTACGGCGACAAAAGCCTTACGATACACACGCCTCCCGACGCGCTCTCCCATTCAGCTTGCGTTTTGGCGGAAGATATCGGCGCAAAAGCGATCGTCGTATGCTCCCGCTCCGGCGGAACCGCTCGCCTCGTATCCAGATTTCGCCCCAAAATCGATATCGTCGGCATGACCGTAGAGCCGCAATCCTATCGAAAGCTCGCATTGTCTTGGGGCGTTGTTCCCGTTTTGTCAGAGGAATTCAATTCCATCGACGTCCTCTTTTATCACGCTAAACGCGCCGCCGTCCAGTTAGGTCTGGTTTCGAAAGGAGATCGAATCGTCATTACCGGCGGCACCCCGAACGGAAAGTCCGGAAATTCAAACGTGATCAACATCGAACAAATTTAACGAAAAATTCGCAACTGATCTGCATGCCTTTTGATTTTTGTCAAAAGGCATTTTTTATGCATCGCTCCCCAAAAGCTTCCACGATTTATCAAAATTAAACAAGCGGAAAGGATCGCCCCCTCGTTGATCGAGCGCTTTTTCAATTTTTACTATAATAGGCCGAGCCGCAAAACGGCTCGGCCTATTATAGTGAGAGAATATGAAAAAAGTTTTGTGTAGGCAATCTAAATTCTTGCTTACAGTATACTAGGAAAATATGTTCATTTTATGACAACAATATGAACCTATCATAAAAAATACATTCACATATATTTCTCACTGATTTGCTCTGCGATATATATTCCGTCCGCGGCAGAACTGGTTATCCCTCCGGAATATCCGCATCCCTCTCCGCACGGATAAACGCCGCGACAGACGAGGCTTTCCCCGCGCTCATCGCGCAGAACGCGTATCGGCGAAGAAAATCGCGTTTCCACTCCCGTCATTACCGCATCATGATCCGCAAATCCCTTTAATTTCCTATCCATATCCAAAATTGCAACTTTCAATGTATCCGCAACATATGACGGCAATATCATTCGTAGATCCGCCTCGACGACTCCCCGGCAATAGGACGGTCGGACAGCGCCGAAACGGTTTGATATTCGCCCCGATAAAAAATCCCCAACGCGCTGCGCCGGCGCCTTATACGTTTTGCCTCCGTATTCATACGCCAACCGTTCCAATCGTCTTTGGTATTCCACGCCGCTCAAAACATCATTACTTGCAAAATCGGATTTATTGATCTGTA
Source organism: uncultured Clostridia bacterium (assembly GCA_944372075.1). Lineage (GTDB taxonomy): Bacteria > Bacillota > Clostridia > Christensenellales > Borkfalkiaceae > Borkfalkia. Next base: position 923 of record CALVYJ010000092.1, on the reverse strand, counting down.
CCAGTAACGCACTGTTTGCATTTTCTTCGTCTCTCAAAAAATTACTCATACCGTTTGTTACGACGCCGCCCTTCTCGCTCGAAGCGGGTATAACAACGCCGCCCGGACACATACAAAATGTAAAGGCAGTCCGCTCTCCGGCATGACTCACTAATTTGTAATCCGCCGGAGGGAGCAATGTATGCGCAACAGAGTACTGTGCAAAATTGATATTTTTTTGTAAATGCTCAATTCTGACCCCCACCGCAAAGGCTCTCTGCTCCATTGCAAAGCCACGCCTATACAACATTTCAAAAGTTTTTCTGCTGCTGTGTCCGATCGCCAATACTACTTCGCTCGCATTGCATTCATACACGGTACCGCTCTTCAATTCTTCCAACACAACACATTTTAAGCTCCCGTCTTGGTAAACGATATCTTTCAAAAAAGTATGGAAGCGTATTTCTCCGCCCTGCATCACGATAAACGCTCGCATCGCTCGCAAGACGTCCCGAAGCCTGTCGCTGCCAATGTGCGGCTTGCTTACATACAAAATTTCTTGCGGAGCGCCAAATTCGACAAAGGTACGCAAAACCTCCCTGTTTCTTCGATCTTTCGTCTGCGTATTTAGTTTGCCGTCCGAAAACGTTCCCGCTCCCCCTTCCCCGAATTGAACGTTGCAATTCTCATCCAATATCCCTTTTTGAAAGAAATCAGCATTTGCATCCATGCGTTCTTCTACGCTTCCGCCCTGTTCAATGATAACAGGTTTAATTCCGCAACGGATCAACCGAATCGCACAAAACAAGCCTGCCGGCCCGCTGCCGACCACGACTACCTTTTCCGGTTTTTTTGTCGTCTGCCGATATTCCGCCACCTCTTTTTCGGGAGGTTCTTTTTCCACGCGAATCGTATAAACCCACCGGATTTCGTTTTTATTTCTT
>CALVYJ010000091.1 GCA_944372075.1 uncultured Clostridia bacterium | reverse complement strand
CAAAGCCGGGAGCCAATCTCCCCTGCCGATTCACTACACGATGACAAGGAATGATGCCCGGCAGAGGATTGACATGCAACGCGTAACCTACCGCTCTCGCCGAACGCGCCGATCCGCACATACGCGCGATTTGCCCGTACGTTGCAACTCTGCCGTACGGAATAGCTTGAACAACGGCATATACCTTATCAAAAAAACCGACCTGCGACATCGCTCCCCTCCGCTCGCTTACTCCTCTTTATTTTGATCCATCGTACAAAACCAGACTGCTTGAATTACCGCAATCCGAACTGTCTGCAAAATATATGAGACAAAACGCACAAAGCCTTGCGACAAGACACGTCTACGATCAAAGCTGCCTCGATGAACCCATCGCAATCAAAGCCATCGCACAGTTCCGCGTACCGCCGATGAAGTGCCAACGCTAACGATCCAACAAGGAGGCAAGCAGAACGCGGAAGTCCGGCACCGACACCACCGTATCCGGAACCTCCGCCTGCCGGCGATTCAGCCATACAGACTCGATTCCTGCGCCGCGCGCGCCATAATAATCATTGCGCAACGAGTCACCCACGTACAAAACATCCCTCGGCTCGTACCCGAATGTTTGCAGACCTTTTTCAAAGATCCCCTTGCGCGGCTTGTATTCCCCGGCTTGCTCGCTCGTATACGTTCCCTTTACCGCCAATTTGTTTTTCCGAACCATGATCTGCAACTCTTTATCGTCTACATTTGAGAGAATATAACAGGGGTACGGGCACCGATCAAGAAACTCAAGCGCGTCGTCAAACGGCTGAGACGTGACGGTAAACTCGATGATCTCTTGCACCAGTGCATCAATATCGACCTCTACGCCCGCCCTTTTTTGCATCACCTGCAAAGTGGGTCCATACAGCTCCCTTTGCAGACGGAACCGATCCGAATATGCCGCATCGCACTGTTTGGCAAACTCCTCCCACCACATGCGGCAAACCTCTTCCGCACCGATCTTCGCGCCATGCGCTTGAAAGGTTTTCGCAATGTTTTCCAAGACCGCGTGAGCTTCCCGCACAATTGTTCCGTAAAAATCCAAAATGATTGCCTTCATCGTTCATTACCTCTTAATATGTCTGACAGAATACCTAATAATCAGCTCAAATACTTCATTTTAGCCGCCGTTTAAGCGATCAAATTACTTATTTGTCTTAAGAATGGACATAAATACTTCGCTCGGAACCTCCACAGATCCGATGCTGCGCATCCGCTTTTTCCCCTCTTTTTGCTTTTCCAACAGCTTCTTCTTGCGGGTAATATCACCGCCGTAGCACTTCGCCAAGACATCCTTTCGTACCGCTTTGACCGTTTCGCGCGCGATGATCTTTCCGCCGACCGCAGCTTGAATCGGAATCTCAAACAACTGGCGCGGTATGGCGTCCTTTAAGTTTTCCGCCAGCTCTCTTCCGCGCGGATATGCCCTGTCCTTATGGACAATCATGGAAAGCGCGTCGCACACGTCGCCGTTGAGCAGAATATCCAGTTTGACAAGATCGCTTCGCTCGTACCCGATCAATTCATAGTCGAAACTCGCATACCCCCTCGTGCGCGATTTGATCTGATCGAAAAAATCATAGATGATTTCATTTAAGGGAATCGTGTACAACAGTTTGACCCGCTTTGCGTCCAAATACGTCATGTCCTTGAATACGCCGCGCTTATCCTGACACAAATCCATGATCGAACCGATATATTCCGGCGGAGAATAGATCTCTACCTTTACCATCGGCTCCTCCATATATTCAATATCCGCCGGATCCGGCAGATGCGAAGGATTATCCACAAAAAACTCCGTGCCGTCCGTTTTATGAACCAAATAAGAAACGCTCGGCGCCGTCGTTATGATGTCCAGATTGAATTCCCGTTCGATCCGCTCCTGAATGATCTCCATGTGCAACAAACCGAGAAACCCGCAGCGGAAGCCGAAACCCAACGCCACCGACGTATCCGGCTCAAACAGCAAAGCCGCATCGTTTAATTGCAATTTCAGCAGCGCATCCTTTAAGTCGTTGAACTTACTTCCGTCTAACGGGTAAATCCCGCAAAAGACGACCGATTGTACTTTCTTGTAGCCGGGCAGCGGTTCCGACGCCGCACGCATAGCGTTTGTTACCGTATCCCCTACCGCAACGTCCTGTATGCTCTTGATGCTCGCCGCTATATATCCGACTTCCCCCGCCTGCAAAATATCTTTCGGCGTAAGCTTCGGACTGAATACGCCGACTTCCGTCACGTCAAACTGCTTGTCCGATTGAAATGTACGAATTATGTCGCCGACTTTTACACTGCCGTCCTTAATCCGAACAAATAAAATTACGCCCTTGTAATTGTCGTAATAACTGTCAAAAATCAAAGCCTTCAGCGGTGCGTCCGCATCGCCGCTCGGAGCAGGAATATACTGCACGATCTTTTCTAAAATATCGCGTATATTTGTCCCCTCTTTCGCCGACACACAGGGAGCATACGAGGCGTCCAGCCCGATCACATCTTCGATCTCCCGTTTCGTCCCTTCGATATCCGCCGACGGCAAATCGATCTTATTGATGACCGGCACGATCTCCAGATCGTTTTCCAACGCCAAATATACGTTGGCAAGCGTCTGCGCTTCGATACCCTGCGTCGCATCTACTACCAAAATCGCCCCTTCACACGCCGCCAACGAACGCGAAACTTCGTACGTGAAATCCACATGTCCCGGCGTATCGATCAAATTCAGTTCGTATTCCGTTCCGTCCAATGCCGTATAGTACATCCGAACGGGCGTCAATTTGATCGTAATGCCCCTCTCGCGCTCCAAATCCATGGAATCCAGCAACTGATCTTCCATGTCTCGGCTGGATACCTGACCGGTCAATTCCATCAATCGATCCGCGATCGTACTCTTCCCGTGATCGATGTGCGCTATGATACAAAAATTTCTGATGTTTTTATTGGGATTTGCCATTCCTCTTCCCTTCCCTGCCTCTTCTTCGTGCGCTTTTTTCCGCGTCGCTCTTCTCTTCGGTCTATTATATATAAAATTACCGATTTTGGCAATCAAATTCAAAATATTTCACGCGGCGGCAGAAAGAGTTCTGCCGCCGCAATCGATTTTAGACTATCCGAATCCGATCCGCTCCGATCGCACCGCAAAACGCGATCTATCTTCGAACAAACCACTTCTCAAATCGTTTCAACGCCCGACTTCGATCTATTCGTTCCTTGCCGCCTTCGGCTTGCACCGCAACGCCAACAGCCGAAAGACCTCTTCGTACGTAGGGAGGTCGCGAAGATCAAACGACAACAACTTTCTCCCGTTCTTTTCAACAGACATGTCGTACGTCCATTGAATGCCCGCGCGCGAAAACGTCGAGCGAATCCGCTCAAACGCCTCCATCTCGCGCTTTCCGAAGGTAAACAGCAACTCGAACAGATTTAACGACATCGCCAGAGCGCAGAGCGCCTTCCCGTCCGCAGAAAACCGATACAATAAGTTCCAACGGTGATCGCCAGCGCTCCACCTGCCTTCCGCGCCGTATCTTCTGCATATATCCGCACGGACACCGGCAAACCGCTCATATTCGGGATCTCCCAATATTTCGCGAGCCAGCGCCTCGCCCTCTTCGTCCGTTTGCGGAACATACCGCTTGCGCGGCAACATTGCCCGACGCACAATATACCGCTCTTGCTCACTGAATGTGCTCGGATCAAACCGCAACAAAAGTTTTTGCGCTTCCGTATATCTCTCGTTCTTCATACGTCCTTTCTCAACACAGCGTCCGCACAGAACGAATCAACTCGTTCAGTCCGACAGATTTCCCGCCTTTCTCCGCCAGCAAGACATACTCGACATTCTTTCCTTGCCGCAGAGGCGCGTTCGTCAACTTTTTGCATGCAAATCCCGCTTCTTCCGCCGCCCGATAAATTTTTTGAATGACCTCTTCATGCAGAGCCCTGTCTTTTACGATGCCGTGCTTATCTTGCCCGACTCCGCCGCACTCAAATTGCGGCTTGATCAAGACAAACGCCCTTCCCCCGTCCCGCAAAAGCTCGGAAACGACCGGAAGAATATAGGTCAGAGAAATAAAACTCAAATCCGCCGTAACCACATCCGCCGCAAACGGAAAATCGCTCCGCTTTAAGAAACGGGCATTCACGCGATCCATGCAATGCACGCGCGCATCCTTTGCCAAAAAAGGCGCCAGCTGACTTTCCCCGACGTCGACCGCATACACCGTGCTCGCTCCCGCCTGCAACAGGCAGTCCGTAAAGCCGCCCGTGCTCGCGCCCAAATCGATGCAGCGCGCCCCCAAAACGCTCTCTTGAAACTCGTTCAGCGCTTTATATAGCTTGTACCCGCCTTCCGACGCAAACGCCACTTCCTCCGCTCTAATCGCAATTTCATCCTGCTCGCTCACGTCTTGCGACGCCTTCCCCGGTTTTCCGTTTACCAGAACCAGTCCCTTCTCCAAGGCTCGCGCCGCCCTTGTCCGCGAAGAAAATCCGTTGCCGACGAGATATTTATCCAGACGCACGCTCAACCCTCTCGATTACGGACATACGATACAAGTTCCTGCAAAAATGCGCTCTCAAACGGCATTTCGTCCAATATCTTATGGCACAAACCTTCGTAATGATCCGCAAGTTCTCGACACTTTTCCGCCCCGTACAGGTTGACCGTTGAAAGTTTTTGTTCTTTTGCATCTTTTCCGACCGTCTTGCCGGTCTTCTCAAACGTGCCCGAAACATCCAACAAATCATCCGTGATCTGGAACAAAAATCCGAAATTTTTGCCGAACTCGTTAAACAACGCTACGATATTCTCATCCGCATCGTATACATAGGCGGGAACAGAAACGGCCGACATCAGCATCCGCGCCGTTTTATTCAAAATGATAAACTCCGATTCCGCGGCTCCCGCTCCCTCGCGGCCCTGCCAATACAGATCCGCCGCCTGACCGGCTATCATGCCGGAGGCGCCCGCATTCTTGCAGATCGCCAACGCCGCGTTTCGATACGTCTTGCCCTTGCTGCATTCCTCAAAACAGATCAAATACGCTTCGTTCAAAAGCGCGTCGCCCGCAAGGATCGCCTGCCCTTCTCCAAATTGCCTGTGATTGGAAGGCTTCCCGCGACGAAAATCATCGTTGTCCATCGCCGGCAAATCATCGTGTATGAGCGAATATGTGTGTATCATTTCCAGCGCCAACGCAAGATTCGCCACATCCTGCACCTTCCCGCCCAACATTTGCGCGCACGCAAACATCAATACCGGCCGCAGCCTCTTGCCGCCTATCTGCAGCGAATATCGCATGCTTTCATTCAAAATTTGTGGTTTGAACAGCGTTCTGTCCAGATAATCCGACAAAACATCTTCAAACGCAAGGCGCAAACTCTCTAACTTTTGCTTAAAGTTGGTATCCAAACGCATTAACTCCTCAAAGCCGCTAAAACGGTGTTATATAATAACATGGTGATCGTCATCGGCCCGACTCCGCCCGGAACAGGCGTTATGTACGACACCTTGTCTTTTACTCGCTCAAAATCAACGTCGCCGCAAAGTTTTCCGTTCTCGTCGCGATCCATGCCCACATCGATCACGACAGCGCCCTCTTTGACCATGTCCGCCTGCACAAACTTCGCCCTGCCGATCGCCACGACCAGAATGTCCGCCTCCGAACAGATCTTTATCAAATCCTTTGTCTTGCTGTGACAGACCGTTACCGTCGCATCCGCATTCAGCAACAGCATCGCCATCGGCTTGCCCACGATGTTCGATCGACCCAACACCACGGCATTCTTGCCCTTCGGATCTATGCCGTAATGCTCCAGCATTTTCATCACCCCATACGGAGTGCACGCAACGATCGTTTCTCGGTTCATTGCCAGATTCCCGACGTTTTCCGCACAAAAACCGTCTACGTCTTTGCTCGCAGGAATCCTCCGCAATACCTTCTTCTCGTCGATATGTTTCGGCAGCGGCAATTGCACCAATATCCCGTGAATATTCGGATCCGACACCAACTCGTCGATCAGAGAAAGCAACTGCTCCTCGCCCGTCTCCTCCGGCAGATGATAGGAATACGACCGGATCCCGACCTCCTCGCACGCCTTGATCTTATTGCGGACATATACCTGCGAAGCCTGATTGTCGCCAACCAATACGACCGCTAAACCGATCTCCTTGCCGCGCTCCGATCGAAATTGCCGCACTTGTTCGCACAGCTCTTGACGCATCTTTACC
>CALVYJ010000090.1 GCA_944372075.1 uncultured Clostridia bacterium | reverse complement strand
GCAGACGCCGCTAAAGGGCGCATATACCGGCGAAACGGTCGGGCAAGGATACAGGAGAAAAGGACAAGGAGAAAGAGGGATGGGATTTTTTGGAAAGATCATCGGCGCGCTGAAAAAGACGAAGGACAACATTTCGGGCAAGCTGTCGGCTCTGTTTGCGAAGGGGCTGGGCGATGATTTTTACGACGAATTGGAAGAGATCCTCATATCGGCGGACATCTCGGTGCGGACGGCGGAGGACATTGTCGAGCAGATCCGCGAGGACGCCAAGAAGGAAAAGCTGAAAGATAAGGAATACGTGATCGATCTTTTGAAGGACGTGATCGAGGATACGCTGTTGCAGGCGGAGATGCCCGCGATCGAATATCCCGCCGTGATCATGCTTGTCGGGGTAAACGGCGTGGGAAAGACGACCACGATCGGCAAACTTGCCAATTACTTTGTGCGCGAGAAAAAGTCGGTCACGCTGGCGGCGGCGGACACCTTCCGCGCGGCGGCTGCCGAACAGCTCACGGTGTGGGCGGAACGGGCGAAGGTGCGCATCGTCAAGCACGAGGAGGGGAGCGATCCCTCCGCGGTGGTGTACGATGCGGTGTCCTCGGCGAGGGCGAGAAAGACGGACGTAGTCATCGTCGATACGGCGGGACGGCTGCACGTCAAGGCGAATCTGATGGAAGAGCTCAAAAAGATGGATCGCGTCGTAAAGCGCGATTATCCGGAAGCGCATTTCTATAAACTGCTCGTTCTGGACGCCACCACGGGGCAGAACGCGCTATCCCAGGCAAAATTGTTCGACGAGGCGGTCGATCTGGACGGCATCGTGCTGACCAAGCTGGACGGCACGGCGAAGGGCGGATTCGTCGTATCGCTGTGCGGCGAGCTGCACATCCCCGTCCTGTTTGTCGGAACGGGCGAAAAGCTGGACGATCTCGAGCTGTTCGACGCCGAGGAATTTACCGAAGGCATCATCTGACGTCGGCATGAACGGGCGTTCCGAAGGGAGCGCGGAAAACGCGAAAGCGGCCGGCGAATGAAGCAAAATCCTGCATACGCGGTCAAAAAAACGGGCGAAAACGCAGGCTTGGGCATAGGACGGATTCATACGGGAAAGGATGATGAAAGATTTTTACTTTGTGCGGCTCTTTGACGTATACGCGGAGCTGTTGACGCAGCGGCAGAGGGAGATCTGCGAGCTGTATTATCTGTGCGATCTGTCGCTGACGGAGATCGCGCAGCAGAAGCAGTCGAGCAAGCAGAGCGTGTCGGACACGTTGGCGAAGAGCCGTGCGGCTCTGGAAGGATACGAGCAAAAGCTGCAATGTCTGCAAAAGGAGGAGCGGTACGAGCGCCTGCGGGCGGGCGTGGAGCGCCTGCGTGCGGACTATCCCGAATGTGCGGCGGATGCGGACGCGCTGTTGCGGGAAGACTGAACGAAATCAAGGGAGCGCGAGGCAGCGCAAAGGAGGGGATATGGCGATATTCTCATCTCTGTCGGAAAGACTGAATCATATATTTTCCAAACTGACCAAACACGGAAAGCTCACCGAGCTGGAGATCAAGGGCGCGATGCGCGAGGTACGCATCGCGTTGCTGGAAGCGGACGTCAATATTTTTGTCGCAAAGAAATTCATAGCGGACGTATCCGAAAAGGCGGTCGGGCAGGAAATTTTACAGAGTTTGAACCCTGCCCAGCAGGTCATCAAGATCGTCAACGAGGAGCTCATCGCGCTGATGGGGTCTACCAATTCCAAGCTGGAGGTGGCGGATCGTCCGCCCACGGTGATCATGATGTGCGGTCTGCAGGGCGCAGGAAAGACGACGCTGTGCGGAAAACTGGCGTATCTTTTGAAGAAGCAGGGCAAGAAACCGCTGTTGGTTGCGGGCGACATTTACCGACCGGCGGCGATCAACCAGTTGCAGATCGTGGGCGCAAAGGCGGGCGCGGAGGTCTTTGAAAAGGGCGCGCAGAGCCCGGTGAAAACGGCGAAGCAGGCGATCGAGCATGCGCGCGCGATGGGCTTCGACACGGTGATCATCGATACGGCGGGACGCCTGCACATCGACGAATCGCTCATGCAGGAGCTGGAGAGCGTCAAGGCGGAAGTGCATCCGAACGAGATCTTGCTGACGGTCGATTCCATGACCGGTCAGGATGCCGTCAACGTGGCGGAGACCTTCAACAAGCGTCTGGACGTTACGGGCGTGATCTTGACGAAACTGGACGGCGACACGCGCGGCGGCGCATGTCTGTCCATCAAGGCGGTGACGGGCAAACCCATCAAGTTTATCGGCGTAGGCGAAAAGCTCACCGATCTGGAGCCCTTCTATCCCGACCGCATGGCGTCGCGCATTCTGGGCATGGGCGACGTGCTTTCCCTCATCGAAAAGGCGCAGGAGGCCGTCACCGAGGAGCAGGCCAAGCGTCTGGAAAAGAAACTGCGCGAGGCGTCCTTCACGCTCGAAGATTATCTCGATCAGTTCGAATCGCTCAAAAAGATGGGCGGCATCGCCTCCGTGATGGGCATGATGCCGGGCATGGGCAAGCTCAAGATCCGCGAAGAGGACTTCGACGAGCGGAAGATCGAACGCATCAAGGCGATCATTCTCTCCATGACCAGAAAAGAGCGCGAAAAGCCGGAGATCATCAACGCATCCCGCAAAAAGCGCATCGCGTCGGGGTCGGGCACGACCGTTCAGGACATCAACCAGCTCTTAAAGCAGTTCGAACAGACCAAATTGATGATGAAACAATTTCGCAGCGGCAAGAAACTGCCGTTTATGCGGTAAGGAGGGATCATGGTCGGCTTGCGAGAGCAGATCGGGCAGATCGAACGTTCGATGCGCGATTTTGCGCGCGAATGCAAGGCGGAGGGCGACGACTGCGGTTATCGGCCGAGGCATATCCGAAGGTGCGGAAAGATCTTGCAAAGACTAATCAATGCGCTCTCGAAAATGCCCGCCGCAGAGGAGGGAGTCATCCTGGCGGAAGTCGAAAAGGCGGTCGTTGCCCTGAATCGTCTGAACGAACAGACGGAGTACGCGCTCATCGAAACGGACGAGCGGGAATCGATCGCCGCGTTTATCCGAGAGGCCGCCGTCGCATACGGCCTGCGGGACGCGGAGGACGATATCACCGAAGAGTGGCGCGAATGGTAAAAAATTTGTTTCTGTCAAGTAAAAATGCTTGACAGCACTGTTTGCTTTGCGGTATAATGCACGGGTAAGCGGCAAAAACCGCGAAACGATACGAAAAAAAATCAAATTCCAAGGAGTTTTCAGTATGGCAGTCAGAATGAGACTTACCCGGTTGGGCGACAAGAAGAGCCCGTTTTACCGTATTGTGGTAGTAGACAGCAGAAAGGCACGCGACGGCGAGTATATCGAGAAGATCGGGCATTACAATCCTCTTACGCAGCCGGAAGAGATCGTGATCGACGAAGCGAAGGCGAAAGACTGGTTGTCCAAGGGCGTACAGCCGACGGACACGGTCAAGACGCTGTTGATCCGGCAGGGTATTTTGGAAAAGCCGACCAAACTTTCGGCGCCGCGCACCAAGACGAGAAAGAAGAAGTAAGCTAGGCGGAGGCGCGGAAGATGCTGGAACTGGTCAAATACGTCGTAGAACAATTTGCCGAGTATAAGGATAAGATCGAATACCGCGTCGAAGAGAAGGACAACGCGACGGAGATCGTCGTGCTTCTTGAAGAATCGGACATGGGAAAGGTCATCGGCAAACAGGGCAAGATCGCCAAGGCGCTTCGGACGCTTGTCCGCTGCGCGTCGGCGAAGGAAGGAAAGAAATATACCGTCGAAATCAAAGAAAAGGACAGTCAGGCGGAGTAATCCGAAAACGTCCGAGCGCATCAAAGGGAAAAATCGTTGCAAAAGTCCGGTTTTTCCCTTCTTTTGTAGTCAGCGGAGGAAGGCATGCAAGAGCGAATCGTAATCGGGGAAATACTAAAGCCGCAGGGGATCCGCGGAGAGCTGAAGGTCAAGCCGTTGCTGGACGAGATCGGCGATATCCGAAAGATCCGAAAAGTGATCATTGCGGGAGAGGAGTACAAGGTATTGTCGTCGCGCTTTGACGCGAGCGCCGCCTATCTGAGCTTGAGCGGCATAGCCGACCGCAACGCGGCGGAGCTGTTTCGCGGCAAACTTTTGGAAGTTTTGCGGGAAGACGCCCCCGCGCCTGCCGAGGGCAGATATTTCATCGTCGATATCATCGGCTGCGAGCTGTACACGGAGCAGGGAGAAAAACTGGGCGAGATCGTCGATATCCTGCCCGCGCACACGGACGTGTACGTCGTTCGCGCGGGAGAACGGGAATGGATGTTCGCCGCGGCGGAGGGGGTTATCGCCGACGTAGACGTACAAGCCAAAAAAGTTACGGTCAATAGGGAGCGCTTTTTACAGGTAGCGTTGGAGCAGTAAGCGCGCCCGTCGCAGCGCATCGGGGCAGTAAGCGCGCCCGTCAACGCGTCAAAGCAATAAGCGCGCTCGTCAACGCGTCAAAGCAATAAGCGCGCCCGTCGCAGCGCATCGGAGGATGTATTGGTTGCAAAACGCGGTTTGCGTTTCGGGTTTTGCAATCGGAACGCGGCGCCGAAAGCGGCGGCAAAGGAGAGGAGCGAAGAGGATGAAACTGTTAGTAAAATTGCAAAAAAAGAATGAAGATCTGTACGGCGCATCGCCCGTGACGGTCGCTTTTTTGGGCGACAGCGTCACGCACGGCTGTTTCGAGCTTCGGTTGGTGAACGAGCAGGCGTTCGACACCGTTTACGAGAGGCGCAACTCCTATTCGGAGAGGCTGGTGCATATGCTGAACGTCTTTTATCCGCGCGCGCAGATCAATCTGATCAATGCGGGCATCAGCGGCGACAACGCGCCAAACGGCGCAAAGCGACTCGTTCGCGACGTGCTTGTCTACCGTCCCGATCTCACCGTCGTGTGCTACGGCTTAAACGACGTGATGAGCGGCGCCGAGCCGGAAAAGCGGGAGGCGTATGTTTCCGCTCTGCGCGCGATCTTTACCCAACTTAAGGAGAGCGGGAGCGAGGTCATCTTCATGACGCCCAACGCGATGTGCGAATACGTCGATCCGAACATCCGCACCCAACCCGAACGAAGCGCGGCGGAAGCGGTGAGCGCCGTCAGCAGGGAGGGCAGGCTGGAGGCGTATCTGCAAGAGGCAAAGGCGGCGGCGCTGGAATGCGGCGCGAAGGTATGCGACTGCTTTGCGCGCTGGCAGCGGCTTCGCGAGGCGGGCGTAGATACCACGGCTCTTCTTTGCAATCGGATCAACCATCCCTCCCGCGAGATGCACGAGCTTTTCGCCGTCTCGCTGTTGGAGACCGTCTTTGAAGTATGAGAATCGACATTTTGACCCTCTTTCCCGAAATGTTTGCGGCGATGCAGGTGAGCATTTTGGGCAGAGCGCAGAAAGAAAATAAAATCGAGATCCGCGTCGTGAACATTCGCGACTACACGCAGGACAAGCACCAAAAATGCGACGACTATCCGTTCGGCGGCGGCGCGGGGATGGTCATGACGGCGCAGCCCATCGGGTCCGCCATCGAGGCGCTGGATCCCGAACACAGGGCGCGGCGCATCTATATGTCGCCCAAGGGCGAAACGTTCCGACAGCAAAAGGTGTTCGAATTGCTCCAATACGAACATCTCATTTTGCTGTGCGGGCATTACGAAGGCGTAGACCAGCGGGCGATCGATCTGTTTATCGACGAAGAAATCAGCATCGGCGACTACGTATTGACGGGCGGAGAACTGCCGGCAATGGTGGTGGCAGACTGCGTCGCGCGGTATGTCGACGGCGTCATCAATACGTCGTCGCTGGTGCAGGAGAGCTTTTCGGAAAACGCGCTCGAGTATCCGCAATATACCCGCCCCGTCGAGTACAGGGGACGCACGGTCCCCGAGGTTTTGCGCAGCGGCAACCACGCCCAAATCGATAAATGGCGGCGGGAACAATCGGAAAAACTCACGCGCGAAAAACGCCCCGATCTCTTGCGCGGACAGGATAATCCCCAAAACGAGATCTGAACGCCGTTCCCGAAGCGATAAGCGCGAACGCGGGAGGCATTCGAGCAAAGCGGCATACCGCGCAAAAGGCATTCGAGCAAAGTCGTATACCGCGCGGAAGCGGGAGGGGTGAGATCGGGCGCGAGCTTATCGTTTTCGGGAGAGGTTTTGCGCGAAGGAGGAGCAATGAAGCACATACAATGGTTGATTACGATTTATTGCAACCCCTAGCAAAAACCTTATAAATAAAGGCTTTCCTTGATTTTTGATCTTGC
>CALVYJ010000089.1 GCA_944372075.1 uncultured Clostridia bacterium | reverse complement strand
CGTCCGTTTCGCCCTTCAACACCAGAGCCCTGCCCTTCTCCCATAAATTTTGCATACCGTCTGCCGCCGCCATCGCGCGAAGCTCCTCCAGCGGCCTGCCCGCCGCAACCGCCGAACGAAGCCGATCGGTCATGTACATGATCTCGTGTACGGCGACCCTGCCTTTGTAACCGGTTCCGTTGCAAAATTGACAACCCTGCGCGCGATAGACAAACCCCGGTTCCCGCAAATCCAGCAGCTTTCTCTCCGCTTCCGTCGCCTTGACGCGGCGTTTGCAAGCCGGACACAGTCGCTTGACGAGCCGCTGGGCTATGACCGCGACGATCGCGTCCGCCACCAAATAACTGTCGACGCGCATATCTTCCAGCCGAATGATCGCGCCCGGCGCATCGTTCGTATGCATGGTGGAAAATACCAGATGACCGGTGATCGCCGCTCGCACCGCGATCTCTGCCGTGTCTTCGTCGCGTATCTCGCCGACCATGATAATGTCGGGATCTTGCCGAAGTATGCTGCGCAGAGCATTGGCAAACGTCAAATTGGCCTTCGCGTTCACCTGCACCTGATTGATCCCGGGCATCGTATATTCCACCGGGTCTTCTACCGTGATGATGTTCACCGCAGGACGGTTGATCTCCTTCAAAAAAGAGTACAGCGTCGTTGACTTTCCGCATCCCGTCGGCCCCGTCAGCAATACGATCCCGTGCGGATGCGCCAATATCTTATCGATGAGCGCGTTTTCCTCCTCCGTAAAATCCAAATCGGTACGCGCAAAATCAAACGTGCGCTTGTCCAACACCCGAATGACAAATTTCTCGCCGTGTACCGTGGGCAACGTCGATACCCGAAAATCGTATTCGACGCCGTTGATCGTCATTCCGATCCTGCCGTCCTGCGGCAGGCGCCGCTCTGCGATCGATATGCCCGACAATATCTTCAGCCGCGCACAGACCGCCGGATAGTTCTCGATCGGAAAGGTTGCGCGAAGATGCAGATCGCCGTCGATCCGATACCGCACGTTTACCGCCTTTTCAAACGGCTCGATATGAATATCGCTCGCACGGAAGGGCACTGCCTCCCGTATCAGCGAATCGACCAATCGCACGGACGGATTGTTGAGTACGTCCTCTCGCTCCGCGCCCTCCCGCGCCGTTTCTCCCTTGTCCGCTTCCCGCTGCAGATCCTGCAAGGCGCTCGCCGTCGATTGCACCGCTTCCGCCGAATCGATAAACAGGTCGAGCTGCGCGGCCGGCACTAAAATAAAATCCTTCGGCTCGGGAAACCACTGTCCTATCATCGACATCGCCCACACGTCCAGCGGACGCGCCACCGCGATCAGCATCACGCCCGCCCGATCTATGCAGATCGGAACAAATGCGTCCTTGCGCATCCGCGCAAGCGTACACCGTTCCAAAAGACTCCGATCCACTTCCAACATGCCCATTTCACAGTAGGGCATACAGTAAAATTCGCCCAACGCCGTAAGCGATTGCTCTTGCGTACAATATCCCGATTCTTCCATAAACCGCTCGATCGGCTGCCTCGCGCGCTTGCAATCTTCATAGATCTGCTTGATCTGCCCCGAACGGATGATCTTCTTATAGGCATAAAATTGTAAAATCTCATAATCGATATCCATCGCACTTCCCCGCTTACAACGAATTCATGACCTGCAACATCGGCGAATATACCGCGTAAAACAACACGCCGACCGCCGCCCCGATCAGACACAGAATGATCGGCTGCAACAAACTCGTAACCGTCAAAATCGATCGCTCCACGCGATTTTCAAAATAGGAACACGACCTTTTTAAGATCCCGTCCAGCTCGCCCGTCCGTTCCCCGACCGAAATCATCTGCAAAAGCTCCGCCGGAAACAGCCCGTATCTCTGCAGCGCCGCCGAAAGCGCCATGCCGCGGCGAACATCGTCTGCCGCACGGCTGAACTGTCCGCGCGCATACGCATTTCCAAACACCCGCCCCGTTTCTTCCATCGCCGCCACAATATCCATCCCGCCGCCAACCAACAGCGAAAACGCTCGGCAAAATCGCGCCGCTACGTTGTTCCGAACGATCTTTCCCGCGATCGGCATGCGGAATTTGATCGCGTCCCATATGTATCTGCCCTTTTTCCATCGCAAAAACAACGCCCATGCGCCGACTGCGGCAAAGACCGCCGACAGAAAGATCCACCAGTTCGCTCTCAGCCACTGTCCGCACTCGTACAGATTCTCCGTAAGCGCGGGCATCTCTACATGCATCGCCGCCAGAGCCGTGCGAAAGGTGGGGATCACGTACGCCACCATCAGCACGACGATCCCGACCGCCATTAAAATCAATACCGTCGGATAGGTCAGCGCCGCCCGCATCTTTGCCCGCAGTTTGGATTCCGTTTCCAGATAATCCGCCAATGAATTCAGCACGCTCTCGATCGCGCCGGACGCCTCCCCGATCCGCACCATGCTTCGGAAAAAGTCCGGAAAGGCATGCCGATGCCGCGCCATCGCCTCCGACAACAGCTTTCCCGCCTTTACGTCTTCATCCACCTGCTTCAAAACCCGCTTAAAATACCCCGAATGCGCCTGCTGCGTCAGCAGCATCAGCGACTCGCCGATCGACGTCCCAGACCCGATCATGATCGAAAACTGTCTGCAAAACCCAGACAGCTCGCTCGCGGATACCTTGCCGCTCAAGCTGAAAAACGGATGCGGCGGCTTGTCCGCCTTCGTTCGGCTCGATACCAAAAACATGCCCTGCTCGGACAGCTTTTCCCGCAGATCGCGTTCGCTTTCCGCAAGATACACGCCGCTGTATCGCTTGCCCTGCAGATCAATCGCCCTGTACGTGTATTTTTTCAAGTCTTTCCCCCTCTGCCGCTTCCGCGCGCCTTCCTTTGCCGCTTTCTGTGCGCTTTATCCCTCTTCAAAACATGTGCCGCCCGCCGATATGCCTCGCATACTGGCAGCCGTATAGCCATAGACAGTCCGCCGCCCATGCAGTTCTCTCGGGCAGAATGAGCCGCCGAATGGGCAACCCTCCGCTCCGCTTCTGATCTTCGTTCGCCCTCTCCACGACCGATTCGAAGGCGCTCGGAAGATTGATCACGATCGATTCCGGCGCGTACATCCTCGCATCCGACTCCGCCTGCCGCGCGTACAGCACGATCCACTTTTGCAGAATGCGAAAATTCTCATAACAAACGTCTTCTTCGTTCGAAGGCGGCTTACGCATCATAAATTTCGGATACCGCTTGGGTACTTTGCGATAGACCTTGCGCCCGTCCGCGTCCTCCCGCAGGAATACGTCCCGCCCGCTTTCCGCCGGCTCCGCTCCCCATGCGCTCTCTTCGACGCCGCCGCGCTCGCCCTCCATTGCAGCGTCCTTCGCCTGCGTCAACGCCTTCGCCTGCGCCGTTTCGCGCGCGTTGAGCACGGCGATCTCTCCCGATTCGTGCCGCGTTTGCATGTATTCGTGCTCGACTTTGCCCGCGCCGATCAGCGACGCTCCGTGCGGTACAGACGCAAACCCCTGCAACCTTCCCCGCCCGCACAAGGCGATCTGCGTACCGTGCGCCTGTACGTCCGCCAATACAAAACTTCGCCCGCGAAGTTTGGGTACCATCCCCAAAACCCCGCTCAACAGCGCGTTGCTCGCATGCGTGACCGACTTGGGAAGAACCTTTATCTCCGAAAACAGTTTCCAAAATTCGCCCGTCAGCTTCCTGTCGCTATAGACCGCCGCATAGGTCGCGCTGCCCTTGTCCTGCCTCCAAACATACGTCTTGACGCTCTTCTCCTGTAACTTGTCCTTGCCCAATTTGTAAAGCTCCGTCTCCAGCGCCTGCGCCATCCTTGCCCGCGACATATTCGGTATATCCAACATCTCAAAGCCGACTGCCGCGTCGGGCAGCACCACGTAGGCCTCCCGATTCCGTATCTGCGGCATCCTCTCCGCATACGTTTCCAACGCGGCGCGCGCTTCCGCGAAAAATCCCTCCGAAAACAGCGGCGAAGAGAGCCGCAACCTCTGCATCGCAAACGGTTCCGCCGCACGCTTCGCCTGCATGATCACGATTTCGTTTGCCCTCTCGTCAAATCCCATCCACAGCTTCATCGCCTCGCCATCCTCCTTTTCCGCTCATTCAAAATCCCGCGAACATCGACCGATACGCGCTCCAAATTTGCTCGCTGTACACCGCCGCCGTAACGATACCCAAGATCAGACCGGGCGCAAACGCAAACTCCTTATCCCCGTCAAACAGCGGCAGACGCCGTTGCCCCGCCCGAGCCGCCTCGCGCATACAGACGCCCGCCAGCGCCGACACCGT
The DNA here is from genome assembly GCA_944372075.1 of uncultured Clostridia bacterium. Classification (GTDB taxonomy): domain Bacteria; phylum Bacillota; class Clostridia; order Christensenellales; family Borkfalkiaceae; genus Borkfalkia. The sequence goes on along the minus strand of CALVYJ010000089.1, from coordinate 2,056 downwards.
TCCGATCACGATCGCCAAAGCCGTCGATGCCGCGCCGAGAAAGATCCCGGCAATCGCCATCAGCTTCACATCCGCCAGCCCCAACCCCTCTCTTCCAAACAAGACGGGCGACAGAAAATAAAAAAACAGAAAAAATCCGCCGCCAAGCATCGCCCCGTACAGCCTTTGCGTCCAAGCGGGCGTCGGCGCGAGAAACGCTCCCGCAAGCGCAAACAACAGTAAACTCACTTGCAGGCTGTCCGGAATCATCATATGCTCCGCATCGCAGATCGCCATGCACAACAACGTCGAAAGCGTCAGCGCGAAAATCAGCGCCGCCGCGATCCCGTTCGATTCGTACAGCGTCAGCGAACAGGCAAGCCAAAGCATTCCGTTTATCAGCTCGACGAAAAAATAGCGGAAGGGGATCCGCTTCCCGCAATATCTGCACTTCCCGCCGAGAAAAATATACGACAGCAACGGGATCAGATCCCGCCATGCGAGCCGCCGTTTGCATTGCGGACAGTGCGACGAAGGCTTAGACAACCGCAAACCGAGCGGCAACCGATACGCCGCTACGTTGAGAAAACTCCCGACGCACAGCCCGACCAGCGTAAACAACGTATGCGTCGCCGCCGCGTAAAACGCCTCCACTCCCATACAAACTTCTCCTTAAGGATGGGCGATTTCGCCATAGACGTAGCGAACAATGCGCCCGCCTTCCTCGACAACCGTCAACAACACGCCGCCCGACCCGTCTTTGCGCACGAGCAGTCGGTTTTCTTCGACCGTAAGCTCCATCCCGCTTTCGCGCAGCTTTTCGCCGTATGCCGTCTCGAGTTCCGCTTCGCCGCTCCCTTCCGCATACGCCGCGCCGATTTCGTCCAAAAGCTGCTTCCTCGCAAGATACGTGCGATACCCCGCGCTTTGTTCCGCCGATACAAACGCCAGCGTCGCCAGCAGCGCGATCAACGCGACCGAAACGACCATCAGCAGGATCGCATACTCGATCGCAAACGCCGATTCCCTTGCGCGCATCCTTCCCCTCATGCGATCTTACCTCCTTCCGGCTTCGATACGCGCACCGTCCCCGTTCGCAGGATGGGATCCGCAATTCCGCAGTAAATCTGCAATACGTATTCAAGATTTTGATTCTGTACATCCGTTTGAAAGCGAATTTCCAGGCGCAGATCTCCCTGCGTGCAGACATACTCCGTTGCGCCCTGAGCCTGCGATTTTTGCAGCGTGCCGCTCGGAAACGCAAACGAAAACGCGCGTTCAAATTCCGAAAGACAATCACTTGCGCCCTCCGCATCGGCTATCGCCCCGTACGCTTCGTCGGCGGCGGCATACGCCCGCAGGGTATCCGCTGTCCGCTCCTGCGCGCGAAAAGACGCCGACACCGCCGCAATTCCCGCCGCCATCAGCACGGCGACCAGCGCCATCGTCACCGCCGCCTCCGCTACGGTAAAGGCGCGCGATCTTTGAATCCTTTTACCCAGCATCTGCGCCCTCCCGACAAAATATCGTACAGGCTATCCGCCTGCCCGCAACTCTTTGGCGTACCGTAAACCGCCATGCGCCGTCAAAGGTCTGCAACGCTTCCTTGCCGTCAAAAACCAAAGCCGCGCCGCTCGCGCCGAGCGATTCTTGTTCCGATCGGGTACGCGTTTCCGCCCCTCCGACCGCGCCGTACGCTTCGTAACAGACACGCTCAAATGCCGTCACGTCCAAACGCACGCTCGCATATTCTCCCGCATCTTCCCCGCGCCCGATCGACGACGGATAGGTAAACACCAACCCCGAACCTTGCGCATCGTCTTGCATAAATATACGATATACTTTGCCTTCCGATTCCGCACGCACAAGAAAATCTGTCGCGTTCGCACCCTCGCCCGCAAACGTCAGATCGACCCCATCCGCATCAAAGAACGAAAACCAATAATCGGTCTCCGCACGCAGCAGAGCCAATTCCTCCAATTCCTTCGACTGCGCCTCCCGCGTGCGACTGTATGCCGAAAGATAAACCAAAAAGGAGATCACCGCAACCGCGACGATCGCCAACAACGACATCGCA
>CALVYJ010000088.1 GCA_944372075.1 uncultured Clostridia bacterium | reverse complement strand
TACGGCATGGAGGCGATGATGCACGACGGCAAGAGTTTGCAGGCGGGCACCTCGCACTATCTCGGGGCAAATTTGGCCAAGCCGTTCAACATTCAATTTTTGGATAAGGACGGCACGCACAAATACGGGTATACGACGTCATGGGGGGTATCGACGCGCCTGATCGGTGCGTTGATCATGTCGCACGGCGACGCGCGCGGTTTGATATTGCCGCCGGTCGTAGCGCCCATCCAGGCGATCCTGATCCCGATCGCGTCGAAGAAAGAGGGCGTGCTGGAGGCGGTCGGCGCGTTAAAAGACGTCTTGACGAAAGCGGGGATCCGCGTCGCGTCGGACGTTTCGGACAACAGTCCGGGCTGGAAATTCAACGAATGGGAGATGAAGGGCGTGCCGTTGCGGATCGAGCTGGGGCCGCGCGATATCGAGGCGGGCAAGATGGTCTTGGTTCGCAGGGATACGCACGAAAAGATCGAGGCGCCGTTGGAAAACGCCGCGCAGACCATCCGATCGCTCTTGGAGAACATACAGAGCAATTTGTTCGAGCAGGCGAAGAAGCGCAAGGAAGAGCGCGTCGTATATGCGGAGGACGTAGACGGAATTTTGAAAGGCGTAGAGGGCGGCAACTTTGTCAAGGCGGGCTGGTGCGGCTGCCGAGCGTGCGAAGACGCGATCAAGGAGCGGACGGCTGCGAGCGCGCGCGTGATCGTCGAGGGCGAGCATGCGCAAAAGTGCGCCTGCTGCGGAAAAGAGGCGAAGCATATGGTATTGTTTGCGCGCGCATATTAAAAACGGGCGTGCGGCAAGATTTATATGAAACGGATAAAGCGGGAGGGCGACGGTACAGGTTGTACCGTCGCCCTCCCGCTTTGAAATTGCGTAAAAGCCGAATGGATTTGAACGATCAGTCTTTTTTGCCGTTCCAGCAATAGGTGCAGCAGTTGCAGGCGGGAATCCCGGTGGATGCGAGCATGTCGTCGAGCCGATTATAGCGCAGGGAGGTAAATTGCAATTCGCTGCGGATGGCTTCGGTCATGGCGGCGTATTGTTCGCTGTCGGGGTCTGCGTATCGATCGAGCGTCGATTCGTAGCCTTCGCCCTCCAAGGCGGCGACTTTTCTGCGCGCGATCAATTCCAGATCGGAGGAGGATCGCGAGAAATTCAGATAGGGGCAACCGAAGAGCAGAGGCGGGCAGGCGAGGCGGATATGCAGTTCTTTGGCTCCGCTTCGGTACAGGAAATCCGCCGTTCCGCGCAACTGCGTTCCGCGCACGAGGGAATCGTCGATGAGAACGAGCCGTTTGTTTCGGATCATTTCGTCGATCGGGATCAGTTTCATGTGCGCGATCAGATCCCGTTGCGTCTGTTTTTGAGGCATAAACGAGCGCGGCCAGGTGTGGGTATATTTGACGAACGGTCTGGTCAGCGGAAGTTTTGAAGCGTTGGCGTAACCGATGGCATGCGCGGTTCCGGAGTCGGGAAGTCCCGCAACGGCGTCGGCGGAAATGGTATCGCGGCGGGCGAGTATTGCGCCGCAGTTGTAGCGCATATGTTCTACGTTCAATCCTTCGTACGAGGATGCGGGATTTCCGTAATACACCCACAGGAAGGTACAAATTTTCATCTGATTGCCGGCGGGGGAAAGGACGTCAACGCCGTCGGCGGAAACGAAATCGATCTCGCCGGGGCCCAGCTCTTTGAAGGGTTCATAGCCGAGATTCAAGTAGGCAAACGATTCAAACGAAATGCAAAAAGCGCCCGATTTTTTGCCGATCACGACAGGCGTTCTGCCCATTTTGTCGCGCGCGACGTAAATTCCTTTCGAGGTAAGGATCAAAATCGACATGGAGCCGTCGATCACGCTCTGGGCATATCGAATGCCGTCGGGGATGCTCGCGCCCCTGTTGACGAGGGATGCGGTCAATTCGGTGGCGTTGATGCTGCCGCCGCTCATTTCCAGAAAATGGGTTTTGCCTTCGGAAAAGGCCTGCTTTACGAGCGCATCGATGTTGTTGATGCGTCCGACCGTCGCGATGGCGAAATTTCCCAGGTGCGAGCGAACCAAAAGCGGCTGCGGCTCGTTGTCGGAAATACACCCGATGCCGATATTTCCTTTCATTTCCTCGAAGTCACGTTCAAATTTCGTCCGAAAAGGGGAATTTTCAATATTATGGATGGCGCGATTAAATCCTGTGTCGCCGTAAACGGCCATACCGCCGCGCCGAGTACCGAGGTGAGAATGATAATCTGTTCCGAAGAACAGGTCGAATACGCAATCTTTTTTCGAAACAACCCCAAAAAAGCCGCTCAAAATAAATTCCTCCGTAGATAAAGTGTAATAAGCATGCCGTATCGTAACGAACGCACATACGACTTTTTTATTATAGCACAAAAGAAAGAAAATGTCATGGGTTCTGTACGGTTTACGGCAAGAAAAGAAAAAAAATACTGTAAGGATCGAAGCGCGGCGGGAAGGCGCGGACGCATTCCGTACAACGGAGGGCGAAATTGATCGACGGAGGGCGGCGCCGCAGGGGAAGAGAGAGGAATTGAATTTTATTTTGACCGAAGCGGTTTTCGGCGGAACCGCTTCGGTCGGAGCGGACGCGTTTGTTTCGCGTTTGTTTTTGGCGGGATAAAAAAATTGGCTGCGCGACTGCAAGAGCAGTCGCGCAGCCGATGAAACGATCGGGTGGCTTAAAATCCGAACGGAAGGTTCGGCAACGTCGGAAGGCGCAAGCGGCGCGATCAAACGTTGAAGCGGAAGAGGACGACGTCGCCGTCTTTGATGACGTAATCTTTTCCTTCCGAGCGGACTTTTCCTTTTTCCTTTGCGGCGGTATAGTTGCCGCATTCGAGCAAGGTTTCCCAGTCGACGACTTCGGCGCGGATAAATCCTTTTTCGAAGTCGGAGTGAATTTTACCTGCCGCCTGCGGGGCTTTGGTGCCTTTGGTGATCGTCCAGGCGCGCGTTTCCTTTTCTCCGGCGGTGAGGTAACTGATCAAGCCGAGAAGGGAATACGATTTTTTGATCAGGCGATTCAACCCGCTTTCGGAAACGCCTAAATCTTCGAGGAACATTTGCGCGTCTTCGGCAGAGAGCTGGGAGAGCTCTTCCTCGGTCTTTGCGCAGATGATGAGAACTTCGCTGCCTTCTTTTTTTGCGAATTGTTCCACTTGTTTCACATAGGGCAGGTCGGTATCCGGTTTTCCCATATCTTTTTCGGCGATGTTTGCGGCATAGATGACGGGTTTTGCGGTAAGCAGGAAGAGATTTTGCATAAATTCCTGTTCGTCGTCGTCGATCTGCAAGGTGCGTGCGCACTGTTCTTTGGAGAGGTGGTCGTAAACTTTTTGCAGGAATTCCACTTCGGCCAAGAACTTTTTATCGCCGCCTTTTGCGGCGTTTTTTGCGCGATCCAGGCGGCGCTGTACGGCGTCCAGATCGGATAAGATCAATTCGAGGTTGATGGTTTCGATATCGCGGACGGGATCGATCGAGCTTTCGACGTGCGTGATATTCTCGTCCTCGAAACAGCGCACGACGTGTACGATGGCGTCCACTTCGCGGATATGGGAGAGGAACTTATTTCCCAAGCCTTCGCCGCGGGAGGCGCCTTTGACGAGTCCTGCGATATCGACGAATTCGATGACGGCGGGGGTAATTTTTTTGCTGTCGTACAGGGCGGCGAGTTTTTCCAGCCGCTCGTCGGGTACGGCGACGACGCCCACATTCGGTTCGATGGTACAGAAGGGATAATTGGCGGCTTCCGCGCCGGCGTGGGTAATTGCGTTAAAGAGGGTGGATTTGCCTACGTTCGGCAATCCGACAACACCTAATTTCATAAAAAACACCTCATAGACCGAGCAAAGCAAAGGTAGAGGCATTTGCTCGTTCCATTATTATAATACAAAACGAAAAATAATCAAAATAAAAGGCGGGGGAAAAGGTGAAAAAGTTGTCAAAAAGCGCATTTTATGGTACACTAATTCCGAATGAAACAAAAAAGCGAGGGCGTTATGGATTTTAAGAGATATATAGCAGATCGGATCGAAGCGGGAGATATCGGGAAGGACGAGTTGTATGAAATGCTGGCGTTGCCGCCGAACACGGAGATGGGAGATTTTGCGTTGCCGTGTTTTCGATTGGCGAAAGCGATGCGGAAGTCTCCCGCGGTGATTGCGCAGGATATCGCGAATGCGTATGCGCGGGATTCGATCGTATCCGAAGTGAGCGCCGTAAACGGGTATGTAAACTTCAAAATCAACCGTGCGTTTTGGGCGAAGCAGACGCTGGATCGGATCTGTGCGGAAAAAGATCGGTACGGCTCATCGAGCGACGGCGCGGGGAAGAGGGTGTGTATCGATTATTCTTCGGTCAATATTGCCAAGCCCTTTCATATCGGGCATTTATCCACGACGGTGTTAGGGAGCTCGTTGTATAAGCTGCATAAATTTTTGGGATATGAGCCGATCGGGATCAATCATTTAGGGGATTACGGCACGCAATTCGGGAAGCTGATCTCGGCATATAAGCGCTGGGGAACGCGGGAAGGGATCGAGCAGGGCGGACTGCGGGCGCTGAACGAATTGTATGTGCGGTTTCATGCAGAGGCGGAGAAGGATCCGACGCTGAACGATGAAGCGCGGGCGTTTTTCAAGAAGATCGAAGACAAGGACGAAGAGAGCGTTGCCCTGTTTAACTGGTTCAAGGAGCTGACGCTCAAGGAAGTGGGCAAGGTATACGAGATGCTGGACGTTCATTTTGACAGTTGGGCGGGCGAGAGTTTTTACAACGATAAGATGGAGCCGATTGTGGAGATGCTGCGGGCGAAGGGATTGCTGAAAGAGAGCGACGGCGCGCAGATCGTAGATCTGGAAGAATACGGCATGCCGCCCTGCATCATTTTGCGTTCAGACGGAGCGTCGCTCTACGCAACGCGCGACATAGCGGCGGCATTTTACCGAAAGAAGACGTATGATTTTTACAAGTGCTTATACGTTGTGGCGTACCAGCAGAACTTACATTTTAAGCAATTTTTCAAAGTTATCGAGTTGATGGGAGAGCTGTGGGCAAAGGATTTGGTGCACGTTGCGTATGGAATGGTATCGCTGGAAGACGGGGCGATGTCTACGCGCAAGGGAAAAGTGGTCTATCTGGAAGACGTGCTGCAAAAGTGTATCGAGAAGGCGTTGGCGATCATAACGGAGAAGAACCCGGCGCTGGAGAACAAGGAGCAGATAGCCAAGACGGTGGGCGTAGGAGCGGTAATTTTCGGCGCTCTGTACAACAACAAGATCAAGGACATCACGTTTTCGTACGACAAGGTATTGAATTTTGACGGAGAAACGTCCTGCTATGTGCAATACACGTGCGCGCGAGCGAACAGCGTGCTGGAAAAGGGCGGACGGGCGAGCGCATATGAAGTAAAGGACGTATGTCCGCAGGAATTTGAAGTGATCAAGCAACTGGCGGATTTTCCGAGCGTATTGAAGGATGCGCTGGAAAAGTACGAACCGTGTTTTATAGCCAGGTACGCGGTAGATCTGGCGCAGAAGTTCAACAAATTTTATTTTGACTGTTCGATATTGAATGCGGAGGAGGCGACGCGCGCGTTTCGTTTGACGTTGACGGAGGCAACGCTGATCACGTTGAAAAACGCTTTGGGACTGTTGGGGATCGGTGTTCCCGAGAAGATGTGAGCGAGGCGGCGAAACGGCGGGCGAAGGGATATGGTAAAAGCGATAGTATTTGATTTAGACGGCACGATTTTGGACACATTGCCGGATCTGTATGCCTGTATGAATGCGGCGCTGGAGCAATTCGGATGTCCGAAGATCAGCATGGAGCAGACGCGCGCGTATGTCGGGCACGGCGGATTGCAATTTGCGGCGTGCGCATTGCCGGAAGAGAAGCGAGGGCAGGCGGAATTTTTTTACAGGGAAATATATTGTCCGATCCATTTTCATTGCAAGAACGAGCATACGAGTTTGTTTCCGCAGGAGCGGGAATGTCTTGCGGCGCTAAAGCGAGCAGGGTACAAGATGGCGGTGGTGACGAACAAATCGCAGCAAGCGGCGGACGCTTTGGGTGCGACGCTCTTAAAGGAATTTTCCTTCGACGTTATTTTCGGAAACCGCGACGGCGTGCCGGTGAAACCGGATCCTACGTCGACGCGCATGGTTTTGCGGGAACTGGGCGTTGAGCCGCATGAAGCGGTGTTTGTGGGAGACGGCGACACGGACGTACAGACGGCGATCAATGCCGGGATGCGGTGCATCAGCGTATTGTGGGGGTATCGCACAAAAGAACAGCTGGTGCAGGCGGGCGCTTCGCAATTTGCGCAGTCGTTTGATCAGCTGGAAGAAATGCTAAAGCGGATGTAGGCGCAGACGGAAGTTTTCAAAAGAACGAACGAAGAACATATCGAAAAAAGGCGCCGCCACTGAACCAGTGAAGTGAACCCCAAAGTTTGGACAAAAATTTAATTAAATCATTTGGCAATGAGTTCGGTATTGTACCGGGCTCATT